>CAZSCX010000001.1:0-89679 GCA_964605545.1 uncultured Gammaproteobacteria bacterium
GTACGTACCTTCGATGATCGCTATGATCATTTAGGTAGGGGATTCTATCATAATAAGTTCAAAAAGTCAAGATTATGGGATAGTGTTGCAGATAAAAAACAAGGCAGGAAACAAAACAAAAAAGATAAAAAATTAAGAGCGGTAGCTCAAAACTTCTTATTTTTAATGTTTTGTTCCTGCCGAAACCAATTTAGGGATAAAACCGGATGATCAGAAGCCTTTACTGGGAAAAAACAGTGGATTCTCGAAATAAGTTTCGTATACTCTATAACTTTCGAGAATTGCTTGTTGAGTAAACACAATGCGGTCCAGATTGTAAACCTCGATTTTACAGTGTTTGAGGGCGTCTTCGCCAGGAAAAAGTTTAACCTTTTTATAGAATTCCGTATGGCATTTTGGGAAGAAGTACCGACCAGGAACGAGGTGGATAATTGTACCAGGTTGGATGCAAAACCATCTTTTATATTTCCTATCCTGGTATTTAAAAAACATGACTGCTTTCATTTGAACAACATAACCGGGATCGACATTGACTATATCGAATTCGGTGCATGGATATGCGATGGTTTGTTTGATGAAATCGTTCCACTCAATGTTTGAATACGCGGTAGCATTGCTTACTTCCGGTGGAAGGTCATACGTAAGAGGACCGTCAACCACATTGTTAACGAGAGAAGATTTATCCTCATTGAGGGTAACACTTTCATCGGATGCGGACCCTTTTTCGGGTGGAGCAGCGTCGGCCTTGGCGATCTCAATAGGTCTTGAGTATTGAATGTAGATGTTGGGTATAACAAAAAATGCTATCCCAATGCCGGTGATAATGCATAAAGCAATAAAACTTTTTTTCACTAAAGCACCTCCTGTGCGCACAGATTTTCGAACAGAAAAAAAACGAACCCTAAATTGGTTTTTAAAGAACTGGACAGATGACAGTGTTGAATTTTGAAAAATGCAAATATTTTTCAATTCAATATTGTGAGGTATTGTACTACAAAATATCAGAAAGTACTAGATTATGAGGAAAACCCCTCACCCGCCTAGGCGGGAGCTCCCCTTGACAGGGGAGCAGGACATTAGTAATTTTAGTAATGAAATATAGAGCTCCGGTAGAAGCCAGAACGCAGAAATTTCATATGAGGTATTTGGATTTACTGCGTGAAATAGCCAGAAAGAATAGAAAAGAACCAACCGAATCGGAAAATAGGGTTTGGCAAGTATTGTTTAGAAATAGAAAAGTTAAAGAAAAATTCACTAGACAAAAGCCAATTGGTAGATTTATTCTTGATTTTTATTGTTCTAAATTGCTGTTAGCCATAGAAATAGATGGTGATTCACATGATACAAAGAAATACCTGGACAATGAAAGGGATTTGTATTTAGAACAAAGGGGAATAAAAACAATTAGATATAGAAATGAACAAATATTAGATAATATTGATGGTGTTTATCAGGATTTAATAATAAAAATTAAACAAAGAGAAATTGAATTATGTGTTTCGCCCCTGTCAAGGGGAGATGTCCGTAAGGACAGAGGGGTTTAAAGCGAAGATAGGTACTCTTTCAACTCGTCCTCATACCTAGGATCTTTTAGAGCAAGGGCGATGTTGGCTTTGAGCCAACGGATGGGATCGCCGGTAGTCATCCAAACTCCATTGGTAATCGGTTCGTGAGTAGCTAGACCAGTTTTGGCTAGGGTGTTGAGAGCATCGGCAAACCATAATTCGCCATCTTTGGATGTGCCTTGGGAAGAAATAACATCCATTATTTTGTTTTTGACGACATAGCGACCGACAACGGCAAAATTGGATGGCGGTGGGTCGGTTTTTTCAAGTAATTCACTTATTTGATTAGGAATAGAGGAATTGAGAGTTGGAACGACGGCGCCGTAACGTTTCATTTCGGCAGTGGGCATTTCCTGTGTGGAAATGACGGCATCGCAATTATACTTTTCAAAAGTGTCAATCATTTTCTTTAAATAAGTACCGATTTGATCTTCGATGATGAGATCATCGCCCAATATATAGGCAAAATCATCGTTACCGATAAAATCTTTGGCGGCGAGAGCAGGGGAGGCGTTGCCATAAGGGAGCTCGTCGCTTTGGGCGACAAAATAGATTTTGGCAGTATCCCAAATTTTTTGGAGACTGGCCAAGAATTCTAATTTATTGTTGTCTTTGAGATATTGTTCGAGGACTGGATCGGGTGTAAAAAATCCTTTTATGGCTTGATCGCCTGGACGATGGACAATACAAATTTCTTTTATACCGGCGGCGATAATCTCTTCAACTAGAATTTGGATATTGGGTTTATCCATTATTGGAAGAAGTTCTTTGGGATAATATTTAACGGCAGGAAGAAAACGGGTGCCGCGTCCGGCGGCGGTAATGACAGCTTTGGTAATCATATATGAAATTATGTTAACACATAATTTTAATTTTTAATTATTAATTCTTAATTTTTATTCAATTTTTAAGTAAAAATTTTTGACTGCTTTTATTCTCGTTGGTCAATCTGTGGGACAGGTTGAAGGCTTGAAAAAACATAATTTCGAAATTTCTTTTATTATTTCTATCTTTGGGTTATAATTGGGACCAATGAATGCACAGGAAATAATTGATTACAAAAAAGTGGCGGATGAGGCCTGGCACAGAGAGATAAGGGGAGATTTAAATAAATTGTTTGGTTCGTATATTAGATTATGTGAAACTGTTGGTATTTCGGTAGAAGAAGGAAGAAATTTAAGAGAGAAATATTTAGAAGGAGGTCTGAAAGGTTTTTCTCAAAGAAAAATAGAATATATTTTTTCCGGGATAGTACAGATAACTGCTGGGTTAATTGAAGAATTTGGAAAGATGGGAATGGACCCAAAAGAGGATGAGATAAGATTGGCAAGTCAGGTAATGGGAAATTGGTGTGAACTTATGTCGAAAAGTAGAGCTAAAAAAGAAGCTTTGGAATATGAATTGGTGCCTTATCGACAAGGTTTTATAGTGGATTTAAAGAAAAGGGGAAATTTACCGGAAATGATTGGTTTTGAATATGAAGATGAAGGTTATTATTATGATACTAATCAACATCATCTTTATCAAAAAGAGGTGATTATGAGAGTAAAAGGAAGAAAATTGGTTGATTTGGTGGAGATTGTTAGCAGGGAAACTTATTTTGATACGACAGAAAATTTAGTAAAAACTGCAGAAAAGGTTTTAAGAAAGAGATAACTTGTTCACATGTGGGAGGATTGGGGTATAATTAATTATGAGAGAAAAAATAATTAATTTAAGGAAAGTAGGTAAGACATATTCGGAAATCAATAAGATTTTGAATTTAAATATACCTAAAAGTACTTTGTCATATTGGTGTAAAGGTGTTGTATTGCCAAAAACTTACCATGAAAAGATTGAAAAATTAAATATTATAAATAGGGCTGAGGGGAGAAAAATTGCATTGAAAAGAAATAGAGAAAAAAGAAAGACATATTTTTATGAAATACAAAATAGAATGTTTTATTTGTTTGAAAAATTAAGAGATAAAAATACTGCTTTAATTGCATTGGCGGTATTATTTTTAGGTGAGGGATCTAAGACATCCAAAGGCTCTTTGGTTTTTGGCAATTCAAATCCATCTATAATTAGACTGTTTCTAAAATTATTACGATACTGTTATAATATAGACGAAAGTAAGCTCAGATGTACTTTCCAGGGTCGAGCAGACCAGAACATTGAAGAATTAGAAAAATTTTGGTCAAGGGTTACCAAAATACCTTTGGTTCAATTTTATAGGGCTAGAATAGATCCTAGAACTGTGGGTAAAAAGACGAGAAAGTATGATTATAAGGGAGTTTGCCGAATAGAGTATTTTTCTGCAAATGTCTTTTGGGAAATTAAGACAATTTCAGAAATTTTATGCCAAAATAAGGGCCTGTAGTATAGTGGCAGTACACGACTATGGCATAGTTGTGACAGGGGTTCGATTCCCCTCAGGTCCACTTCTTTTAGGCTTGTGGTGAAACCTGCCTGCCGGCAGGCAGGTGGTATCACGGCAGTCTTTTAAAATTAGGCTTGTGGTGAAATGGTATCACAGCAGTCTCCAAAACTGCTTTTCCAGGTTCGACTCCTGGCAAGCCTGCAGGCAAGTAGGTCTCCAACCCCGCCGTTGCGGGGCGACTCTTGGCAAGCCTGCAGATGAAAAAGAGCAACAATATTCTTGTTTACAAACAGGTCTCCAACCCCGCCGTTGCGGGGCGACTCCTGGCAAGCCTGCCATGCTAATAATAGGAATAACAGGAACAAACGGGGCCGGGAAAGGAACGGTAGTTGATTATTTGGTTCAAAACAAGGGATTCAGACATTTTTCAGCCAGAGCATATATTACAAAATTATTGGAAAAAGAAGGTAAGGTGGCGGATAGAGAAAATTTGATAAATAAAGGGAATGAATTGAGAGAAAAATATGGTCCGAGTGCGATAACGGATTTGTTATATGAAGAAGCGGCCAAAACCGGAGGGGATTGTATAATTGAAAGTATCCGAACTGTTGGGGAAATCGAATCGTTAAAAAATAAAGGTGATTTTAAACTGTTGGCAGTGGATGCCGATCCTGAAATTAGATATGAAAGGGTGGTGAAGCGGGGGTCTGATACAGATAAGATCAGTTATGAGAAATTTAGAGAAATGGAAAAATTGGAAACGGAGAACGAAGATCCAAATAAAATGAATATTTTTGCCTGTATGAAAAGGGCAGATTATGTTTTGACAAATAATGGGAGTTTAGAAGAGCTTTATAAACAGATCGAAGAAAAAATTTTACTTTAATTTAGAAGATTCTTTGTGCTCGGTTCGTTTTTTGCACCAATTACAGTATTTGATAAATTTTAGTTTATCGGGAGTATTAGTTTTGTTTTTTTCGGTAAGATAATTTTGGGCTCCGCAGACTGAACAGAGGAGAGCCAATAGAATTCGTGGAGTTTTCTTTGCTTTTGCCATAGTGGGTATTATAACAGATTATTATCAAAAATTGTTTTGGCAATGACGTCGGAAAAAAGTTGAGCACCGAGTTCAGAAGGGTGGATAGAATCATCGCTTATGAATTCTGGTAAGCCTTCATTGCTGGAAGAAAGAGTGTATTGGTAGGCGTTGGCAAGAGGGAAACCTTGCGAGTTGGCAAAATTAATTGCGTTTTGGATATATAGCTTGATAGTTTTGGTTTTTTCAATTTTTTCTAGGCTGGAAAATTTTTCTTGGCAACTATTACAAAAGGTTATGGAATTGGGAGCAATGGTGGCAGCAATAATTATTTTGGCATTGGGCAATTCTTTCTTGATTCTGGTAGTCATGGCTCCAAGATCTAGCCAATGGCGATTGATATTTTCTTGAGTATTGCCAAAATTATTGTAGGCAAATGATTCTATGATAACAATGTCGGGGTTTTTGGAAAAAAGGTCTTCTTGTAGTTTTTTTTGAGCGTATTCGATATTTTGAGAAGGATAACCAAGATTATAAAAAACAAATGGATAATCTGGGAAATATTGATTGAGAGAATTTTTTAGAGTAGGAAGATCGGGTTTAAGAATTTCGATCATGGAATCACCGATAATAGCAATTGATATACTTTTTCCGAGACCACCGATGTTGCGTGGGGTGAAAGTGGGGGTGGGGCCCGCCGTCGTTGTCACTTCGGCGGATAAAGCGGGTGAAATTGGTGTGGGGATGGCGATACTCATCTGACTATTGGTCCGAGGTTGATAGGCGGTAAGAAGTTGATAGATGAGTGGAATAATAAGGCCAGGGTTCATTTGTGTTCGATTTTTTTAATTTGTTTTTCTAATTGTTCTCGGAGATCAACTATGGCTGACTCAAAATTAATATGACGAGCTTCGGAGTAAATATTATTCATAGAAAAGTTTACCTTGAAATTGTCCGGGTTTTCTTTGATGATATGGAGTTGGACATTTTTTTGGTCGGGTGCGAGATGGGTTAAATATTTTTCTAAAGGATTGGCTAATTTTTCGTTGATAATGAAACGCATACTGTCGGAGAGTTCAATCCCCTCAGAGTAAATTTGGATATTCATTAATTAAGTTTAACATGGTATAAAGTTACAATGAGGTTGGAATCAAGAAATTTGGATGGATATCGTTTAATGAAATTTGTGCGGGTAAAAGATAAATTGTTTGTCAATGAACCAGCTTGTTTAGACCATAGTCATTTGAAAATAATGGAAATGTCCGATATTCAATTACCAGGAAAACCATTGGAACGTTATAAAGACATTTTGGAGAATATTAATTATGATTTTGGGACGATGCGGGTAAGGAAGGGCAAAATCGAAATTTTATTTGAAAATGATGATATTAGTAAGAGCAAAAAAGAAACAGCTAGAGTGTTGTCAAAACTTGATAAGAGAGTGGATATTGAAGTGGTTTTTGTTAACGGACTGTATAGTAAGGAAGAATTGGCAATAATTATGTCAGAGGTAAAAGCTAAAAAAAAGAAATCAGATAATAATAAGACCGGTGGAAAACAAGGCAGATGGGTTGATGAAGATTATAGTTTACTAAGAGATGCAATTTATATTTATAACGGAGGTTATTGTCAAGATTGTGGCACAAATGAGCTTGAATTAGATTTGCATCATATTTTTCCTATTGAATATGGTGGTTCCAGGCAAGATGCAGAAAATATTACACCACTTTGTCTAAGTCGGGAGAGAAAAAGATTTAAGGAAAATCCTTACGGCTTGTCATGTCATGATAAATGGCAGGCTAAGGTAAAAATGGAGAGTGTACTTTTTCCGGGAATTTTTATTAAGGAGATAGAAATTATTAACGAGGAAAAAAGGGAAGAGGAAAGAAAAAAACAAGCTGTGGCATTAAGAGTGAATAGTAATAAACAAATTACTAGTCATTTACACCGAAATGATATTTCACTTGAGGCAAGAGAGGGTGGTAGAGCTTATTGAATGTTGTATTCGGAGAGAAGTTTCTTTTCTTTGGTTTGAGAGATACAGGCACGGACGGAAATATATTTTTCGATACCGGAATGAGCAATTTTCTTTTTTAATAATTCATCAAGTTGAAAAATACCAGAGGAGTTGTTCATGGAAACATTTATTTGGATAGGTTTATCTTTTCCTTTGGTGATTTGGATGTTTTCGACAGCCGAAGCGGAAATGGAATAAATATTCATTTCTCCTTTTTCGTAAGGAATGCGAGAACGACCTTTGCTCATATCAAGAGCATCGGCGACACGGACAATTCCAGCTTCAATAGTGAGAGGATGACCGCCGGAACGGTGACTAATGATGGAGTGGAGGACTTCTGAGGCAATAATTGTTTGTTCGTCGATTGGAAGAAAATCAAGAATTTGATAGAGTAGATTATTGGCAAGGAAAAGGGAATATTCTTCATGACCATCACGACTAATAGTCATACCTAAATCGTGTAAAAGACTACCCAAGACAACAACTAATTCGGCGTGGTTTTGTGATAGATTATAATCTCTTACTAGAGACATTTGGATTTTATTTTCGGTCAACATGCGGGTTAGTTTGAGGGCAATATTGGCAACGATTTGGACATGAACCGGTCCGTGATCGGCCATGCCGAGACGATCAATAGCGTTGATGTTGACGACACGCCAGAGGGTATTGATTTGTTTGTTATTGTTGATGTTTTTGAGAGCTTTTATCAATAATTCGTTTCCAGAGGTGGGAACATGAATATCGATATCAGGCAGGTTGGGCTTTTTCATAGATAAGGAGAATTATAGCAGATTAGAGTATATACTATTTTTAGGGTGCAATTATATTGATATTTTTGATAGAATATAGCGTTAAATGCCCAGATAGCTCAGTTGGTAGAGCATCCCCTTGGTAAGGGGAAGGTCAAGGATTCAAGTTCCTTTCTGGGCTCCGGAAAGTAGGAGGGCTTCGCCCTCCGAAGCTTTAGCGTAGGAGGGTTGGCCGAGTGGTTATGGCGCTGGTTTTGAAAACCAGTGGGCGCAAGCCTTCAGGGGTTCGAATCCTCTACCCTCCGCCAATTTTTGGGTATAGTGATAAAATGTATTAAGATGCTAAAGATTGAAGGGACTGATTTGGAATTAGATAATGGTGAAATATTGATAGTTTTTGGGCCAAAAAATAGTGGAAAAACTAAATTTTTAGAAGGATATAAAAACAAAAAAGGAGTTTTGTTGTTGGATGAGCCGAAAATAATTGATAAAGAAACCAAAAGAATTATAAAAGAGGGGATAAATAAAGTAATCATTACAACTCGGACTGGTGATGTATTAAATTTTATTAAAGCGAAAAAGGCATGTGTTTTGATTGACGGAAAGATAATGTGTGTAAATATGGCCCGGGATATTATAAAGGTAATAAATGCCGATGGATACAAAAAATGTACCCAGTGCAAGTGTTATGACAGGAAGTGTAATATAAAGTGAGCCTCTCCGGAGAATCGAACTCCAATCGACGGTTTACAAAACCGCTGCTCTGCCATTGAGCTAGAGAGGCATATTTAATGGATTATATCAAAAAACCCCCACCGGAAGTTTACTCCAATACTGGCTTTTCCACGCTAAAAAACGTGGTGGAAAGCTATCCTAAATGTCAAAGACACTTTTGGAACACGCAATCCATTAAAGAAGGTTAGCTAGAAAAAACACCTTCTTGGAGATATGCTCTCGGTAGGTTAAGATAATTATACTATGAATTTGATCAAGAAAAACATATTAATAGGTGAATTGATCGAAAAATTTCCAAAAGTGGCCGATATTTTGGTCAACAAATATGGTTTTCATTGTGTTGGATGTATGGCAGCTGGAGGAGAGACATTAGAAGAAGGAGCAATGGTACACGGGTTTTCTCAAAAAGAAATCAAATCATTGCTAGAAGATTTAAACAAAAGTTTATTACCGGTGAAATCAGATAAGAAATAAGAGAATTGTTATTAAAGATTGGCATAATTAAAAATATCAAAATAATATAACCTGTGTTTCCTGGAAATAAATCAGGGAAAATATGAGAACCATCGAGGGGGTGAAAGGGGAGAAGATTAAAAATAGCTAATGAAAGGTTAATTATGATGAGATATAGAAAAAGAGGAATAAAAAATATTTTTGAAAGAAGGGTGACAAAAATAGCCAGAAGAATATTACTAATTGGTCCGGCTAGAGCAATATAGAGATAGTCACGTTTGGGGTGACGAAGGTTATATGGATCGATGGGAACAGGTTTGCCCCAGCCAAAATGGGCTATAAATAACATAAGAGTGCCGATTGGATCGAGATGAGCTAGAGGATTGAGGGTTAAACGTCCACGTGATCGGGGAGTGGGGTCGCCGAGACGATCAGCAGCCCAGGCATGAGAAAACTCATGAATAGTGATGGCGATGATTAAAGCAATGACGCTATTTATTGTACTATTTAAAAATACGGACATATCTGGTATAGTATACCCCATGAGAACATGTAGTTTATGCAAAAAAGGAACGGTGATGTTGCAAAACCGATCCCATGCCCAAAATAGAACGCCAAAAGCTTACAAGGCTAATATTCAAAAGATTACTTTAACTGTTGGCAAAGAAAAAATATCCGGTAATTTCTGTACAAAGTGTATAAAGAGAATGAAGAAGGAAATTAAAGATCAACAAAAAACGGCATCTTCAAAAAAATGAAAACACCGTTTTTAAGGTGAGAATTTAATCTCAATTACTTTTTTTTGGCTTTTTTTGCCTTTTTTACTTTCTTTACTTTTTTGACTTTTTTTACTTTTTTTACCTTTTTTTTGGCCATAATTTTCCTCCTTATATTTAATTAAATACTTTATTAAAATTATGTCAAATTTTTTTCTTCCTATTTATTGGCAAAATATACCTATTTATAAGCTAAAAAAATATAAAAAAAATATTTAATGTTGGAAAAATGGTGCTAATATATTGCCTTATAATAGGCAATATTTTAAGTGACAATTTTGTAATATTTTGCTATTTCTTTCCATGAAATTTGATTTTTACCTTCAATTTGTACAGTAAGTAAGGATAATTTTGAATTGACTATTTCGCTAGAAAAAATTTTCATTTTTAAAATTTGATTTTTTTGGTTTGTAACATTTGTCCAAGCTATCGGCCAATCGTACATAGCGCGAATAAATCTTTCAATTTTATTTATATCATTTTGCCAATTTATTTTTGCAATATCTCTGGATAGTTTGGGAAAATAAGATTTTTGTGAATGATCTTGAAAAGTCAGTTTTTTCGGGTTTTTAAAATAGTTATCCAAAACCGTATTAAGATTTTTTGCGGCAAGATCGAAAGCTTTTTGATAGAAAGAAAATGAAGTTTCTGTTTTAGAAATTGAAAATGGAATTTGAGTAATAATTGGACCATGATCAGGAAGTTCGTCTAATTGAAAAAAGCTGATAGCTGAGGTATTTTCTCCATTAATGATTTGCCAAGGAGCGGGGGTGGCACCACGGTATTTTGGTAGGGGAGAAGGATGAATATTAATAATTTTGTATTTTGGTAAATTAATCATATCAGCGGTAAAATAGGGAGGACCGTAAGCAACAACAATAACTAAATCAGGTTTTAATTTTTTATAAATTGTAAAAAAGTTTTGATCAAAAGTATCGGTTTGTAAAAGCGGAATATTATTTTTTTTGGAAAATAAGGCAACTGGATTTGGTTCTGGTTTATCAATTTTGGTAACAACGGCAACCAGATCAATAAAATCAATTGTTTGAAGTGATTTTAAAACAATTAAAGAATGAGCAGAGGAACCAAAAAATACTACTCGAGTCATAGTCAATTATATCTTTTATTTGGTAAAATAGGGATATGGATGAAATTAAGGTTTATCCCAATAAAATATTAAGAGAAGTAACAACTGAAATTAAGAGTGTTGATGGTGACTTAAAAAAAAGAATTGTTCGTTTGAAAAAATATTTGACGAATTGTAATAATGCGGCTGGTTTAGCAGCACCTCAGATGGGTTGGAATGATAATTTTTTTGGAATTAAAGGCGAGAAAGGTAGGGTGGATATATATATAAACCCAAAAATTGTTCAAACTTGGGGAGAAAAACAGTTTTTGAAGTTAGTTTTGACGGACAATAATCAGGAAGAAGATTTTCTGGAAGGATGTTTGTCTTTTCCAAATATTTTTGGGACGGTTAAGAGATTTTATAAAATAGAAGTTGAGTGGTTGGATGGAAAAAAAATAATGGAAGGTTTTGAAGCCATTGTTTTTCAACACGAATTGGATCATTTAAATGGTATTTTGCTTATCGATAGAATTAAAGAGAGTCAGGGGCGGGTTTATCGAATTAAGGGAGAGAAGAAAGAAGAGATTGGGCTTGAGAGTTTAGTGGAGCAATAGAAATAGTTTTTTCTAAGTATTTTTTGGCGAGATCGTATTTTTTTTGAGCATAGTAAATTTTTCCAAGAGCAAAATGGGCGTCGTCGTAATTATCTTTTAATTGAACAGCATTTTGATAAAAAGGAATAGCTTCTTCGTTTTTGCCGGCGGCTTGCAGAAATTGGCCAATTAACCAGGGAATTTTTGGATCAGTTGGAGCGAGTCGGCTGATAGTTTCCAGGGTAGTAAGACTTTTAAGATAGTATTTAGTATCAATATTGGAGAAGTAAAAGAAAGTCTGAGCTCTTTCTTTTAAAATATTGAGATTGGCAGGAGAGATAGAAACGGCCTTGTCGGAGTATTTGATAGCTTGAAGATTGTTGTCTTGAGCTAATATGAGTCCTAATTGGGAATAATAAGTCGGTTCAGTGGGATTGAGAGCGATGGCGGTGTAATAATCGTAACGATTAAAAGCAATATCGGCGCAATAAAAGGAGACGATAGATTTTAATAGATAGACTGTTGAGAGGATGACAACGAAAGTGAGGATTTTATTTTTCATTGGAAAGGAGAGCAGGTAATAAATAAAAATAAAGAGAAATAACAACAACAGAAAATCCTGAAAAATTGGTAATGAGTATGGATAGATAGGCAGCCAGATAAATAAATTGTTTTTTCTTGAAAAATTGAAAGAGAGAGCTAATAATAATTAT
This sequence comes from uncultured Gammaproteobacteria bacterium, assembly GCA_964605545.1. Classification (GTDB taxonomy): domain Bacteria; phylum Patescibacteriota; class Microgenomatia; order UBA12405; family UBA12405; genus DAOTMI01. The sequence goes on from CAZSCX010000001.1 coordinate 12,069, forward strand.
CGAATAGGAAATAAAACCGAAGGTGCCGGTTGTGGCTAGATAGTTAATATATTCGTTATGAGCTTTGTTATAAAGATATTCCCATTCTGAAGTTAAATTATGGGAGGCGGGACGGGTCCAGTAATAACTATAAGCGAAAGATTCGACACCGGTACCAATAAGAGGGTATCTTTTGTAGAGATCGATAGCTCCTTGCCAGACAATTTTTCTAATATTTTCGGAAGCGGTAATGTTGAGATTTGGCGTAGTGGGTAGATTAGGTTTTTTGTTGAGAAAAAAGAAAGCAACTAGAGATATTAAAAGAAGACTATTAATAAGACGAACTTTTGATTTACCTAATAAGAAAGGGAGAATGAGAATTGAAGCAATAATTCCGGTTTTGGAACGAGTAAAAATTAGACAAAAGAAAAAAAGAATTGCAAAAGGGGAATCAAAAAATAGGGCGATAAGAATACAAAGATAGGCGGCTAGCCAATTTGGTTGTCCAAGAGTGGAAAAGACTCGGTTTTGAACATCCTGAATCCAGATATGTTTATCGATACCGAAATGTTCCAAAATACCATATGTTGCAACTATTATGCCTGATATTAAGGAAAATATAAGTATTTCTTTTTTTAATTTATTATCAAGATAGACGACTAAAATCAAATAAAGTAAGGCATAAGAAAGAAGAGAGAGAAGTCCACCGTTAAGACGGGAGTAATAACCAAAAATGGAGGTATGAGGGTCAATGGAAAAAATTGTCGAAATTATTTGAGAAATAATAAAAATTAAAAGAGGAATATCAAGAAAGCTTCTTTTAAAAAGAATTTGTCGATAATTGATAACATTAATAAGGTGTAAACTTAGGATTAAAGTACTTATAAAATAAACAAAATACATTTTGGGAAGTTCAAAAAGTTCTGAATTCATGGAATTAAAAATCAGAGGAGTGACAAAAAAAAGAGTACCAAAAAGAAATTTAATGGTCCGAGTATAATTCATATTTATAGTATACTTGACTAGATGTTGTTTGGTAATCTATTTTCTAATTTTAGTTGGGATATTGGAGTTGATTTGGGTACATGTAATACTTTGATATATTTAAAAGATCGGGGAGTAATAATTAATGAACCGACAATGATTGCCAGGATCAAAAAAAAGAGATGGATGGGCTTATCGGCACCAAAATTTAATTTCTCTCGACCAATTGCTTATGGTTATAAAGCCAAGGAAATGTTTGAAAGAGAACCAATGCAGATTGAAGTAGTGAGTCCAATAAAAAATGGAAGTATTCAGGATTTAGATGCTTTGGAAAAATTAATAGGGTATTATTTTAAATTAATTCATGAAATTCCCGGTAAATATCCTAAGATTATAAAGCCAAGAGTAGTGGTAGGAGTGCCGGCTTTTTTGAACCAAGTTAATAAAAGGGCAATTTCAGAATTATTTAAAGGAGTGGGAGCGCGACAGGTGATTATGTGTGATCAATGTGTTTTATCAGCGGTGGGGAGAGGAATGCCTTTGGAGACTTCAATGGGAACTATGATAGTTGATGTTGGTGGCGGAAAAACCGAAGTAACGGTAGTTTCGATGGGAGGAATTGTAGTGGGAAAAAATATTAATGTTGCCGGAAAAAGCTTAAATCAAGATGTGATGAGTTATTTGAAAATGAAATACAATATGATTATTGGACAGTTAACAGCGGAAAAAATAAAAATTGCCGGTGGAGGATTAGTACGAGGGAGAGATATGTCTTGCGGATTACCAAAAAGTATTAAGGTGACTAGTAATGAAATAAAAGAAGCGATTGGTTTGAGTTTAAATAAGATTGTTAAAACAGTTACCCGGGTTTTGGATGAAACTCCTCCAGAGTTGATGGACGGAATTCTAAAAAAAGGAATAATGTTGGTTGGATCTGGATCAAAAATTGAAGGGTTGGCAAAAATGATCGAAGATGAGGTAAAAATTGGAGCGAGGGTGGTAGATGAACCGGAATATTCAGTGATTAGAGGTTGTGGAGAATTGATTGAGAATCCTGAAAAGTTGTCCTTAATTAAGGTTATTTCAAATGGGTAAATATTTTTTATTTAAAACTGGTTTGTGGTTGAGTTTATTGATTTTACTTGGAGGAGTGGCTCGATTATCAATTGTGAGATATGGTTATTATAAAAATTTGGCGATTGATAACAAATTATTGGAAATAAATATTCCTTCGCCACGAGGAAAAATTTTGGATAGAAAAGAGAGAATTATTGCTCAGAGCTATTATCAATATGCCGATGGCTCTTTAGGTGATTTTAAAGGTTATAAATTTGAAGGAAAAGACTTGGCTTATGAAATTAAGCGGAAATATCCTTATAATAATGCTTTGGGTTTGTTGTCTGGTTATGTAAATAAAGTCAATGAAGACGATGTGACCAGAGAAGAATGTCGCTTAAAACTAGATTTGGAAGATTTTGTGGGAAGGGCAGGAGTGGAACAAATTTTTGATTGTAAATTGAGAGGTAAAGATGGTAAAAGAATGATAGAAGTTGATGCTTTAGGGAAATATGTTAGAGAGTTGGGGAGAGAAGAGCCAATTCCAGGAGAAGATGTAAAATTAACAATAGATGCTTATTGGCAAGAGAAGGCGTATAAATTAATTGAAGATAAAAGAGCAGTATTGATTGTTTCTAACCCCAAGACCGGTGAAATTATTGTTTTAGCATCTTCACCGTCTTTCAATCCAAACGATTTTTCTTTTGACAAAAATGATTCGATGATCAAGAGTTATCTGAGTGATAATGAGAATTTACCGATGATGAATAGAACAATTTCCGGAAGATATCATCCTGGATCGGTGTTCAAATTAGTGATGGTAACTGGTGGTTTAGAAAGTGGGGTAATAGATAAAAATACTAGTTTTGAAGATACTGGTGTGATTAAAGTAGGAGAATATTCTTATAATAATTGGTATTGGACGAGATATGGAAAGACAGAGGGAATGGTTGATGTATATAGAGCATTGCAGAGATCCAATGATATATATTTTTATCGTTTAGGTGAAAATTTGGGGGTAGATAGAATTAAACAATGGTCGTTAAAATTTGGATATGGTGAAAAAACGGGTATAGAGTTACCAGGTGAAGTGGCGGGGATTGTGCCGGATGATAAATGGAAAAGGGAGACCAAAGGAGAAAGATGGTTTTTGGGAAATACTTATCATTTATCGATAGGACAAGGAGATTTAAGTGTAACGCCATTGCAGGTAACTCAAATGACAAATATTGTGGCCAATGGAGGGAAAAGATGTCGCTTAACTTTAATTAGTAATGAAAAACCTGAATGTCGTGATCTAAAAATTAAAAGAGATACTATAGAAGTGGTTAAAGAGGGAATGAAAATGGCATGTAAAACCGGAGGAACTGCTTATCCCTTATTTAGTATGAAGACAGAAATTGCTTGCAAGACAGGAACAGCCGAGGTGGGAGATGGAACAAAAGATACTCATGCTTGGTTGACGGCTTTTGCACCAGCTGATAATCCCGAAATTTCTATTACTGTGATGGTGGAAAGAGGTGGAGAAGGATCGGATATTGCGGCGCCTATTGTTGCCGATTTTTTAAAGGAGTGGTTTGAGGAATGAGAAAACTATATTGTTTGGGAAACAAAGAATTATTAGAAGAAAAGAAAATGATTGCAGTGGTGGGAAGTCGGGAAATGAGTGATTATGGTAGAGAAATGATTGAAAAATTTGTACCGGAACTGGTCAAAGCGGGATATGTGATTGTTTCAGGAATGGCTTTTGGGGTGGATGCTTGGGCACATAAAATTTGCTTGGATAATAAGGGAAAAACTATTGCTGTGTTGGCAAGCGGTGTGGATGTAATATCACCTAGAAGTAATAAATGGATTTATGATCGGATTTTGGCGAATAAGGGATTGGTTGTATCGCAGTTTAAAAATGGAACAGTGCCAAAACCGGTGAGTTTCTTACAGAGAAATGAAACAATAGTTGATTTGTGTCAGAAAGTACTAGTAATTGAAGGTGACGATAGGAGCGGAACATTGGTAACAGCAAAAATGGCCTGTGATAAGGGAAAAGATGTTTACTGTATACCTGGAAGAATTGGAGATAAAAATAGTTTTGCCCCGAATTTTTTGATAAAAAACGGGGCAAATTTAGTGATGGAAGTAGATGATCTTGTGTTATAATCGGCCAAATGAATCTTAAAGAGATGGGTCGGGAGGTGAAAAAATTTCTTGATGAAGGTGGAGATTAACACGATGATATCTCCAAGGAAGGATACGGTTGTTTATCGAGTATTTAAGAATGAAGATGATAAGATTGGAAAATTTATTGGTTATAGTCAATATCTTGATCCGACAGCAAGTAATATTATTGCCGAAGCTAAGGAAAAATTATTTGATGATAATTATAAAATCCAATTGATTATAGTAGATAGAGAAACAAATAAACAAAAGGGGATTTTTTTAATTAAGGGTTGACAGGCTTGATACAATAATTGACAATGACTATAATGCCCAAGCTTTTAATTGTGGAGTCGCCGACCAAGGCGCGAACAATAAGTAAATATTTAGGAAAAGATTTTGAAGTAGTAGCTACTATTGGCCATTTGAGAGATTTACCGACGAATAAGATGGGGGTGGATCTAAAAAGTTTTGATGTCGATTATGTAGTTGATGGTAAAAAGAAAAAGGTAGTGGATGAAATAAAAAGGATGGCCAAAAAAGCGGGTGAGATTTATTTGGCTTCAGACCCTGATCGTGAAGGAGAGGCAATTTCTTGGCATGTGAAGTATTTGATTGATCGGAGTGATGCTAAAAGAGTTAGTTTTCACGAAATTACCAAGGATGCGATTATGGAGGCCTTAGCTAGCCCTCGAGAAATTGATATGGATTTAGTTAATGCCCAACAGGCCAGAAGAATATTGGATAGGGTGGTGGGTTATAGTTTGTCGCCGGTGTTGTGGAAAAAAGTGAGAAGAGGTTTAAGTGCTGGAAGAGTACAATCAGTGGCGGTGAGATTGATTGTCGAAAGAGAAAAAGAAATCGAAAATTTTAAAAAGGAAAAGTATTATCAAATTAGTGCCTTGGTAAAAGAAGGGTTCATGGCTGATTTAGCCAAGATTGACGGTAAAAATATTTATATTACTGAAAAATTAAAGTTATTTGATGGAGATTATAAATTTTCAAAAACAATACTGGATAAAGATAAGAGTGCCGATTTTGTTAAAGGTTTGGGTAAGGAATTTGTAGTAGAAAAAATAAGCGGAAGAGAGTTAATCAAGACACCATTGCCGGCTTTTACAACTTCTAAATTGCAACAGATGGCAGCTAGAAGATTTGGTTGGAGTGGTAAACAGACAATGAGTGTGGCGCAAAAACTTTACGAAAAGGGTTTAATTACTTATCATCGAACCGATTCTGTTTATCTTTCTGATAAGGCAATGGTTGAGATGAGAAAATTTATTGAAGAAAAATACGGGAATGAATATTTGTCTTCAAAGGTTAGGGTTTATCGAAATACAGCCAAAAATGCTCAAGAAGCTCATGAAGCGATTAGGCCGACAAATGTTAATTTGGTTTCGATTGAAAGCGATGCCCGTGAAATAAAATTGTATGATTTGATTTGGAAAAGAGCAGTGGCTACACAGGGGGCAGGGGCAAGAATGGAGAATACTACAGTAGAACTATCTAATGGTAATGGTTTATTTGTAGCCAGAGGGGTAAGAATGTTGTTTGATGGTTTTATGAGAATTAATGGTGAAAAGCATGAGGATCAAATTTTGCCAAAATTAAATAAGGGTGATAAGTTGGGATTAAAGGAAATAAAAGAGATTGAGTCAGAGACAATGGCACCACCAAGATATACCGATGCCAGTTTGGTATCAAGTTTAGAAAAACAGGGAATAGGCCGGCCGAGTACTTATGCGCCGATTATTTCAACGATTATTATGAGGCAATATGTGGAGAGAGATGAGGGAAGATTTAAGCCAACAAGTTTGGGAAAGGCGACTTGTGAATATTTAGTAAAGAATTTTGATGATATTATGTCTTTACCTTTTACGGCTGAGATGGAGGAGGATTTGGATTTGGTGTCTTTGGGAAAAATGGAATGGAAAACGATGATGAAGAAGTTTTATGGTGATTTTGAAAAAGAGGTGAAAGAAGCGACCGATAATTCGGACAGGGTAAAAGTGGAGACGGAGTCTTTAGGAAAAAAGTGTCCTGAGTGTAAAGAAGGAGACTTGGTGATTAGATTGGGAAGATTCGGAAAATTTATTTCTTGTTCTAGATTTCCGGAGTGTAAATTTACCGATCGATATTCGGAAGATGCTGGTTTTAAATGTCCAGAATGTGGGGCACCAGGAGTGGTAAGAAAAACAAAAACCGGAAGGAAGTTTTATGGTTGTTCGAAATATCCGAAATGTAAGTGGGCAGCTTGGAAAAAACCGTGATAATAATGGGTTAACAATCCATTATTAATGCATTAAAAACTAAAGGTAAGATAATTAGTAGTGCTATTATGGCGATAATGATTGTCAGTATTTGTTTTCCTGTAGAAAAACCATGTTTTTTGAGAAATATAGGCAATTGAGTAATTGTTACAAAAACTAATATCCCGAAGCTAAGGAAGAAAGTTAAGAAAGCTGGTACAATGGTGTCTATTCCTTTTCCAAAGATCCACATTTTTGCAAATATTACCAATAGTATTATTGGTAATATTTGCACAGTTATTAATGCTAATGAAAGGATTATATTTTTAGTAGGTTTAACAAAATTAGTTGTGCTTTCCATAATTAGTTTATAACTTCTTTCCCCAATGTTCTCTAGAGATGCGGATGACTTTGTCACGCTGTTGATTCTTGCAGGAAAGTGGGGGTAGGGTAGTGGCATAGAAGGGCTGGGTGGTTTCGGAATCGATGGATAGTTTGCAAATTATTTGATATTTTCCAATTTTTATTAAATCTTCAGGCGGAAAATTGGGACCAAATTCTTTGGAAAGAACATAGGCGTCCTGGTTGCCGACAACAAAAGACATCATGGAGCCAACGTTACCAAAGATGGCGTCTTGAATAGTACGGTCGAGCTGGGCCATATATTGATTGGCGACAATTAAATTTAATTTGAATTTTCTGGCCTCTGATAAAATTTTTATGAAAGCTTCAGTGGCAAAATTTTGAAATTCGTCGACATAAAGATAAAAATCAGATCGTTCATCCGATGTCTGGAAAACCCGATTCATGGCAGAGAGTTGAATTTGGGTAATCAACATAGCACCTAAAAGAGCTGAGTTATCTTCGCCCAATTTACCATTGCTTAAATCGGCAATTAGGATCTTTTTTTGGTCCATTATGTCGGTAATATTGACTTTAGATTTGGCGTGGGCGATGGTATTTCTAATGTTAGTTGAGGAAATAAATTGACCAACTTTATTGAGAATTGGAGAAATTGATTCTTGTTGAAATTTTGGATCCATTTTTTCAAATTCATTTTTCCAAAAATTGATTAAAGTCTGGTTTTTTAAATTGGCAATGACTTTCTCGCGAAAGTTTTTGTTGGTCAAAATTTCAACGATGTGAGTCATGTTGGTATCGGGAGTATTGACAAGAGTAAGGAGGGTGTTTCTTAAAATGTGTTCTAATCGTGGCCCCCAGGAAACATTGCCATATAGCTTTTTAAAAATAGAAATTACACCGGAGGCAACCAATTCTTTTTGAGATTCATTTTGAGCTTCGAGAACGTTGAGAGGATAGACGTATTGGGGATCGGCGGGATTAAAATAACAGACATCGTTTATTCTATTTGAAGGAATATAATCCAAAATGGTATTACATAAATCACCGTGAGGATCGATAATGGCGACGCCTCGGCCTTTACGGATATCATCAATGGCCATGTTGGCTATTAAAGTAGTTTTACCGGTACCGCTTTTTCCAATGATATAAGTATGGCGACGACGATCTTCACCTTCTTCGATACCAAAAATAGTCTCTTTGTTGTGAAATTCGGTTTTGGCAAAAAAAGTTATTTTATTTTTTTCTTCACTGGATAAATTATCGGCAATGGGTAGATTTTCGGGAGGATCGGCATAAAGTTTCTTACCCCAGGCGATGTTGGGAAGTTTACTTAGGGCTCCAGGGAAATGCCAGAGGGCGGCCAATTCTTCAACATTTAAGATTTGATGTTTCAGTGATTGAGTGAATTTGCGAGAAAGAGCGCAGGTGGTGATTTTATTTTTGCCAAAGAAACCAGGAGATTGAGTTTTGAGATAATTGCCACGGGGAGAGGTGTAGGTACCAAAAGAGGAAGAGACGGCTTCAATTAAAGATGGATTGTTAGAAATTAAGTTTATTTGAGCTTCAAGGCCGGGAAATTGAATTTTTTGTTCGAATATGGCTTTGTCGGGATGAGCAGTACGGATATTTTTTTCTTTATCAACAACAATACCATTTTGAATGGTGGAAAGAATGGAATGTTGCCAAGAGCGGGAAGCGGTAGCTAAAAGGATTTGATAGACAAAAAAGTCGTCTGGCTTGATAGATCGGGAAATGGGGGAGAGAACGGAATTTAAGGGATCGGTATCTTTGAAATCTTTGGCGGTTTTGATGGGGTAATAATAAGAGCGGGATAATCCCATTTGGGTAACTTTTATATCTGGATTCAAATATTCTTGAGACTGTTTAATGATGGCACTGTTATATTGGGCGAGAATCTGAGAACGGAAAAATTCAATACTGGAACTGGGGACAGCGACGTAAAAACGGACTTGACCATTTTGAAGAACGATTTCCAAAGAAGCAAGTGTTCTTTTTCTTTTTAATAATTTATCAAGAAATGATCCTGGGGTAAATTGGGTGAAATTTGATAGAAGAGAGGACATTGATTCGGGACTGAATTCATTTTCTTGAGGAAGACGAACTTCTAATAAGGTGAAATTTTCAGATACTGCGGGCATACAAGTATTTTATCATTAAATCCCCCGATTCGCTTTGCTCATCTGCCCCCTTTGACGAAAGGGGGCCAAAATAAAAATAATGAATATGTTCCCCTTTTGTCAAAGGGGAAAGCCCCGAAGGGGAAGGGGATTTGTATGTGTATCAAATATGTATCTTGAAAATTTAAGAAAAAAGTAGTAAAATATGAATAATAAAATTATATAAGACTAAAGCTAAAGCTGTTTTAGGATTTTTATATAGTTTTTGGTTCTTTAACAACCCGACAAATATCAAACAAAAAATGTAGTTTTTGCGACCCGATGGGGTTCTATCTGCCCTAGAGCTCGATCGGGTTGCAAAACTCAAAAATTTTGTAGGAGGTAGTGAATGAAGAGAATGGTTATTGTTGTATTTTTGGTTTTAGTTCATGGTGAATTCAAATTCACTAAAGGAGGCGTGAGACAGGAGGTGAGCTGATATGAGACAACGAAGAGTTGTACAAACCAGCACGCCCCGGCGGAATCCTGGAGAGACGTTTAAGAATTACATGAAACGTATTCATCAGGTAGACAATGAGAGAAAGGCAAAAGAAAAAGGGGGACAAAATGGAAGAAAATAATTTTTTTTCTATTGATTGTCCTAGTTGTGGAACACCGATTTCTGTTCCGTATTGGGGCAGGAATGTTGTGTGTCCATCATGTGGGGGATCTGTACCTCACACAACTGTAGTTGGGGCTGAGATACACCACAAGTGTTGTCTTTTGGCCAAGAAAGGGGGAAATAATGAATAATATTTCAAAACCCTTGAGTGGTGCAGCAAAGATATCTCATGACAAAAAACTACAAAAACAACAGCCAATTGAAGTTGAATGTTTTTGTTGTTGGACTGTCAACAAAGTTCCACAGCAAGGAAAAGTTATGTGTAAAGACTGTGGAACTGACTTAACATTTCACAGAGATGTTAAGTTAAAAAAAAGCGTTTAATCTGGCCGGTTAAAATAGGAGAGAGGGAGGGGTGTCTTTGCAAAACTAGATACGAGTCATTATCGTATGACAAATCCCTTCTCTCTCTCCAAACTTTTGGTTTGGAGCTTTGTTTTTTTAGTTTAGTGTTTTTTTAGTTTTTGTTTGGTTTCCTGTCGGGTTGTTTTTGTTTTTTCCTTTTATGTGTAACAAATGCGTACTTGTTTTTTTATATTAGCTTGATAAAATAGGTTAATATGGCAAAAGAAAAAAAACAAATAATCCCTGTTCAAAAGCATTGTTTTACTTGTGATACCGATCGTGTTGTTGCAATAGGATTGGGTGATCATCCTCATAAAATGACAAAATATGGAAGAATTGATATTTGTCCTGGTTGTGATGGGCCATTATCTGATATTAAACCTCAAGAAAATAGCGTAGGTGTGATATAATCCTAAGAGTTTTATTAATGATTCGTCCGCCAACTGGCGGATTGGCGATACCCTGGGTGAAAGCCCGCCGTGTCTAAAAGGGTAAAAAGTATGGCAAAAAAAATATTAAAAAAAGTTTTAAAAAACAAAAAAGCGACTTCGATTAAAAAAGAGAAAGAAATAGTTAAAGAAAAAGAAAAGAAACTTGTAAATGTAGTGGTGAATGGGGAAAAAGTTAAAGAAGATAAGAAATATAATCTAACTATTGGGATAAAAGATTTATTTGATGCCGGTTGTCACTTGGGACACAAGATTTCCAAGACTCATCCAAAAGCAAGAACAAATATTTATATTGCTAAAGATGGAATTGAAATAATCAATTTGGAAAAAACAATTAAGGCTTTAGAAAAAGCATGTAATTATATTTATAATGCCAGAAGAAACGGTAAAAGTGTTTGTTTACTTGGTACAAAAAGACAAGCAAAAGAGGTTATTCGTCGAGTAGCTTTGGATGCAGGTGTGCCCTATGTAACAGAAAGATGGTTGGGTGGAACAATTACTAATTGGGATCAAATTAAGAAGAATATTAAGAGATTGAAAGATTTGAAAGAGGGTTTTGAAAAGGATAAGTTTATTGAAAATACTAAAAAAGAACAAAGTGAAATGAAAAAAGAGATTTCTAGATTGGAAAGAATTGTTGGTGGGTTAGAAAAAGCCGATAGACTTTTTGATATTTTATTTGTTGTGGATGCTGGTTTTGAAAAAACGGCTATTAAAGAAGCAATTTTGAGAAAAATCAAAACTGTTGCGATTACTGATACTGATTGTAATCCAAATATTGTTGATTTTGCTATTCCTTCAAATGAAGATAATGTAAAAGCTGTTAATATAATAGTAGAGGAGATTGGTAGAGCTATTAAATCTGCCTAATTTAAAATATGGATAATAAAAAAATAATCGAACAAGTTAAGAAACTCAGAGAAGAACTGGGTTTGGGAATTATGGAAATAAAGGCGGCTTTGGAAGCGGCCAAGGGTGATGAAAAAAAAGCTAAAGAAATTTTGAAAGAACAAGGTTTTAAAAAAGCCGAAAAAAGAACAGAAAAAGAAACTCATCAGGGTAGAGTGGCGACTTATACACATGCTACCGGAAAAGTTGGAGTAATGGTGGAATTGCTTTGTGAAACTGATTTTGTCGCTAAAAATGAAGAATTTTTGGCTTTAGCTAAAGATTTATGTTTACAGGTGGCAGCTATGGAACCAAAAGATACCAAGGCTTTATTGACCCAGGAATTTATTAAAGATCCATCTAAAAAAGTGGATGAATTGATAAAAGCTCTGATAGCTAAATTTGGTGAAAATATAAAATTAGGAAGAATTGAAAGATTTGAAATTTGATATACTGAGACTAGTATGTTGAACTTTAATGATATAAAGATCCGGATGGATAAAATTGTTAGTATTTTTTTGGAAGATATTGCTTCGATTAGAACGGGACGGGCAACTCCGGGATTGATAGAAAATGTGGTGGTGACGGTTTATGGTGGTCAAAAAATGAAATTGATTGAATTGGGAAGTATTGGAGTATCCGATGCTAGGACTTTGACTTTTCAACCATGGGATATGTCAATTATTCGAGAAATAAGTAATGGGATAGCGGCGGCCAATATTGGAATGAATCCTGCTATAGATGGACAGATTATCCGAATGAGTTTGCCGATGATGACGGTAGAACAAAGAGACGATTATATTAAAATGCTGGGACGTAAATTGGAAGGAGCGAGGGTGATGATCAGAGATGCCAGGGGTGATTTTAGAAAGGGATTGGTTGATGCTAAAAATGAAAAAACAATTTCTGAAGATGAATTCAAAAAAGATGAAACGGAATTGCAGAAAATAACCGATGAATACATAAAAAAATTAGAGGAAAAGGCAGGGAAAAAGGAGATAGAAATTCGAGGATAGATATGGATTTAATCATTTTTTTATTGGCCTTATCGATATTGGTTTTGGTACATGAATTTGGTCATTATCTTTTTGCTATTAAAACGGGGGTTAAAGTTGAGGAGTTTGGTTTAGGTTTACCACCGAGGATGATTGGCAAGAAGATCGGAGGGACAATTTTTAGTTTGAATTGGTTACCAATTGGTGGTTTTTGTAAATTATATGGCGAGGATGCCGAAGGAAAGGGTAAAAATGCCTTTAACAACAAAAGCCCTTGGCAAAAATTATTGGTGGTATTGGGAGGAGTTTTGATGAATTTAGTTTTGGCAATTATGATTTTTTCGGTAGTTTATTCGATTGTGGGAGTACCAAAAGAAACAGAAAAGGTTAAAATTTTGGAAATTGCCGATAAATCTCCGGCAGAAATAGTTGGTTTAAAAATTGATGATTGGATAAAAGAAATTAATGGTGAGCCAGTAAAAAGTTCCGAACAATTGATTGAGGTGGCAGGGAAATACAAGGGTAACAAGACAGACGTTTTGGTGAATAGGGGAGGAGAAGATTTGAAATTTGAAATTGAAATAAGAGAAAATCCACCCGAAGGAGAAGGGGCGATGGGAGTGGCAATTTCTACTATGGAAATGCAAAAAATTCGCTGGTATGAATTTTATAAAGGAATTAGTTATGGTTTTAAAGAGGCTTATTATTGGGGAAAAATTATTGGTGGTGGAGTGATAAAAATGATTGGTGATTTGTTTTTAGGAAAAACCCCAAAAGATGTTTCCGGGCCAATTGGAATGTATGAAGCAACAACAGCAATAAAGAAAAATCAAGGTATTTTGGCAGTAATTCATTTTTTTGGAGTAGTATCGGTAAATTTAGCGGTGGTGAATATTTTGCCTTTTCCTGCTTTAGATGGAGGCAGAATATTATTTGTGATTTATGAGATGATTAGTCGTAAGAAAGCAAAGCAGTCTTTGGAAGTGATGATAAACAATATTGGTATGTGGGTATTGTTGACTTTGATTTTGATGATAACTTTTGGTGATCTTAAAAGGTTGTTTTTTAAATAATTAAAATTCTTCGATATATTTTTTCTTCGCTGATGAATCTGCAACGCAGGTTCAAGGCTTGAAAAAACACATCTTCATAATTTTATTTATTGTATGGTTAATTCCAGGAGATGGGCGGAGTTGGGAGACATATAAATAGTGGTTTGATTGTTGTTTAAAATTTCTGAAGTAGTATTGCCCAAGAATTGCGTTTTATTTAATTTGTATTGACCTGATGGCAAGTCTTTTAGTGTAATAGGAACGGTTTCTTCGTGTTTATTGTCGGGATCATAGTTTACTAGAAGAATTTGAATAGTTTGGTTGTCTTTGGTGGCTAAAGCGGAAACATGTGAACCATTACCTTCTTGACCAATGAGTTCTCCTTTAAGTTTATTTAAAAATTCAAAAGCATAATAACGAGGTTTTATGGTTCCGTCCTTTTTTATTAAGCCCCAGTGAGTGTTTGGTCCATCGATTATTTCAAAAGTAAAAACTTTATGAATATAAGGAGAGAGACGGCTAGCGGATGAGAGAAGGTGAATGGCAGAAAAAATATTATTATAAAAATCATCATTTTCCGAAGTTGGTCCAAATTCTGAAATGATCTTTTCTATATCACGATATGAGGGGTAAGAGGCGAGGAGAGAATTGAGATTTTCGATATCAGAAAGGTATTCCGTGGGATATTTTGAGTATTTATGCCATGATATAAAGTCTAGTTTGATATGGTTATTATTGCAGTATTCGAGTAAGTATTTTATCCAATTAGGATAGTAGCCTGAAGTGCTGGGGCCACCAATTTTATAGGGAGTATTTTGAGCTCCGGCAGAGATGGCAACAGCGGTTTTGGCATAAAAGTCCAGGTAATTATTTTCTCCTTTATAGTGCATTTTATTATAGAGATCGGGTTCGTTTAGAACTTCATAATAAATATTGTCAATGTTTTTTTCCACAGAGTAGCGATAAACCAGAGCAGTGACGGCTTCCTGCCAATTTGAAACATCGTCAGGATTAGTGAGACTAAAGAAAGGTTTAGCACCGGTAGCAAGAATAGTATCGACAGTATCGTCTAACTCTTTTTGGGTATAATAATTAAATACATGGTCTATTCTGATATATTGAGGCGAGAGCTTTTGGAGATGGGAAAGAGCTGGTTTGATCATGTTGGTATGTGATTCTTCTCCACCTTGAGAAAAATTACTCCAAAAATTTTTGGGAATATTGCCGACCGAGTTTTGAGTGTGAATAATGATGTTGGCTAAAGTAGGAGTGGCATCTTTACGTATATCTTGTTGTTGCTTAATTAATAGTATAAAGACAGGGAGAAGAAGAAAAAAAATGAGAGTGATAATAATTTGTTTCTTTTTTGACAAGTTATAAATAGTATATAATGATTTTATGAAAAAGTGTGCCGGATTAGCGCAAATTCCTTTGATGTTGGGATTGTTGCTAATGGCAGTGGCGATACCGGTAGTATCTCAATTGACAAAAAATAGTCAAGAAACAAGAAATCGAGCCCAGAGTATGCCGATAACTTATTACCGATTGATAGGTGATCAGTGTGTTGTGGCTGGAATTTTTTTAACGATTGACGAATGCCAGCAGGTAGTTAACGGGACTTGTTATGAGAATAGTAATTGTGAGAGCGGTGGAGAGGATGAGCCAACGGCGACTCCTGATCCGATATCTAGATATTATATATGCGATTCGAAACCAGGAATGAAAAGACTTTGTAGTATTTCTTATTCTAGTGAGTCTGCTTGCCAGGCAGCTATTATAGATTCAAACACTCAAAAATGTGTTAATGATTGTAATAAAGAATGTTTAAATACATATTCTGTATGTATTGATCCGGCAATATTGGAAAAATGTCCAAATGGATCTCGAACAATGGGTTGTGAGCAATTGCTATATTCGAATGAAGTGCCAATGGGAGAGATTGCCGGAATAAATTATTTCTATGCCGATCCGCCCAATAATTTTTTGGCTCGTTGTTTTTCTTTTGATTATGATTTTGAAGCGTCACAGGGTCGCGGAGGGGTTTTTGGAGAACTTGAGTGTTATGAGAGGTTCGGGAAACAAAATTGTTTTATCAGTAATGGTGATTGTTCAAATGTTTGTCCAAAACCAAGTACTAATACAATTACGCCAGCGCCGCCATTTGAGGCGTATAGATGTATGGAAAGTACCTGCCAGAGACAGATTTATGCAAGTATTGACGAGTGTTTGAAGGAAAATGGATTTGCCGGTTGTTTTAATGGTTGTAGTGATCAATTTTGTAGTGTCGAACAGGAATTAACCGAATATTATTATTGTGATTATAATAGTGAAAATGTAATTGAGGGAAGTTCTTTTGTTACGGGTGAGTGTGGCCATAATAGTTTTAAAAATATTTATGAATGCTATTCTCAGCATGAGAAATGTACTTTATTGAATTGTGATGATAATCCTTTGGGAATGAATGATAATTGTCAGAAAAGTGTGATTGAGGAGGATAAAAAATTAAAATTATATTTTTGTAGTCCAAGCGGATGTCGGTGGGAAATGTTTAAAAACTGGGTAGAGTGCGGTAAATTACATGGTGTTTGTTATGATGCTTTGAATCAATGTAAATTGTATCAAAGATGTGCGGTGGCACCGCCAACTGATGATATCTATTATTTGGATATGTCGTACACAAAATATAGTGAACAGTGTCGAAAAAGTAGTTATAAATATCTTGAAGATTGCGAACTCTATGTAAATGGTTGCGAAGAAGGAACAACACTTGATTATTGCAAAAGACAGCTGGGAGAAAATTTTGAAAATGCAAGATGTTTTATGAATGATTCTTTGTGTGGCAGGCCAGCGCAAGAACCTTTAACAATAGAAGTGACACCAAAATTTTCCAGTAATCCGGTGAGAGCGAAAGAAGAATTTTCTTTGGAAATTTTTGCCGATGTAATCAATGACGGTCAAACAATGCCCGATTTTTCTATTAAAGTGTGTATGACTGATAATTTAACTCGGGTATTAGACAAAGACAATACAAGTGATTGTAGTTTTACAGTAGAAGATGTCGAGGATGAAACCCAAAAATGTTATCAGATTAGTGGTAGTTGTGTTGCAAAAAGTGAGAAGACAGTGTTGGCTAGATTATGGTTTGTGTCTGAAGCGGCCAATACAACTGTGACTTTTTCGGTTGATTGGCCTGGATATTTTGCCGATGAATTGATTTTAAATATTGGGAATGAAGCACGAAGTTGTGATACCGGAGAGAATGGAGATGCCAATAAAAATGGGGAGATTACAATGGATGATCATGGTATTTGGGAAAATGAATATTTTATAGGAACTTCGATGACATCTGATTTTAACTGTGATTCTAAGATTGATCTTTTGGATTTTGAAATTTGGCGATCAGGATATTTCAATCGAAATATTTCGATAACACCTTCGCCAAAACCGGTTGAATGTACAAATGGTGAATGGAAATGTTTGGATGCGACTAGAGCCCAACAATGTGTTGAGGGTTTTTGGAAAAATACAATTTGTGGTAGTGGATATAAATGTGATACTGGTGTTTGTAAAGAAGTCCAGTGTATTTTTGAAAATGAAAAATATTCAATTGGAACGAGTATTTGTACCGATACTTATTTGCCATCTGTATGTAGATCAAATGGTTTGTTTGAGGAAGGAGAATGGTGTAATAGAGGTGATTGGTGCAAGGATGGGATATGTAAAGAAATTACTTGTACCAAGGGAGATCAGGAATATAAAGTAGGTGAATCTTATTGTGGTGTTCAATCAATATTTAAATGTGGTGGTAGTGGAAGTTTTTATTCTTATGCATGTAATGGAACTTTGGTACCAGGAGAAAGATCTTGTCAGTGTGTACCTTTTGAAAATAGTCCAACGCCGACACCACCGGTAGGCACGCCGGTAACCAAATGTTATCGGAGAGATAATTATGCAGAGATGAATGTAGGGGATACTTATTGTCAGGACGATATATTTTATTTGTGTCAGAGTAACGGTATTTTGTATGAACATCAATGTATTAATGGTTGTTTAGGAGATGAATGTGCTAGTGAAATATAAAAATATATTATTGATGTTGGGGTTGTTGATAGTAATGGTGGTAAGTTTAGTATTGATTAAAAGGCAACAGGATTTGAGAAGAGGAGCGGCGGGTTTAAAGACTGCTTTGTTGATTTTGAGCCCGGAGTCGGTAGGGGCAACTATTGGCGATAATTTTGATATTAATTTTTCAGTGAGTACCGAATCGACTATGTCGGCAGCAAAACTGAACATTTGTTATCCGACTAATATTGATTTGGAGAGTCAAAATACTGAATTGGCAGATTTTAATTTGTATGTAAATGCGGTGGGAGAATCAGGGGGAGAAAAGTGTGTTGAGGTGGTATTGACGGGAATTGCCAGTGACGATAAATTACCAAGTAAATTTATTAAATTATTAAAATTAAATTTTGTAGCCAGACAGAGTGGTAGAGGGACGGTCAAAGTTGATGTCACAAAATCGCAGATGGTTGGTGTAGGGGGAGAAATTGCTATTGATTCAGGAGTAAATGAGGTAGTGGTGAGTGTAAATGATGAAAATGGTCAGGGAGGTGGCGGAGAAACGCCGACTTTAGAACCAACACCTTTTATGAAATATTGGAAGTGTGATCCGGTAACAATGGTATGTGAAGAAATTAATCCTGATGAGTGTTTGTTGATTGGAGAGGAGTGTTTGGTAAATGAGAATTGTCCGACTGATTACACTTGTCTTGAGATGACAATTACACCGACATCGCCAATAGTAACAACGACACCGATAGTTGAAATGAAATATTGGATCTGTGATGAAGCCACTAAAATATGTGAGGAAGTAAGTGAAACGGTGTGTAATTTGGATTCAAATTGCAAGATTAGTATTGATTGTCCAGATGGATACACTTGTTCTGTAATTACGATTACCAAAACTCCAGTACCAGTTGGATGTCAGGATTGTAAATCTTTAGATCCTGAATATAGTGGCAATGGGAGAAAAGGCGGAGATTATAATTGTGATGCGGTTGTTAATGGAACTGATTTTGTAATTTGGCGGAGAGAAGCTTTAGATAAAATTATGAGGTATGATTGTTGGCAGGCTGATGGTAATGATGACGATAAGGTATCATTAATTGATTATTCTTTGTGGAGGGAATGGTATTTAAAGTAGTGCTACTTGATATTATGCTAATATTAATTGATAATTATTTATGATGTTTGATAAAAAGAATTTGGCTAATGTGGTAACAGCAGTGTTTTTGTTTACAGCGTTGATGGTGACTGGTTTGGCAGTAAAGAGAACTTTGGATATGAGAAATAGGGCAGCGACGACAGGGACAAAATTTTATATTGATCCGGCTAGTGTGGAATTAAAAGTGGGAGAGACAAAAGAATTTGCTGTTTATGTCGATACTTCTGATACCGGAGAAAAAGTAGCTTTTGTGGAAGGGCAGTTGTGTTATGGTCCAAAAATTAAAATTGCCAGTCAGTCGGCTGATGTTTATAAACCACAGGAAGAATATTTTAATGATGTTGACCTAATTAAGGGCAAGAGAGCGGAAGATATCGTCGATGGTACAACGGCTGGAGTGAAGTGTTTAAATTTTGCCTTAAGTTCGGCTAGTGTTACATCAGATAATTTAAAAAGCGGAGTAGTAAAAACTTTAATCGTTAGATTTACTGGGGTGGAAACAGGTAGCGAAAAAGTTAGTTTTACCCAAGATCCATTAAAGACTTATTATAATAATAATTTAAGTGATGAGCCTGGAATTATTGCTGCTTATACCGATTCAGAAATTACGGTGGTGACACCAAGCGAGGGAAGTGAATCATTGATTACTCTTGATGGTTCAAAATTGGCAACTAAAGTTGGTGAAACCGGAGAAGTAATAGTAAAACTTGATACTTCGTCATCATCTAGAGAAGTCGATGGATTTCAGGCGACTGTTTGTTATGGAAAGGAATATAAAATTGGAAATACCTTGGCAGATGTAACAGTGGCCAATAGTACCAGCAAGGGTTTATCGAGCATTTTCAGACCAATTACAGTTATTCCGAAGACTGATGGTAGTGGGACATGTGCAACAATAGCAATGAGAGCTTCGGCTGAAGATGGAGTTGAATTGCCTTCTGGTTCTTTTGATGTTTTGAGAATAAAACTGGAAGCTGTTATAGCTGGCAAAGGGACGGTTTATTTAGATAAAGAGCAATGTGAAGTGAGTGGACCAAGTGTGCCCGGCAAGGGAAATGCGATTACTCACGATATTGGATCGGCTGTAGCTTATGAAGTGCTTTCTGATGGAGGAAAATTTTGGCAATGTAATGAAACAACAAGAATTTGTGAGGAAATAAGTGAAACTACATGTAATTTGATTGATAACTGTATCCGTAGTGGAGATTGTCCTGTAGGTTATACTTGTCCGAGTACAACCGATACACCGAAACCAACACCAACAGATACACCGGAGGAAACTGGTTTGATATTTAATTTTAAAATGACTTTTCAAGGTTTAATGTCAAATGCCTCGGAATGTGGTGAGAAATGGAATAATTTAAAAATTAAATTAGTTGACAGTAAAGGTAAAGAAAGTCCTTTGATGGATGTAGCTATTTCACCGGAAGATGCTTTGTCTATGGCTGTAGAACCGATGGTTTTTAAAGGAAAAGTATATTTGGGTGAATATGTGCCGGAAGGAGATGTTTTTGCTTTGATGCGGGGGCCAATTCATATTACCGATAAATATGGTATGGATGCACAAAACGGTGAATACAATATTTATTTGGGTAAACTTAATGGAATGACGGAAAATTTGGAAACGACAAAATTATTTGATTTTACAAAATATGCTTTGAGAGGCGGTGATGTCGATGCCAATGATATGCTCAATGGGGCAGATTATACAAAGATTAAAGATAGTTTAAGTTGTACGGAAAGTACTTGTTTAAATTCTGATATTAATGGTGATTGTGTAGTTAATGCAGCCGATACTACATTTTTTATAGATAATATTAAAATACGCAATGGCAAATTATACTAAGGCTTTTACTTTGGTGGAGTTGTTGGTAGCGATGACAATTATTATGGTACTGACAATTGTGGCGGTGGTAAATTATGGTAGTGTCCAAAAAAATGCCAGAGATTCAAAAAGAAAGGCTGATTTAGAAAAAGTGAGGGTGGCGTTGGAAATGTATAAACAGGATCATGATGGATGTTATCCGCCAAATACCAATACTTTGGATGACGAGGGTTATTTAGATATTGTGCCAAGAACTGATCCGAAAGGACAGCCGTATTGTTATATATTTGCTGGATCTGCTTGTGGGTCACCAGCAGTAGGAAATACGTCTTATTCTTTGTATACAAGTATGGAAAATGAGAAAAATGAATCTTCATCTTTTGATGCTTTTACTTGTATTGGAGATGGTGGTCTTACATTGGAAAATACAAATTATGGAGTTAGTAATCCTTAAAATATGAAAAAAAATAAAGGCTTGGCTCAAATTCCATTGATAATTGGTTTGATGGTAGTGGCGGTGGCTATTCCAATGATCAAAAATATATCAATGAAAAAAGAAAAGACTAAAAATATTGTTTCTGAGGAAAAGGTCGTCGAAAAAAAGATGAAAAAAGTTGAGGCAAAAATGTTTTTGGAACCAAAGGATATAAATTTAAAAGTTGGAGAAAAAAAGAAAATTAAGATAATAGTTGATACAAGTGAGGGAAAAAGGAAGGTTGATATTGCCAGGGCAGTGTTGTGTTGGAGTGGGGGATTGGCAATAGGTGATATTGAGAAAGATATTGTTTTAGATAAATCTTTTTTTGATGGTTTTGTTTTTAAAAATCCTGTTAAGGTGGAAGGGTTCGATTGTATTGATATAGTTGCTAATTCACAAAAGAGAACTAATGAATTGAATTCCGGTAAAATGACTTTGGCTGAAGTTGTATTTGTGGCTACAGAAAAAATGGAAGGAGGGGTGTTTACTTTTGATTCTGTTTTAAGTGAAGTTTCTGGTCCTGCTAATGAAAATGGCGATTATGGGATTCAATTAGGGGAATTTGAAAAATTTATTTATCAGGTTAAATAGGCCGTGAAGAAGTGTCTATTTCTTTTTTTGTTTTTAGGTTTATTTTTGGCACCGTCAGTATTGGCGGAAGAGAATTACGATGGTTATTTAATTAAGTATAAGAGTGGAAAAATTGAGAAAAGTGCTACTAAACCGATGAATATAATGAGCGAGGGAGAGGAAAGTGATATTAAGTTTATTCAACCGAATTATATTTATGAAACGTGTGAAATTAGCGAGAACGATAAATATTGGTATTTAAAAAATACCGGCCAAATATTTCAAGAAAAAAGTGGGGTTGGTATAAAAGGGAGGTCAGGGGTGGATTTAGGAAAAGAGGCAGCCGATGAACTAACAAGAAATGAGAGTAAACAAGACATAATTGTGGCCGTCTTGGATTTGGGGTTGGATTACAATGACACGATATTTACTGGGAAATTATGGAATGGAGAGAATTGTAAAAATGAGTTGGGGGAAACGATGGGAGGATGTAAAAATGGTTATGATTTTGTAAATAACGATAAAGATCCTTTGCCAAATAGTAGTGAAGATCATGGTACTCATGTGGCGGGGATAGTGGCATCAATTGCACCGAATGCGAAATTAATGATATTGAGAGTAGGGGCTGGGGGAACGATGCCGGCAGAAGCTATAAGCCGGGCAATTGATTTTGCCAAAGTCAATGGGGCGAAGGTTATTAATGCTAGTTTTGCCTCTTCAAAAGGATCTGATGGAAAATATCCAGATATTTTTGATTTATTGATGTACGATTCAATTAAAAATTTTGATGGACTTTTCATCAATGCGGCAGGAAATGAAAATACCAATATCGATACAGGAGTGACCGGCGGGAGACCGTTTCCGGCATCGTTAAAATATGGAATGGGAGGTTTTAACGAGCCATTGAAAAATATTTTTGTAGTTTCGGCAACGAATTATTATGATGATATTACTTATTTTTCCAATTTTGGTAAAGATACAGTAGATATCGCAGCAATGGGAGCAGGTATTTATGGAGTGAGTAATAACGGTGGTAGGGTTTATTATCAGGGGACTTCGATGGCGACACCGATGGTTTCCGGAGTGGCGGCTTATTTGTTAGGCTTGAGACCAAGTATGAGTGTGGCCGAATTAATTTCTTTGATTTCCGGAAGCGGAATTAAGGCTGAGGGAGTGAAGGGGATGGTGTTAAGTGGAAGGAGATTAAATTTGGAAACGGCAGTGAGAAAAATGAAAAATATGGAATGGGATAGGGAAAGCAAGGGAAGTGAAGGGGTAAAAAGATTGAGTGACGGAAAAATAGGAGGAGGAATTTTTATGGAAATAAACAGTAAATATTTACCGGAATTTTTGTATCTCTATTTATCAGATATGTCCAATTCGTTGCGATTGACAAGATGCAGTGAAATGAAATGCGAGAGTGTTAGTGAGACAAAGGAATTGTTAAAAGGAGGATTAAATCCAATTGCGTTTTCTTTGACAGCTGATGATCGGCCAATAATTTTGTCAGGGGGAACTTTTAGTTTATTAAAAATTTGTAAAGATAAAGATTGTATTGAATACAAAGATGTGGGAAGTGGTAATTATGGAGTTAATGTATCAATTAATGGAGAAATAGATGTCGATAGCAAGGGTAGAATAGTCTGGACTTTTTATACGGCGGATAGAAACTGGGTGATTTTGAATAGATGTGATGATGCGCAATGCACTAGTTACCAATCTTGGAAGACGGCTTCAATGATATCAAATGATTCAGAAGCGGCGTTGGATTTAAAAATAGATAAAAGTGATCGAATATTTTTGGCATACAACGAACAAATTTCGGTTAAAAAATTAATTAAGTGTGATGATAATTTAAGCGATAGTTGTGATTTGTTGGGCACAGATAATCAATCAATTTATGGCTATGGAAATGCTTTGGCGATAGATAAAGATGACAATCTTTATTGGCTTTTACCGGCTAGTGGTGGTCTTAAGTTAAGTAGGTGTTTAAATGGTGATTGCCAGATAATAAATTCATTGATATCGGTGTCGGTTGATAGTGGGTCTTTGTTTATGAGTAAATTAAAAATGGTAATGAATGTTGGCGGAGTACCAATGATAACGATAGGTGATGATGGTGATAAATATGGAGTAAAAATAATTAAATGTAAAGACAAAAATTGTAGTCAGAGTGAGACGGTGATAATTGACAATCAATATGGTGTAGGGGAAAGTATGAGAATAAAAAGTGGGGCGGGAGGAATGGGTGGAGTGGCTTATTTGGATACATTGTCGGCTGATTTGAAATATCATAGTTTTCTGAATTATTTTCCAGTGAAGTGTAGTGAGAATTATTTTGGTAAAAATCAAGGTGATTATAATTGCGATAATTTAATTACTGGGGGAGATTATATTGTTTGGAGGAGAGAATTTTTGGATAAAAAAATTGGAGAAAAATTTGAGTCAGATGGAGATGGAGATGGTAGATCTAGTCTGAGTGATTATTCGTTATGGAGAGAAGAGTATTTGAAATAATGTTAATATTTATTATATAAATGAGGAATAATTTGAAAAGAATTTTGTTTAGTATGATTTTGATGATCGGATTGGTAGTGACAGGAGTGTTGGTACAAAGTACACAGGAGACGAGGCGTAGAGCGGCAGAAGGAGAAGTTTCATGTGGGGAACAAGATGGAGTAGTTAGAATGGCGGGTGAGACTTGGTGTCAAGAGGGATCTCCTCAGATGGTTAAAAAATGTTTGAATGATAGTACTGTTTCTGTAAGTGAATTTGAATGTGGTCCTGGTGATGAATGTGTTAATGGAAAATGTGAATTTATTAAGGAAGGCTGTACGACTCCTGAATATGGTGGAAAGTTTTTTTCTCCTGGTCAAATAGTATGTGTAAGTGAAACAAGCTACAGGGAATGTCAGGCTAATAATCAATATAGTGAGATTAAATCCTGTGGAGAGAATCAGATATGTGATTTTGGTATGTCTGGTTATCATTGTGTAAATAAAGATACGACTTGTATAGATTATGAAATGTCGAATCAATATAATACGGTTTATTATGCACCGGGTGAGGTATTGTGTAAAAGTGATAATAGTTATGTAAGATGTTTAGACGATAGTACTTTTTCTGCGGAATTAAAATGTGATGAAGGGTCACTTTGTTATCGAGGTAAGGGGTGTGTCAGAAATGGTGGATGTATAAGGGAAGGAAGATTGCCAGCTTTTGATGGAGATACATATTGTGATGATAATGATTTGAGTATTATAAAAACTTGCCTAGATAGTAATTGGTTAATTGATAAATGTTCCGAGGGAGAGGGTTGTGATAATCGAGATAATAATGAAAATCCGACGGCATTTAAGTGTGTAAAAAAAGTTGATAAATGTACTTGGAATGAGGCGGATTATAGTGTTGGAGAGAGAAGATGTGGAGAGGACAATCCTAAAGAAATATTTACTTGTACTGATTTTGGTTGGGATTTTGGAATGATTTATGATGGTAGTAATGTAACTTGCGAAACAAAAAAAGAATCATTTACTAATGGCAAGTGTAAATTATGTAAAAAGCCGTATGTTTGTGATACAAGTGCTAAGAATGTTGGGGCGAGATTTTTAATAGATTTGGTGAGTGACGAGAATACTAATTTGGATGTGGGGACGACGATAGTTTTTGAGATTGGAGTGGACAGTACAGGACGGTCGATTACGGGAATTGATGCAGATCTGGATTTTGATGCAAGTATTCTTAAAATATTGAAAGTAGATAATTTAATTAATTTATTAACAATGAAGGCGCCTTACGATAGTGGTGTTCTTTCTTTTTATAATGGTAACCCTGAAACTATTTATTCAAGAGTTTTTAAGAATGAAAAGATTGCTAGAATTACTTTTGAAGTTTTGAAGAAAGTAAATAATTGGTCGATTAAATTTAAGTGTGTTAATAGTAGTATGACAGATTCGAATCTTTTGAATGCTGAAAATGGGGTGGTGACTGATTTAATTTCTTGTGGTGATAATGAGTGGTTTTATGTTGATGAAACGGGAAATAAACTGAACCAGAATCCTTTTGGATGTGATGAAAGTGCATTGAGACAAAATGATCCTAAATTTAGGGGAGATTATAATTGTGATGGGGATTTGACCGGGGGGGACTATATTGTTTGGAGGGGTGAGTTTATTGATAAAAAGTATGAGTTTGGAGTACAGTCTGATGGAAATTGTGACGGGAAAAGTAGTTTGATCGATTACTCGAGATGGAGAGAAGAGTATTTGAAATAGATGTTGAATATGTAATAATGAATTAGGATGAAGAAAAAATTGTATGTTATTTTTGGATTGTTTGTTTTGACTTTGGCTTTGGGGGTGACGGTAAAATTGAGTGAAAAACCACAGGAGATAAGGAGAAAGGCGGCGGAGAATAATCTTGAAACATCAACGGCCGTGGAAGTGCGTTGTGATACTTTTACCCCTTTTACATTATCTAGTGTACCTGATGAACAAACATATCCTTTTAGTTTGACAGTAGGGGATATAAATGCAGATGGATTAAAAGATGTTTGTGTTGGTTTTTCTCATAACACTTCTCATGAGGTAGTTCCTGGTTATCAGTGTATAAAAAATATTGATAACAAGGAGTATTTAGTTGGATCTTTATTGACGTTTAAGAGAACATCCTCCTATGCAGCAATATCGGTTGGCTTCGTCGGTGGTACTGATTTTGTATATACACCAGGAACTACATTGGCGTCGTTATATATTATGAATAATACATTGAAAACGGGGAATCAATTGCTGTCTAATATTGTTAGTTTTTATGAGCCTAACGTAACCAAATTGGGACCGAATATTTTAACTACCGATTTAAACAATGATGGATATCAAGAGATTGTTTCTTCTGATCAAGATTATGCAATTCAAGTTTTTTTTAATAAAAAAGATGGTACTTTTAATACTTATGTTGATTATAGTGTGCCATACGGTTATCATTTTACAGCAGTGGCAGATTTAAAAGGAGATGGGAGTAAAGATGATTTAATTGTTTCATCTTTTCAAAAAAGACAAATAAGTGTGTTGTTGAATAATGGTGCAGGTTTACTTGGTGCGGCAGTGGGATATACCGTGCCTTCTGATGTTCAGTATGTATCTCCATATGGAATAACGGCGGCTGATTATAATGGTGATGGTTTGGATGAAGTGGCTGTTGTTTCTGGTGCATATGGTATAGATACGGTATTGAGTATTTTTGATAATTTGGGTAAGGGGAAATTGAGCCTTTCAAAAACTATTCGTGGTGACAAATTGGATGATTCTCGATCAACTTGGGTGACTTCTTTGGATCTTAATGGAGATAATTATATTGATATTGCAGCTACTATGGGTAAAGACAAAATAACTTTCCTTTATAATGACGGGAAAGGGAATTTTAGTGAGGAAAATATGGATATTTATGATTCCGGTTATGGCTATCCGGCTGATTTGAGGGCTGAGGATATTAATGGAGATGGTCAAAAAGATCTTTTATATGTACTTCGTAATTCAGATAAGTTAATGGTTTATTTGACATGTAAAAAAGAAAGTACTCCAACTCCTACGATTATGCCGGCGGAGGGCTTGTGCAAAAGTGTGGTTCTGGATTCATTGCATCCAGAATGTTTGGTAAGTTGCAAGAAAACAGATGCAAATTATGTTGGTATGGATAAATGGGGGGCAGATTATAACTGTGATGGGGATGTGACTGGTGGAGATTTTATAGTTTGGAGAAGAGAATTTTTGGATAAAATTGTGGGTGATTCTTTGCAATCTGATGGCAATTGTGACAATAAAGTAAGTTTGGCCGATTATTCTAAATGGAGAGAGGAGTATTTAAAATAATGAGAAACTTTACATTAATAAATTTATTATGTAATAATTATTTATGAAAAAAAGGATTAGTGGTGCAGTACAAATACCTATTTTGGTTGGTTTATTAATAGTAGCGGCGGCTTTACCGATAGTTTCAAAATTGACACAAAAAAGTCAGGATGTGCGTAATTTGGCGGCCGAGGGAGAGGTAACGGCAACTCCGACATGTAATCCAAATGCTTGTAGTCAGACTACCGGATGTACGATGAATAGATGTTCTCCTGGTGATGCTATCCAAACAAATTGTACTTTGTGTGCTCCAATTCCAACGGCTGATCCGAATTATACGGCGGGATGTAATAATAATTGTTCTAACTGTGCGGCAACGGATACACCAATTCCGACAAACACTCCGACTAATACACCGATTCCAACTAATACTCTAGTACCGACAATGGCTTGTACTATTAGTCAAAAATTAATTGATGATGGAGTGACAATTAAGGCATACAAGGTTAATGCCGATAAATCAGTTGGAAATGAAGTTACATTTAATGTTTCTACTGGTCAATTGGGTATTGATGATAGTTTTAATAGTAATATGGTTCTTTTTGAAGTGACGATTAGTAAAAAAAGTGGAGTAAAAAATGTAGGATTGCTTTTTAAAAGTAAAGATGGAACCATTAATGCTTCAGCTTGGACTAGCGGAAGTGTGTCTGGAACTGGTTTAAGTTTTTATAGTAGTCCGACTACAAGTGGGGATTTGGTAGCCAAGTTTCCGTTACAGTTAAGTTTTACCAAAAGTGTTCAAGTTGATATTTCAGTCCAATATTATTAATAGTATAAAATGAAAAAAAATAGTGTCTGGGCAATTTTAGCATTGGCGGTGGTGGCGGTGGCTTTGCCAATGGCAGTGGAATTGACGGGGAGGTCAGCGGAATTAAGAAGGAAAGCAGTTGATTTTATGGAAAATTGTAGTTGTACTAATGCGACTTCGGCAGAATGTACAAGTTTGAAGGCTAATGGGATTGCTTACAAACCGTGTAATGCTTGTAACGAATTTTGTGGAGATCCTATCGCATGTAATGAGGGGGATCCGGTGGATTGGAGATTGCCGGCTTTTAAATGTAATACTCCGGGACATGAAGTACAAGTTTCTTGGGCTTGGTATTGTGATGATCCTGATTATTGGGACACTGAATGTCCCCTGGATACGGTTGATGTTGATAAATGCCAATGTTGTAAGTTAGATGTTTATGTTGCGGGTAAAACTTTTCATTGTACAACGTCAGTGTGGGTTCCGGGGGCTACTTTAACACCAACAGAGGTGCCTACTCAGGTACCAACGGAAATACCAACATCGATACCGACTAATACAATAGCGCCGACAGCAACTAATACGCCAACAGAAACTTTGACTCCGACAATAACGCCGATACCGCCGGTGTGTGAATGTACTACTAGTGATTATTGTTATGATGCTATTGCTGATTTTGGTGGAAAACAGTGGAATCCGTGTGTGGCATGTGAATCGATGTGTGTGGCCAAAGATAAGGGAGAGAATTTGGCTCCGGAATCATTGGCTAAAAAATATGATTGTCCTAGCTTGGGGATACAGTTGAATTTAGGTGAATATTGTCAAAATCCGATAAATTTTGAACATTGTGGTTTAGATATTGATCCGTGTCTGTGTTGCAATTTAACTGGTATTACCGGTTATTTTGGGAATGTAGGGGAGTGTACTTCGGCAATATGTAAATATATTCCAACACCGACTTTTACACCAACGCCGTTTCCATATTGTACGCCGGTGCCGTGTCCGATAGGAGGTAAATTTTCTTGTCCTGTTGATAAAGCTCCTTGTCTTGGGGGTTGTGGAATGGAGTGTTTGACCCCGACACCAACCGAAACACCTGCGGAATGTCCGGTGAGATGTGAAATGGAAGATGAAAATTATGAGGGAATGGATAAATGGGGTGGAGATTATAATTGCGATGGAAGTTTGACCGGTGGAGATTTTATGATTTGGCGAATAGAATTTTTGGATAAAATTGTGGGTGATTTCTTAAAATCAGATGGAAATTGTGATGGTAAGGTAAGTTTAGCTGATTATTCAAAATGGAGAGAAGAGTATCTAAAATGAAAAAGTTGGTATTACTGGTAGTGTTTGTATTTTTTTTAAGTTTTGGTAAGGTGATTTTAGCGGAAACTTGTAGCCCAACATGGGTGTCTTTGGATAAGATATACACTGGGGGAATTTTTTTGGATATAGGGAAAGATAATAAACCTATGGTTCTTTATACAGAGTATATAAAAACAGGATCAGTGAATGGATCGCGTTTTTTAAAATGTACATCGAATGATTGCAAAAGTTTTAATGATATTAATTTTGATGGTCTTTTCCAGTGGTGGAGTGGAGGGGCAGGAAATTTTTCTGATGGAAGCGTTGCTTTTGTAATGGTTACTAATAATATGGATATGTATTTTGTGAAATGTAGTGATGATAAGTGTTCCAATTATACAAAGATTTTGTTCAAAAAAGATATTGTTATGGATAGAGATAATACTAATTATGAAATTAAAGCTAATTCTCCTAGTCAAGTAGTAGTTGATGGAAATGATTTACCATTTTTTTATTTTACACAGAGTTTTGTTTATGGAAGTGGAACCCAAGGAGATCCGTATATCGATTTGTATTTAGTGCGATGTAGTAAGAAGGATTGTAGTGAATACAAGGTGAATAAGATTGATAAGATTTTAAATGTACCCAATGATTCTGTTACAGGTACAATAGATAGTGAAAATAAACTGATTATTTTTCATACCATTGGTGATCAGCAATTGATTTTGAATTATAATGGGACAAAAACATTAATCGATGAGGCTGCGTATCAATGTACCAATAGAAGCGAATTGGGTTTTTTATCGATGTATTTGGGAAATGATGGTAATCCGGTTTTAAATTATATTAAGAGGGTTGGAAGTGGTGATGGTTGTACTAATAAATATATTACGGTTTTTTGTAAAAATAAAACTTGTACAGAAAAAAATGTAATAGATACCGTAAAAGGTATTAATATGAAAAAAGGGAGAGAAGGATATCCGGTTTATGAATATGTAGATAAATACAACAGCGGAGTTATTGTTTGTAAAAATGCCGATTGTTCGGAAAAAATTCAAAGATCGGTTTTGACCGATTGTAATCCGGATTTTAATCTTTGTCCGCGTTTTGTAGATTTTGAATTAGATAATGAATTCAAACCGGTGTTTTTAATTAACCGATGGGTTTCTGGGTTGGGTCATTATGTACTGGATATTTACCGATGCTGTACAGTCGATTGTGGGACAACATTTGAACCTCTTAATTGGTATGGGACATGTAAAAACGTTGTGGATGAAGCAAGAGGGTGTACCAAGTGTGAAAGTGATAGTTATCAGGGAATGAATCGTTGGGGTGGGGATTATAACTGCAGCGGAGATTTGACGACAGGTGATTATATTGTTTGGAGAGATGAATTTTTGAAAAAAGGAACAGAGAGAAATGCCGATGGTGATTGTGACGGAAAAACGAGTTTGTCAGATTATTCAAAGTGGAGAGAGGAATATTTGAAGTAAGCCATAAGTGTGTCATAATTAAATGAAATGAGGAAGTTATTGTTTTTATTATGTTTAGGAATTTTTTTGGGTACAGGTGGTGTGGTGTTGGCAGAAACATGTAGTCCGACAGAGGTGTCTTTGAATAGGGAAAAAACTGGAGGAATTTTTTTGAATATTGGTAAAGATAATAAACCTGTGGTTCTTTATACGGAATATAAGACGAGTATGGTTACAGAATCGAGTTTTTTAAAATGTACGACTGACGATTGTAGTGATTTTGGGGAAGTTGATTTTTCTTCGATATTTCCTTTAGAAAATGGGGGAGTAGGTGTGTTTAGCGATGGAAGCGTGGCTTTTATGATGGTGAGTGAGGGTGAAAACAATAATATGTATTTTGTAAAATGTAGCGATAATAAATGTACTAGTTATACAAAAACTTTATTTAAAAGTGATTTTGTTAAAGATAGTAATTTGAATATTTTTCGTAATTCTCCAGCCCAAGTTTTTATTGACAAGAACGATTTGCCTAATTTTTATTTTCGGCAAAGTTTTACCGATGGAACTAGAATGGATCAATATTTGGATATATATCTAGTAAGATGTAGTAAAAAGGATTGTAGTGAATACAAAGTAAATAAGATAGATAAAGTAATAGCTGAGGCAGCTATTGACGGTTTTTGGGGGCAAACTTTTGTGGTAGATAATGATGACAAAACTGTTTTGGAGTATTTGATGTTGGAATACGAAACAGGAGATTTGCAATTGGTTTTAAATTATGATGGAACAAAAACGATAATTGATGAAGCCGAGAATAGGTGCTACAACAGAAGTGAATTGATGTTGCCGTCGATGTATTTAGGAAACGATGGTAATCCTGTTTTAAATTATATGAAAAGAGTTGGGAGTGCCGATAGTTGCACAACCAAATACATTACGGTTTTTTGTAAAAATAAAACTTGTACAGAAAAAAATGTAATAGATACGGTTAAGGGTTTTAAAATGAGAAAAGGAAGGGAGGGTTATCCGGTTTATGAATATTTGGATGGAGGAGACAGGGGGGTTATAGTTTGTAAAAATGCCGATTGTTCGGAAAAAACACAAAAGGCAATTTTGACCGGATGTAATCCTAATTTAAATGTTACGTGCCCAGGTTTTGTTGATTTTAAATTGGACAATGAATATAAACCGGTTTGGTTGATAAATAGGGTGATTTCTAGTAAGAATATTTTGTCAATTTATCGATGTTGTACGGTCGATTGTGGGACAACATTTGAACCTCTTAATTGGTATGGGACATGTAAAAACGTTGTGGATGAAACAAGAGGGTGTACTAAGTGTGAAAGTGATAATTATCAAGGAATTAATCGTTGGGGAGGGGATTATAATTGTAGTGGGGATTTAACAGCCGGGGATTATATTGTTTGGCGAGATGAATTTTTTAAAAAGGGAACGGAGAGGGAGGCGGATGGGGATTGTGATGGTAAAACGAGTCTTTCCGATTATTCAAAATGGAGAGAGGAGTATCTTAAATAATTTGATTGATTGACTTAGTATTTTAGGAATGTTTTAATTAAATATGAGTTTTAATGTACGAAGATGTGGATTGATACAATTACCTATTTTGATTGGAATTTTAATAATCTCAGTAGCAATTCCTGCCTTGACGGTTTTGGTACAAGAGAATCAAGATGTTAGAAATCGAGCGGCGAATGGGGATAAAATAATTTGTGAAAGATGTAGTAAAAATAGTAGTTGTGAATGGGTAGTGTATGAAGTTGATGCTTCTGTGGGGTGTGATGTTTTATATGAATCACAGATGACTATTATTAGTAGGACGGCAAAATGCGAATGTGGAAAAGTTGCTAATGCAACTGATTCTAGATGTGGAACAGTGAGTACCGGTGGGTGTACAGGGACAAAATGTAATGCCGCTGGCGATACATGTTGTATTAATTCTTTTAATGGTGGAACAATACCATATTGTGAAGCTGGTTTTGTCTGTGATATGAATTCAAGTTCAAGTTTATTTGGAAAGTGTATTAAACCTTGGAGTAGTACTCAACAATGTAATAGGTGTAGTAGTAATAGAAATTGTTATCGAGCCTATTTTGAAGCTCCTTATCCGGGAGATTGTGCTACCATAGAACCTCTTTCTACTTCTCTTATTAAATATGTTTATGAGGCTGGTTGTTGTGCTGGTGGGGGAGATACTACTCCTCCGACTCAAAAATGGTATTACTGTGATGGGACACAGAGTACTTGTAAAGTAGATACCAATACTTATGCTGATTCAGCCAGTTGTTCGGCGGCTCATGGAGGTAGAACTTGTTATTATTATGATGAAGAGGCTGGATGTAATAGTTTATGTGCAGCGGCGGATTATAAATATTATTGTGATACAACATGTAAAAAGACAACTGAAAAGTTTGCTGGTGCGGATTGTTCGGCAGTTTTGGGAAAAGCTTGTTATTCGACCAGTAATTGTAATGGAGTATGTCCAACTTCTGGAACTTCTTGTTCAGGGAGTGAAGGTACAGTTCCAAGTGGATCTTGGGGGTGTCAAAGTTTGAGTACGAGAGCCTATTGTTTAAATGGTGTGTGGTCAAGCTCGAATAGTGAATATTGTCAGTACGATTGTAAAGATGGTAGATGTAATTCAGCTCCGCCTACAACATGTAATGATTATCAGGGAAATCCAATTTCGGCTGGTTTTTGGGGTTGTAAGACAGCAACTACAAGAGCGTGGTGTAATTCAGGTGTTTGGATAAATGATTATAATTGTGCTACGAATGGTGGTACTTGTGTGAATGGTGAGTGTCAAACTGTGGCAGCATGTAGTAAAGTTGGCGATACTTGTTGTTTAGGTGGTGCTACTGGGAAATTTTGTAATAATAGCTTAGTCTGTGGTAGCGATAGCAAATGTGCAAGTTCTTGTGGCATAGAAAATTACCCGTGTTGCTATAATCCGAATGGTGCTGGTACTTGTACAAACAGTTTCGGCTCTCCTTATTTAAAGTGTGTGGCTGACAAGTGTGTTAAAGATCCAGAACGATGTTTTTTGAATTTTGGTACTGCTACTACTGTGATATATGAGGATACTTTTTGCTATCGAGAGAGTGGAAAACCAGAGACGATAAGAAAGTGTGAATATGGTGGTAGTACTACTTTTGTGACTAATTGTAGTTTTAGTTGTATGGCTGGTAGAAATATAGGAGAGCCTCTTGTTGCGGAATGTTGTGGTGGCTTGAATGAGACTTGTTGCTCTGGCACTGAGTGTTCTCCTGGTTTGAGTTGTATTAGTGGGGTTTGTAAGAATCCGACAACAAATGTTTGTGGAAATAGACCAGATGGGACAGCGAGAGTGCCTGGAGAATCATGGTGTGTAGATAATAAATTATATGAATGTATTAACCCAACAGGTACTTTGATAAATCTTAAAACTACTACTTGTATCGATGGTTGTATAAAACTTACCAATACTACAGCAAAATGTAATGTGGTGAAGAAATATTGGCAACATGATGCAGTGGCGAATGGCTATAATTGTTCGACCGATAGTCGTTGGATGTGTACAGAAACTACTACAGTAACTAAGTTTGCCGATAAAGCTAGTTGTGAAAATGATGTTGGTTGTGATGTTACTTTTTATAGATATACATGTAATCCTGTTACCGGTAATTGGAGTTGTGTAAATACACCGCAAACCGGCCAGCCTTCTTATTCGGAAGTAACTTATGGATCTGCGGCAGCGGCGGAACAAAAATGTATTACTGATGATCCAAGTGATTTGTGCAAGAAAACATCTACTTGTTCAGTATGTTCAGAGGAAAAGAATGGTTATGTTGGACCAGATAAGAGCGGAGGAGACTATAATTGTGATGGAGTTTTGACAACAGGTGATTATATTGTTTGGCGTGGAGAGTATTTGGATTATGTTTTAAAACGGGTTAACAAAAATAGATATGTGGCCAATGGTAATTGTAAAAATAATCCTGATTTGTATTATTTAACTGGAACTAGAGATTATTCTTTATGGAGAGAAAATTATTTAAAATAAAATATGACAAATAATAAAAATAAACTTTTTGTTTTATTAATAATATTGGCAGTATCTATTTTTGGGTCGGTAATGCTGACAAGACAAACACAAGAGCTAAGAAGGAAGGCAGCTGATGGTTATATTCAATCTTTTGAACCAGTTTCAATAACTGGTATGAAAGTGGGAGGGACAGCGTCGGTAACTGTTTTAGCAGAAACACCTTTAGGTTTTAAATCGGCGACTATTCTGATTTGTTACCCTGATTATTTGAAGGAACTAACAAAGGATGATATTAAATTATCGGATTATTTTACAATTGATTTACCGCCGATTCGAAGAGTTGATTTGGGTTATAGTGGAAAAATTTGTTCGGTAATAGAGGCGATGGTGAGTATAGATGATGCAACTAAAACTGGAGCGCCAGCAGGAATATCTCAGGTGGCGAAGCTTACTTTTACCGGAAATAAGGTTGGAACTGGTGGTAAGATAGAAGCAATTATTGGTCCTGTTTCCGGTAGAGAATATGGTAAAACGACCGATAAGAATTTTAGATCATTGGTTTCCGGTGATTTTACAGACGGACAAGATAAAGTCTTTAGCACTGTTGGGTCTGTTGATATTAGTGTTGAAGGTGATAAGAAATATGTTAGAGGAGATTGTGATTTTAGTACTGGTAAATATGAATGTACAGAGAGTGCTAATGGGACTATGGATTTGGCTACTTGTGAGACAGATACAAATTGTTATGTTAAAGGTGATGATTATGTTTTGAAGTTTAGAGTTATTTTTCCAGGTGTTTGGCCGCAAAATAAATTTATTGATGGTTATGAAAAAGTTAGTTTATTGGTTGAATCAGCAGTTGGTACGACTTGGTTGGGAGATGTAACAATGACAAAGGTGGCAAAAGAAGAGACAACCGATATAAAAGACGGTGATATTCAATATCAGGTGTATCAGGCGTCGGTGCCATTGAAAGGTTTTAATTACAACAAGGATTTAGCGGTAACTATAAAAGGAGTAAAGCATTTAGGAATGAGGTTTGGCGAAGATAATCAAAAAGGTTGCTATAGATCGATGATAGGAAAAATTGGTTCGACTAATGCTTTAACAAAAGATGAGACTACAACACCTTTGTTTAACTTCATTAAAACTCCATTACCGGGCGGTGATGTTGATAATAATGATATTGTGAATGCGGCCGATTATTCTCAGGTTAAGTCAAAAATGTTGACTTGTGATAATGCCAAGTGTGGGGAGGATATTAATGGTGATGGAATTATAAATAGTACTGATGCCAGTTATATTAATTTAACAGTCTCTGACAAATGTGGAGACTGGTGGACTACAGGAGAATAATATGAAAAATATTAGTAAAAATACTTTTTACTGGATAATACCAGTTTTTTGTCTTGTTATAATTTTTCAAGCGGTGGTTTTAGTAAATAGTACTTTAAACCAAAAAACTACGATGACGGCCAGTAAATCGGCAGATGTCAACGATAAAGAGAGTCAGGTGAAATTAGTGCCGGAAGTTGATTTGGGTTTGGTGGCCATGGAAACTGAATGGAAAATAGGTAAGAAATATAAGGTAACTTTTGAGGCAACTTCGAAACAGACCAGATTAATAGATGCAATGGATTTATATGTCAAATATGATAAAGATGCTTTTACGGTAAGTAATTTACTTTCCGGAGATGGTTTACCAAAACCAACTTCCAGCAAAATTAGCACCAAAACCGGTTTGTTGGTAGCTAATATTTATATTCCGGTGAACGAGAATTATAAAATGGAAAAGGCGGTAAAAAAGACACTTTTGACTTTTGAAGTTACACCAAAGAAGTTAGGGGATTTTACTTTTGAAATTGATACTGGAAAAGTAGTAAAAGAATCTGTTACTATGATAGTAGAATCAAAAACTGCTAAGGTTTTACCTTTTGCAGCAGAGATGTTAGCGGTTAAAGTAATTAAATAGAATTAATGAAAAATGTAATCAAAATATTGCCCATTTTGATTTTGTTGATGGGTTTGTCGGTTAAGCCTGTAAGTGCAGCGGCGAGATTGACGTTGGATCCTGCGACAAAGAATCTGAAGGTTGGGGAATCAATGGAAATAGCCGTTAATGCTTATTCAGAAACAAAAACAGTAGCTGGTATTGATGCAGTAATAACTTTTGATTCTGCTAAGCTTGAAGCATCAAGTGTATCACTTGCCTATACTGGGTTGTCGTTTAAACAAACTGTATCAGGTAACAAGATTACAATTGCTTTATATAAAGAAAATTATACTGAATTGGGTGCGACGGCGATAAATGGCAAGGTAGCAACGATAGTTTTCAAAGCAAAAGAAACCGGTACAGCAACGGCTAGATTTACTTGTACAACTTCGACAATGACGGATTCCAATATTTTGAATATGGATGGGGGAACTGTAACTGATATTATTTCTTGTGTGGACAATGGAACCGGTACTTATGAAATAAGTGCGTCTTCGTCAGCGACAGCAACAAGTACACCGACAACAGCTGCAAGTAGTAATACAAATACACCAACTCCGATACAGACGACTACAGCGGCACAATTGCCAAAGACGGGTAGTACCGAGACAACTGTATTCTTGACTATATTTGGGTTATTAGGTGTAGCTGGAGCGTTTATTTTGAGAGCTTTATGAGAGGTGCAGCGAAAGTAAAAACAATTTTGGTAATTATTATATTGTTATTGGTTGGGGTTTTAGGAGTAGTTGGGGTGGGAGCGGTTAGGACTTATATGTCTGGCGCAGCTGCAGATGCTGGACCAAAAACAGT
The DNA here is from genome assembly GCA_964605545.1 of uncultured Gammaproteobacteria bacterium. Lineage (GTDB taxonomy): Bacteria > Patescibacteriota > Microgenomatia > UBA12405 > UBA12405 > DAOTMI01. Next base: position 49,755 of record CAZSCX010000001.1, read on the forward strand.
CAGTGCAATTATAAGTAACGATGGTAGTTCGGCGACAATTAGTTTTTCGACTGACAAAAAGGTTATTCCTACAATTTTGTACGGGACTTCACCGACGACGATGTATTTGAGCAAGGTAGCGGCTGAGGAATCAACAGAATTCAATATAAATTTGTCTCCATTGAAAGCTAACACTCAGTATTATTATGCGATCAAAATTGCCGATACTACTTATGATAATGCGGGTATCCCTTATTCTTTTTCGACAACTGCCAAGAGTAGTAGCAAAACAACAGAAGCAGCGGTGACATCAACACCTATACCGACGGTAGCGACTTCTAGTGCCAGTACCAAGACAGAATGTAATAAGGAGACTGATTATAATAATGATGGTGTGATTAACACTATTGACTATGTACTTTGTAGCAGTGGCAAAGTAACCGGAGCACCGGCAGCGAGTGCCAGTTCGGCTCCAAGTTGTAGTGGAACTGATTACAATAATGACGGAACAATAAATGCCGTTGATGAACTGTTGTGTAGACAAAAAGCGAATTAATAGGTAAAATATCCGATATGGCACTAATAGTCAAAAAGAAAAAAGGCGAATCTAAGGATGATATTATCGGTAAATTCCGAAGATTGGTCTTGGAAGAAGATATTACTGAAGAAGTAAAAACCAGAACCGCGTATCAAAAACCGTCAGAATTAAGGTATGCCCTTAAGAAAATTATTTTATGGCGGGAAAAATGTAGACGGCGAGCCAAAAAATCTCGAAAACATGCTTAAAGATAAAATAAAAGAAGATTCAGTCGTAGCTTTGAAATCTCATGATAATAGAAAGGTTGAGGTATTAAGGTATTTAATTTCTTTGATCGATAAAAAAGAAATGCAGTTGCCGGTAGGAGAAATGAAAGAAGAAGATGAATTATCGGTAATAAGAAAGGAATTAAAAAACAAGGAAGAATCCAAAGAAATGTTTTTAAAAGGAAATCGGAATGATTTGGTAGATCAGTTGGATTATGAAATTGCTTTGGTTAAAGAATATTTACCTAAGGGTTTGGATGAAGTTGAAATAGTAAAATTTGTTGATGAGGCAATAGCGAAGGTAGGTAGTAATTTTGGGATGGTGATGAAAGAAGTTGTGCAAAAAGTGGCCGGTAGAGCCGGTGGTGATGTTATTTCAAAAATTGTTAAAGAAAAGATCAGTGGCTAATAGAATTTTAATTAAACATAATAGTAATTGGGGTTTGGATGAGGAATTGGTCAAAAAATATACTCTTAAGGCTTTAAAAGAGCGAAATTTAGATGAAATAGAATTGAGTATTCGATTTGTTGGGAGGAAAGTAGCCAAAGAATTAAATCAAAAATTTCGGAAAATGAATTATATTCCTCAGGTTTTGGGTTTCCCGATGTCAAAGAAAAAAGAAGTTGATGGGTGGATACATTTAGGAGATATTGTTATTTGCAATGAAAAACTGAAATATGAGGCAAAGTTCCAAAAAAAGAATATAAGCGAAATATTGGAATTTTGGCTCTTACACGGAGTAGATAACTTGTTATAATGAGTTGTGAGTGTTTATCATCTTAAATATAGACCGCAATTATTTTCTGAATTGGACTTGGATTATTTGGCAACGAAGTTAAAAAAAATTTTGGCAGCAAAAGAAACACCTCAGTCGTTTTTGTTATCGGGACCGAAAGGAGCGGGAAAGACATCGGTGGCGAGGATTATCGCAAGAGCGATAAATTGTTTAGATTTGAAAGATGGCGAACCTTGTGGTAAATGTGGTAATTGTACAATGGTATTGAAAAATGCCGATTTGGATGTGATAGAAATTGATGCTGCTTCCAATAGAGGAATTGATGATATTAGAAATCTTAAAGAGAGTACTTATTTGATGCCTTCTAAATTGAAGAAAAAAGTTTTTATCGTTGACGAAGTTCATATGCTGACTAAAGAAGCTTTTAATGCTTTATTAAAAGTGATTGAAGAGCCGCCAGAACATGTTGTTTTTATCCTTTGCACTACTGATGAGAAAAAAATTCCGGATACTATTTTGTCTCGTTTGGTAAAAATTGAGTTTCGAAAAGGGACGAAGAAAGAATTAATAATGTCGATGGAGAGGATTATAAAGGGGGAAAAATTGGAAATTGAAAAAGAAGCTTTAGAGGTTTTGGCTTCAAAAAGTGATGGAAGTTTCCGTAATTTGCAAAAAACTTTAAACGAAGTAGTGATGGAATATGGAAAGAAGGTAAGCAGAGAAAATGTAATTGAATATTTGATTGGTAAATTTGGTGATTACAGTGGTGAAGAAGTAGAAAGTGATTTAAATAATCGTAATTTAAATGAGATATTAAATAAACTTGAGGTTTTGTCGACTAAAGGAGTTGATTTTGTGAATTTAAGAGAGACTTGGTTGAACTATTTTCATAAAAAATTGCTGGAAAAACCTGAAGTTGATTTAGTGAAATGGGTTAATTTGTTGATAGGGGCGAGTAAAATCGAAAAGGAAATATCAATTGAACAATTACCATTGGAGTTGGCCGTAATCGATTTTTTGAAAGATAAAGAAATAAAGACACCGATAGTGGTAGAAACAAAAGAAACAACGGTGATAGTTGAAAAAGATGAAATTATTGTTGGTGATGTGTCTATGGAGGCAATTGAAGAGAAATGGGCACTTATTTTGGCAGAAATAAAACCCCTTAATCATAGTGTTGAGGCATTTTTAAGAGCGACTAAACCAAAAAAAATGAAAGGAAAAGCTTTGGTATTGGAAGTGTTTTATCCTTTTCATAAAGATAAATTGGAAGAGTCAAAGAACAGGGAAGTCATGGAAAATTGTTTGTCAAAAATAATGGGTAAACAATTATGTGTCGAATATGTATTGGCTAAAGATAGGCATAAACCATTGGAAATAAAAAATGATACACCGGTGGAGACGGTGGTAGAAAAAGCAGATATTTATGATATTGCCAAAGATATTTTTGGATGAAAATGTTAAAATAGGAGTATATGTTTGACAAAGCAAAATTATTAGCAAAGGCATTTAAAATTAAAAGAATGATTGAGTCGGAAACGACTGAGTTGGAGGAGGGTGGAATAAAAATTGTGGTGAGTGGTGATCAGAGAGTAAAACAGCTATCGATAAATGGGGTGGAAAATAGGATGTTGATGGAAGTAATCAATAAGGCAATGAAAAAATCACAAGAAAATGCGGCCAGAAAAATGAAAGAATCGGGTGGACTTGAAGGTCTATTTTAATTTATGGGATCATATCCAAAACAGATAAAAAATTTAATTGAGGATTTTGAGAGATTACCTGGGATTGGTCCAAAAAGTGCGACAAGATTGGTATTTTATTTATTAAATGTACCAAAAGAGGCGATAGCAAAGTTTGCAAAAAATTTGATTGACATTAAAGATGTCAAAATTTGCAATGAATGTTTTGGAGTATCCGAAAAAGAGATTTGTGATATTTGTAATGATAAAAATCGAAATAAAAAAATAATTTGTGTGGTGGAGAGATCGATTGATTTGTTAGCGATAGAAAATATTGGTGAATTTAAGGGTGTTTATCATGTTTTGGGGGGAGTGATCAATCCTTTAAATCACGTTGGACCGGAAGATTTGAAAATTCAGGAATTAATTGATCGGTTAAGAGTTGGAATAGAAGAGGTGATTATTGCAACTAACCCAACAATGGAAGGAGAAGCGACGGCCTTATTTATTAAAAAGAAAATTGATAATTTTAATAAAGAAATAAAAATTAGCCGGATTGGTTCTGGTTTGCCAATTGGAGCAGATTTGGAGTATGCTGATTTAGCGACATTGTCTCGGGCAATGTCAGGGAGAAAACAATATGAATGATGATAATATAATGAAAAATGCTATAAAACAGGTAAAAGATTTAGGAATAGAGACAGGGAGGGAAATGGTAAAAGCAACAGTTGGGATTACAAAGGGAATTAGTGTGGGTGAATTGTTAGGAGATATTCAGCCGATGAGCGACGAAGAGTTACAAAGGAAGAAAATGGAAGATGAAAAGAAGAAAAGAGAAGAGGAACAGAAATTAAAATCAAGAATTAAGGGAAATGATTTGGAAAGTGAGATGAAGAGATTAAGAGATCAAACAGAGAGAGAAGAGCAGGAGAAAGAAAGAATGGAAATGGAGGAGAAAAAAAGATTAGAAGAGAGAAAAAGGCAAGAAGACGAGGAAATAGCGGCGATGGAAACAAGTAATCCACGAAAAGCGAAAAAGAAAAGAGGGAGTGCTTTTTTGCCGAATGATAAAAAATCACAAACTGCAGAGTACAGTAAAAAGCCTGATTAGTGGTGATAAAATATACTATGTTAATTTATAATACTGCAACAAGAAAAAAAGAGGAATTGAAAACAATAAAACCGGGTGAAGTGGGGATATATGCTTGTGGTCCGACAGTCTATTCACATCAACATATTGGAAACATGTACGCTTATATTTCTTGGGATATTTTGGTAAGGTCTCTGAAATATTTGGGTTTTAAGGTGAAATATGTGATGAATGTGACTGATGTCGGTCATTTGACCAGTGATAGTGATGAAGGTGAAGATAAAATGGAAAAAGGATCCAAGCGGGAAGGTTTGTCTGTTTGGGATATTGCCAAAAAATATGAAAAACAGTTTTTTGATGATGAAAAATCGTTAAATATTGAAAGACCAGATGTTGTTTGTAGGGCAACAGAATATATTAAAGAACAAATTGAATTAATCAAAAAGATTGAACAAAATGGTTTTACTTATAAAATAAGTGATGGAATTTATTTTGACACAAGTAAATTTGAGGCTTACGCAGATTTTGCCAAATTAAATTTGGAACAACAAAAAGAAGGAGCCAGAGTAGAGGTTAATCTAGAAAAGAAGAATATAACTGATTTTGCTTTGTGGAAATTTTCTCCTTCGGCAGACACAGGGCAAGTTCGGCAGATGGAGTGGGAGAGTCCCTGGGGAGTTGGTTTCCCTGGTTGGCATATCGAATGTACTGCCATGTCGACTGAACATTTAGGAATACCTTTTGATATTCATACTGGGGGAATTGACCATATTTCTATTCATCATACAAATGAGATTGCTCAATCTTTTGGTGCTTTTGGGAAGAGTTCGGTAAATTATTGGATGCACAATGGTTTCTTAACTTTTAAAGGAGAAAAAATAAGTAAATCAACTGGAGGTTTGTTGACTATAGGAGATTTGGTAGCAATGGGTTTTGAACCGCTTGCATATCGATATATGGTAATTTCTTCTCAATATCGAAGTGGTTTAGATTTTTCTTTGGATAATTTAAAAACAGCTCAAATTTCTTTAAGGAAATTGAAAGAATCAGTTAAAGAAGTAAAAGGGGAAGTAAATAAAGAATATATTGATCAGTTTAAAAAATTATTGGAAAATGATCTTTCGATGCCGGAAGTAATGGCTTTGGTTTGGAAAATTGTCAGAGATGAACCGGCGACAGTTTTGGAGATGGACAAGATTTTGGGTTTGAATTTAGGTCACAAGGAGGAAGAAATTATTCCTAATGAAGTAGAAAAGCTGGTTTTAGAGAGAAAAAAGGCACGGGGAGAGAAAAATTGGATGGAATCTGATAGATTAAGAGAGGAGATTAGAAAATTGGGTTATGAAATAGAAGACCTACAAAATGATTGTAAAATAAGGAAGCTTATGGTAATCTAGAAAGCTATGGAAACAAAAAAATTTAAATATCAATTAATCCTGGTGCTTGATCCAGCTTTGGCGGAGAAAGATAGGGAAGCGTTGTTCAAAAAAATTGGAGAAAAATTTGAAAAAAATGAACATCTTGGAATTAAAGAGATGCAATACAAGATTAAAAATAACGAAAAAGGTGATTATTGGATTTTTGAAACAGAAGCCGATAAACCGATTCAAATGAAAGAATTTAATATTTATTTAAATAGAGAAATTAAAATTATACGTTATTTACTGTTAAAAAGGAGATAAGAAAATGCCTAGTCGCTGTCTTAATCGGGTAACTTTAATAGGTAATCTAACTCGTGACCCGGAGTTACGCTATACACCAGCCGGTATGGCGGTCGTTAGTTTTGGTTTAGCCACCAATAGAGTGTGGGTAACCAAACAAGGTGAAAAGAAAGAGGATGCTCAATTTCACCGAATTGTTGCTTGGAACAAGTTGGCTGAACTTTGTTCTCAGTTATTAAGTAAGGGGCGCCGAGTTTATGTTGATGGCCGAATTCAATATCGTGATTACACCGATGCCGAAAACAATAAAAAACAAATTGCCGAAATTGTCATTGACGATATGATTATTTTGGACAATAAAGGTATGAATAATGGTAATAGTGGTAGTCATGTTGAAGAAGACTTGTCGGTTAGCCAAGATTTAAGTGCTGGTGCAGAAGCCCCAGTTGAAGATATTGTTATTCCCGATGATTTGGGAGCAATTGAGCCAACTGAAACTGCGGCAGAAACTCCGGTTTCAGCTCCGGAAGAAAGCAAGGCTGACGAGATGCCTTTTTAAAATAAAATATGATTAAAAAAACTTTTAAAAAGAAAGTAAAAGAGAGAGCTTGTGGATATTGCAAGACGAAAACCAATCCTGATTGGAAGGACTATGAAACATTAGCTTCTTTTCTTACAAATAGAGGAAAGATATCGCCTGGTAGTATGACTGGACTTTGTGCTAGACACCAGAGAAAATTGGCGTCAGCAATTAAACAAGCAAGACATTTGGCTCTTTTGCCGTTTATTACTCAGTAATAGTTTTTGCAAAATAAAGACCCTCCTGTAATGGGAGGGTTTTTCGGATATAATTTATATATATGAAGTCTTCAATTAGGACCAAATGGATTGTTAAATTGGGACCAAAAGCAAAATTAAAATGCAAAGTTGGTGATGTAGTAGAACAAGGACAGATTATTTTGGTTGAAGGAACAGATGTTGTCAGAAGTTATGATGCTTCGATTGTTTTATCAAAATTAAAGAAGGAAAAGATAGAGACAATAAATATGAGTTGGAAAAATAAAGAGATTAAAACAGGAGATATAATTTGTGAAACCGGAGGATTGGCAAATAAAAAAGTTTTTGCTCCAATAGACGGAGTTTTTTGCGGTATAGATGAATTTTTTAATATGACAATTAAAATTGAAGAGAAAGATAAAAAAATAATTTATGCTCCGATAAAAGCAGTGGTTGTAGAAGCAGATAAAGAAAGGTTGGTTTTGGAATTTAAGGCAAGCGAAATACTAGGTAAGGGTTTAATTTTGGGTCGAGTTTGGGGGAATGCTGATTTTAAGGAATATAAAGAAATTTCGGACTTGGATTATCGTTGTGATGGTAAGGTAATTATGACAACCAATACTGAAATGACTTTTATTACCAAAGCAGAGGTGGTGGGAGTAGTTGGGATTATAGTTAAAGAGGAAAAAGAAATAGAGGCAGATATTCCAGTATTGATGATAAATGCCGATGATTGGGGTAAATTATTAAAAATGGGGGAAAATAAAGATCTTTACAGAGTATTATTAAATGCTAAACTAGACAGATTGTTAATTGCAAAATAATCATGAATATTAGAAAAACAAGAAATATTGTAGTTGGGATTTTGGTATTAATTTTAGTGGCGAAAGTTAGTTTTGATTTGGGTAAAAGACAAAATGGAAATGATTTTGATTTGTCGATGATGTGGCAGGTAAAAGAAAGATTGCAAGAAAAGTATTTGGATAAATCAAAGATAAAAGATGAAAGTATGAAGTATGGAGCAATTGAAGGTTTAGTTTCTTCTCTCGACGATCCTTATACAGTATTTTTGCCACCGAAGGAAAACAAAAGTGCAAATGATGATTTGGCAGGAAAGTTTGGTGGAGTAGGAATTTCTTTGGGATATAAGGATAAAACATTGGCGGTAATGAGTGCTTTACCAAAAACACCGGCGGAAAAGGCAGGATTGGTAGCGGGTGATTTGATTTTAAAAATTATTGATAAAACAAAGGGAGTAGATAGAGATACAACCGGAATTACTTTACAGGAAGCAGTGGAATTAATTAGAGGTGATATTGGAACCGAGATAACTTTAAAAATGTTTAGAGAAGGTAAAGACGGTACTTTTGATGTAGTCTTAAAAAGAGATAATATTGAAGTGCCAAGTATTGAATTGGAATGGATTGAAAGAAAAGGAAAAAAGATAGCTTGGGTTAAATTATATAAATTTACCGATACTTTATTTAAAGATTGGACTGAAACGGTTGATAAAATAATCAAGGATAAAGATATAAATTATGGTGGAATTGTTTTAGATTTGAGAAGTAACCCCGGAGGATATTTGGCGGCTTCGGTTTACGTAGCATCTGATTTTATTAAAAGTGGAGTGATTGTTAAACAAGAATCAAGTAAAGATGGAGTACAGGAATATAAAGTTGATTCAAGCCGTAATAAATTATTAAAAGATGAATTAGTAATTTTGGTTAATGGTGGTTCAGCATCAGCGGCAGAAATTTTGGCCGGGGCATTGCGAGAATATGAAAGAGGATTATTAGTTGGAGAGAAAACTTTTGGTAAGGGAACGGTTCAAGAACCTGAAGATTTTAAGGATGGTTCAGGAATCCATATTACTATTGCTAAGTGGTTGTTGCCCAGTGGGAAAAATATTCACGGAATGGGAGTGGATCCGGATGTGGAAGTTAAATATGTGCCCAATGAAAAAGATCCAAAGGCTGACAATCAACTTGAAAAAGCAGTCGAAGTATTATTAAAATAAGAATTATGAAAAAAATAGGAGTTGTGTTCCTTTTTGGTTTATTGGCAGGTTTATTGATCATGTCAAAGTTAGGTGATAATTTTAAAAAAAGTGAATTACCGACAAAGAGGGAAGTGGTAGATGAAGAGTCGGTGGTAACTCGAGTAGTAGAAGAAGCTGCACCAAGTGTAGTGACGGTTTCTATTTTGAAAACCCAAATAATAAATGATTTTTTCAATTTTGTTTCCGAAACACAAAACATCGAAAAAGATATTGGTACTGGATTTATCATTTCTAATGATGGTTTGATTGTTACAAATAAACATGTAGTTGCTGATACTGAGGCAAAATACAAAGTAGTTGTAGGTAAAGATGAAGTATTGGAAGTGAAACAAATTTATCGTGACCCTTTAACTGATTTGGCAATTTTGAAGGTGGATAAAAATGATTTAAAGCCAGTTAAAATGGGAGATTCGGATAAAATTAAAGTTGGTCAAACTGTAATTGCAATTGGAACGGCTTTGGGAGAATTCAGGTCAACTGTTACTCGGGGAGTAATTTCTGGATTGGGAAGAGGAATTACGGCAGGATCGCCAATTGAAGGTCTGGAAAAGCTGGATAATGTAATTCAAACCGATGCGGCAATCAATCCGGGAAACTCGGGTGGACCACTTTTGAACTCGTCTGGTGAAGTGATAGGGGTAAATGTAGCAGTGTCGCAGGCTGGTCAAAACATTGGATTTGCTCTGCCGATTAATTTGGTGAAAGAGTCGATTGATAACTTTAGGGCGACGGGGGAATTTGACCGGCCGTATTTGGGGGTGGCTTATCAGATGATTACGAAACAGGCGGCGTTGCTAAACGAAGTGCCACAGGGTGCTTATGTTCAAAATTTGGTTAAAGATGGACCGGCAGAAAAGGCAGGATTAAAGATTGGCGATATTATGACCGAAATTGATGGACAGAAATTAAATGATGAAAAAAACGCAACGGTTGTAAATATAATTAACAAAAAGAAAATAGGGGATGAAGTGAAAATAAGTGTTTATCGGGAATCACAGGAGATTACTCTTGTGGTGAAGTTGGAAAAGAAAAACTAAGTTCGAGTAAGAGGTCTTCGAGGTTACCGTCGAGGATTTCGGAGAGATTATTAAAGGATTTGTTGATACGGTGGTCTTTGACTTGATTGCGGTCGTAGTTGTAAGTACGGATTTTGTCCGATCTTTTGGCTTGTCCAATGACGGCACGGGCGCCGCTAATTTGGGACATTTTTTTGTCTTCTTCTATTTGCCAAAGTTTACTTTGTAATATTTCTAGAGCGGCTTGTTTATTGGCGGCTTGAAACCGTTCCTTGCGACAAGAAACGACAATACCAGTGGGTTTGTGGGTTATACGGACAGCTGTGGATACTTTATTGACATTTTGGCCGCCATTACCGCCGGCCCGACAAGCTTGGAATTCAATATCGTCTGGGTTTATTTTTATTTCATGACTGGTAATTTTAGGTAAGACTACAACAGCAGCGGTTGATGTATGAATACGCCCTTTTTTTTCGGTAACGGGAATTCTTTGAACACGATGAGTACCGGTTTCATATTGAAGTTGATTAAAGGCATCATAACCGCTAACTTGCATGACGCCATCGTCCAGTTGGGCTACTTTCCAGCCGACTTTGTTGGCATAACGGTTATACATTCGTTGCAAATCATCAGCCCAAAGTTGAGCCTCATCCCCACCGGGACCTGGGCGAAATTCCATAATAGCGATATTGGGATCAATAGTAGGCATCTATTTTGTTTTGGAAGTTTTTCTAGTTTTTGGACCTTTGTAGTTTTTGCCTTTTTCCACTTTTTCTTTGAATTTATCGATTCTTCCTCTAATGTCAACAAATTTTTGCTGACCAGTATAGAAAGGATGGCATTTATTGCAGACTTCAACGTCGATTTTTTCTAAAGTTGAACCGGTAGTAAATTTATTGCCACAGACACAGTTGATTGCGGCTTTATCGAAATATTGTGGATGAATTCCTTGTTTCATAGGGGATAGTATAACATTTCAATGTATGCTTTGTTAATAGTTGAATTTGGGTTGATTTTGAGCTTATCTAGAAGCTCTTTAGCTGGTTGCGAAATAAACTCTATGTATGTTTTTTGATTATTGCCAATCAAATCATAATGAAAAATAACATTATCAAGTTGATATATGGTTCTCATCTTTGAGATTGTTTTGATACATTTTCCATACATATTTGTAAATTTATCCTTAATATCTGGGGTAATTTGGAATTCAAATTTTGGACGATTAATTTCGTTAGTACCGGTATTTGGTCCTTTATAGGCGAGAATTAAATCACCACTTTCTTCTCTAATTCGAAGAGATTCACCGGTTTTTGCTAAATCTCTATCAAAGGGATTGTAGTAATAATCAACTTGTGGTGTTTTTAAAATACGATCAGCACCAATGTCTTCAAGATCTTTTTCGGTTAAATTGGTTTCAAATTTTTGTTGATATTCTTTTTTTCGTGAACGACTGGCTTCAATATTTGGCATATATTCATTATTGATTACAAAATCGGCATTATTTATGGTTGTTTGAATGTATTTTTCGTGCATGGGTTCGACTATGGAAGAAAAATAAGACAGAATGTCTTGAGGTGAGAAGCTGGTGCGAGTAACGTCTCTCATAAGTCGACGAATAATGCGTCCATGGGTGCCGATATCGGTAAAGACTTTTATATCGGATTGATCTTTAATTTCGTTATTTAAAGCAAATAAACCTTCCAAAAATATTATTTTGGCTGGTTTAAGTCTATTTGGTTCCAATAATTCGCCTGTAAGCATTGAATAGTTTGGTTTTAAAATTGTTTCTCCATTTTTTAATGCAATCAAATGTTCCTTTATTAGAGAAATATTGACTACCTCTGGTTGATCATAATTTAAAGTAATACCAGTTTCTTTTTTGTACTCTTCCATGAATTTATTACCAAGGTAATAATCGTCCATGGTTAAAATAATGGAATCCTTTTTAAAATAATCATAAAGAAAATTGGCGATAGTAGTTTTACCTGAAGCGGAACCTCCAGCAAGGGCGACAATAATCGGTTCTTTACTTGTTTTGTTTGCCTTATCGATGAGTTCTATTAAATGACTAACGCCTTCTTCTTTTTGATAGATTGGTACCGTAATTTCTATAAGGGGTTTGTTTTTTTCGATGGGGTTTTGATGAATTAAATATTTGTTTTTAAATTTTTCATCATAAGTGACTTCTTTATTTAGCCAAGAAGGAACAATAAAATTATTATTTTGTATCTCTGTTTCAAATTCAATTTCAGCAGTACAGAGACCTTCTAAATGATCATTATGGTAAAGATCTATTTCTATTGTTAAATCATTGTAGGGGAGAAGGTGGCGTGTTTTTTTGATAAGTGTTTTTTCTGGAGAAAGTGATTTTAATAGTTCATCATAAATTGGTTTTGTCAAAATGGCTTCTTCTTCGATGCGTTTGTTGCCAGTACCTTTTTTGGTATATATATAATATTTATCGTTTTCATTTTGCCGAGATTCTTTTCGGAGACGGATTTCAGTATTAAAACTGGAATAAAGATATGTTTGTTCAATATCAATTTTTTGTAATTCGTCCAATTTAAAAGGTAAATTATTTGGATTTTCAATTAAGAATTTTCTTTCAATTTCGTAATGAATTAATTCTTTGGAAACATTTTGTTCTTTTGTCATAATTTACTTAATAGTGATTCAAAAGTTGTGGTTTCTTGCTCTTTAGTTTTTAGATTTTTGAGGGTAACCGTACCATTTTTAGCTTCGTTTTCGCCTATAATTGCGATAAAATTTATACCAATACTGTCAGCATAAGTAATTTGCTTACCAAGCTTATCGTTGGAAAAATAATAAGTTGAGGCGATGGAATTATTTCTTAATAGATTGAGTAATTCGATTTCTTTAGCTACTTGACCAAAATTGGCAACCAAAATTTTGGTATTGGTTTTGGGAATATTTTCAATTAAATTTTGGTCTAAAATACAATCAACAAGTCGGTCAAGACAGAGGGAGGAGCCGACAGCTGGGATGTCTGGACCACCTAAAGATTTGACTAGATTGTCATAACGGCCACCACCAGTAATGGAACCAATTTTTGGTTCTTCTACATAAGTTTCAAAAATGGGACCAGTGTAATAATCAAGACCGCGAACGAGGGTAGGGTCGAAGGTAAAAGCAAAAGAAGGGACGCCAAAGTCAATAATTTTTTGAAAAACTTGATTTAGATAATCATCTGGCTGAGCTGTTTTGATATATTCGAAAATACTGTCAATTTGAGGTTGGGGTATACCTTTGTTAATGAGCTCTTTTTGTACTCCATCTTGGCCTATTTTTTGGATTTTATCGAGAGTTTGAAGTACGGAATTCTTGTCTTTTTCGATGCCAGCAGAGGTTAAGAGATTGTTTAAAACACTACGACTGTTTATTTTGATAGAGAACTTTTTGAAATTTAATTTAGTAAAAATGTTGTAGATAATAGCAATTATCTCGGCGTCACTGGTGGGGGAGTTGGAACCAAAAATATCTATATCACACTGGGTAAATTCACGATAGCGACCTTTTTGGGTATTATCGGCTCGCCAAACTGGTTGAATTTGATAACGTTTAAAAGGTAGGGGTAAATTGTATGTAGATAGAACTCGGCTAGTAGGGACGGTGAGATCATAGCGCATACCAACATCACGACCACCTTTGTCTTTAAAAGAATAGACTAATTTGTCTCCCTCAGCGCCATATTTTCCCATCAAAACAGATGAATATTCTAGAGTTGGTGTTTCAAGGGGTTCGAACCCAAAAAGTTCAAAAGCTTCAATACAAATATTTTTGACCATGTTTCGGACTGCCATTTGTGATGGCAGAAAATCACGAAAACCTTTGAGTGTTGTACTTTTATCAGACATAGCTAATTTTATCATTTATGGGTTAAAATAGAGCAAATGAGAGTGAGGGTAATAAAGACAGAAAAGGTGACGGAAAAAAATAAAGGATTATTAAATTTTGTGGATAAATATATAAAGAGATTGGAAGAAAAATCGGTGGTAGTGATTACTTCAAAGGTAATATCAATTTTAGAAGGAAGAATAATGCGAAAAGAAGGAATTCCAAAAGCGGATTTGATTGCCAATGAAAGTGATCAGTATTTGATTTATACCAATAATTATTGTCATCATGAATTTACTTTGTCGATTAAAGAAGATTTGTTGATTCCAAACGCTGGAATAGATGAGTCAAATGCTTTTGGTCATTATATTTTATGGCCGAAAGATCCATATAATACGGCAAAAATATTGTGGAAATATTGGCGGAATAAATTTAAAATAAAAAAATTAGGGGTGATAATTACCGATAGCAAGACGACACCTTTGCGATGGGGAACGACAGGGGTCAGTATTGGCTATTGTGGTTTTGATGGCTTAAACAATTATATTGGCAAAAAAGATATTTTTAAAAAGAAAATGACAATCACAAAGGCAAATATTGCCGACGGATTGGCGGCGGCGGCGGTGGTGGCGATGGGAGAGGGCAAAGAGCAGACGCCGATAGCGATAATTACTGATTTTGAGAAAGTTAAATTTAAAAAGACAGCGACTAACAAAAGAGAGAGGAAAAATTTTAGTATTCCGATGGAAGAGGATATCTATTCACCACTACTTTTGGGGGTGAAATGGATGAAGAAGAAATAATTTTGGGGGTGAGTAACCGGACTTGAACCGGCAACCTTCTGCTCCACAGGCAGACGCTCTAACCAATTGAGCTATACCCACCAAGTAAAATTTCAATTTTCAATTTTCAAATATCAAAAAGGAATTAAGTCATTTTAGCCAAAAAGAGGGGAATTATCAAGGTTTTAGAATTTTGCTATACTACAAGAAGTGGTAATAAAAAAGATAGCGATTAAATTAAATTTGGATGGAGGGAGAATTGATAAGTTGGAAATTGGGGGAAATAAAATATTGGATAGATTTGAGAGAATTGATGGCAAAATTGGAAGTACTCATATTTGTATACCAAATTTCGGTGGTGAGCTAAGTGAATATGGATTACCGTTTCATGGATATGCCAGAAATGAAAAATGGGAAATTTTGGAAGAAAGAGACAATTTTATAAAGATAAGGTATTTGATGAAGAACAAGGATTTGTATCCGACAAATTTGGAAATAATTCAGACATTTGATTTTGAGAAGAAATTTATTCATAAAGTGATGGTAAAGAATATTGGAGAAAGAAAAGCGCCAATTAATATTGCGATTCATTATTATTTTAATATGCCATATGGTTGGCAAGATTTGAAAATTAATGGAGAAGAGGTAAGAAGGATTGTTGAAAAAGATAGCGAAATTATGGCAAGAAAAAATAATGTAATTACTGATGAAAAAAGAACTATTATTATGGAAACTAAAAATGTACGAGATTTACATTTATGGAGTGGGGGAAATCAGAATTTTTGTTGTATTGAGCCGGTAATGGGTATGAGAGATGTTGGAATAAATGAGGAAATTGAAATGATTATTGGACTCGAGTAAAAATCTTGACGGCAACAAATGATTTAGGATTTTTAGGATCTGGAAGGAGAGAAGCAATAACTTTATCACCAATTTTTAATTCTTTATTTTCGGTAGAAACTTGATATTGGATATCTTTGTTTTTGTTTGGAATAATTGTTATTACAGAAGCTTCTTGGGAAATATCGGCAATAGTTCCGGAAACAACTTGATAATTTTTTATAATGTCTTTGGAATTTACAATTAAAATTCTGGAAGTTTGGAGAGTGTCGTTGGTAGGATCATAGGTTCCCATAGCCAAAATAGTTTGGTTGGTTTTTAGAGTATTGGCTTTAATTTTGGTTTTCTTTTCGTTAATAACAGTAACATCTTTACTAAGTTCCAATTTGTAAGTCAGATCATTTTTTTCGATGGTAATTTTTTGATCATCAATTTGAATAATATTACCCCAAAAAGCTTTTTTATTGTCTGCGGCCAGATTGACTTTGGCTTGTTCCTTAAATTTTTCTCTTAAATTTTGAATTTCATCTGATTCTTGGGCAAAAACAGGTTTAAAAATTTTTTGAATTAAGAAAACTTGAGCTGAAGAGTAGGTGATGGTTAAATCAACATCAGTCTGATTGTCTTGTAAATCAAAAGAACTGATTTGGATTTCGTTGACACCGGCTTCAAGTTTGACTGCTTGAGAAAAGCTACCGTTTTCGTCGGCTTGAGTATTATAAGAAGTAACCGGAGTGTTGATAATAATTTGAGCTTTTGGAGAGCTGCTACCGGTAATAGTGATGGAAGAATTACTTACCAGCGTATTATCTAAAGGTTGAAAAATGGTTAGATCGGTTTTTTGAGGAGTATCGGTTGGAGCAGTTGATGGAGTAATTTCTGGAGTTTCTGTTGGGGTGGGTTGATTGACACTAATTTTATGTTTTCCCTTATTTATGGTGTAATATCCTCCAGTTAAAACTATACCAAAGAGAGAACCGAGGATAATGGCTAGGAGAACATTTTTGAACATGTATTGATTTTATCATAAAGCAATAGAATCAATGATAAAATTAGCTACTATGGAAATTAAATATCAAGGCCAACAAACAATCATATTAAAAAGTAAAAAAGAAAATGTTGTGATTGATCCCCAAAAAGGCGGAGCTCAAATTGATTCGCGAATTATCGTTTTTACCGATAAAGAATTAAATTATTTTGGATTAAATGAAGAAAAAGTGATTATTGCCGGTCCAGGTGAATATGAAATCGGGGGAGTGGAAATAAAAGGATTTAAAGCAGGAGACAATAAATTGATGTATGTGATTGAAAATGAAGGGTTAATTGTTGGAGTATTAGGTGAAATTGAAGAAATGTTGGAAGAAAAGCAAATTGAAAGAATTAATGGTATTGATGTTTTGATAGTAAATATCGATGAGTGCAAAATTAAAGGAAAAATGTTTCTTGATTTAGCAAAAAAATGGGGAGCTAATTATTTGATACCTGTGGGATATAAAAAAGATGGTGATTCTTTAAAGAAATTTTTGGATGAAGTTGATGAGGAAGGATTGGAAGCAATAGAAAGTTTAAAAATAGATCGAGATAACCTGCCTGATGGTTTAGAGGTTATAATACTGCAATGTTGAGATTACCACCAAATTCATCTGAGGCAGAGGTATGTGTTTTAGGTTCTATATTGATAGATAATGATGCAGTTTTGGCAGTAACTGATTTTTTGAGACCGGAACATTTTTATGAGGAAGCAAATGGTAAGGTCTATGAGGCGATGATGTATTTGTTTGAAAATAGAAGTCCAATTGATATTGTGACCGTGGCCGAGAAACTAAAAGAAATGAAAGCATTAAAAAAGGTTGGTGGTAAGGCATTTTTAGTGAAATTAGCCAACGAGGTACCGACAGCGGCCAATGTGGCCAGTTATGGAAAAATAATTAAATCTTTATCGGCAAAAAGGGAATTAATAAGTGCGGCGGCAAGAATTACCGATAAAGCTTTTGATGAAAGTTTACCTTCGGATCAATTATTGGATATGGCAGAACAGGAAGTATTTTCTTTATCACAAAGGCATGTAAAAAATTCACCCTCTTCTCTTAAAGAAGTATTGACGGCAAGTTTTGATAGATTGGATGAGTTACAAAAATTGGGGTCGGGGTTAAGAGGTGTACCGACGGGTTTTGCATCTTTAGATAGGATGTTGGCCGGTATGCAAAATAGCAATTTATTGATCTTGGCGGCAAGACCAGGGGTAGGAAAGACGGCTTTTGCTTTGAATATTGCTCGTCATACAGCAGTAGAAGAAAAATTACCAACAGCAATTTTTTCTTTGGAAATGAGCAAGGAAGAATTGGTTGATCGTCTTTTGGTGAGACAGGGTTTAATAGATGCTTGGAAATTAAAAACGGGTCAATTATCCGATGATGATTTTGCCTCTTTATCTGAAGCCATGGGTATTTTAGCTGAAGCTCCACTCTATATTGACGATACACCGGGATTGACAGTAACAGAGTTGAGGACTAAAGCAAGAAGATTACAGTTGGATAAGGGTATCAAATTTATTATTGTTGATTATTTACAATTAATGCATGGGAATACTCGAGATAATAGGGTACAGGAGGTTTCAGAAATTTCTCAGGGTTTAAAAAATTTGGCAAGAGAATTAAAAATTCCAATTTTGGCGGCAGCGCAATTATCAAGAGCAATGGAAGCAAGAGGAGGTCGACCGAGGTTGTCTGATCTTCGGGAATCGGGTAGTATCGAACAGGATGCCGATGTAGTGATGTTTTTACATCGTGAAGATGAGGAAGTGCGCGAGATGGTGGCTTTGTCAATTGAAAAACACAGAAATGGCCCTACTGGTCAAATGAATCTTTACTTTAATGGAAAACAGGTAAGTTTCTTTGATGTGGAGAAGAAATAGGTGCCGAAAGAGGGAATCGAACCCCCATGGTGTTGCCACCACACGATTTTGAGTCGTGCGCGTCTGCCAGTTCCGCCATTTCGGCTAATATCAGTGTTATTATACAATAAGATATGTACTTATTATTCTTGTTAATAGCGGTTTTGTTTTTTTTATACGGTTCTTGGAAGGCGTTAAAAGAAGATTTTGCCAGCCAGGAAGTGCTTGGTTTTACTTGGCAATTAATATTGGGAATGATATTGATTAGTCGAATTGCCGGTGGAGATTGGAGAGATGGTCCTTGGTGGCAGATTTTAGCAATTTGGAATCCGATGAAAGTAAATTATTTTGTCGGTTTATTGGGGGGGATTTTAATTAGTGCTTTTTTTGCCAAACAAAAAAAATGGAAATTATGGGTTTTGCTAGAAGATATTAGTGCTAGTTTTTTAATTTTTTTGCTAGTTATGTATTTGGGTCAAATTTTTCAATTGTATTCTATTTTTTTGTTAATTAGAATTTTAATTCTTGTTGTAGGTTTGTTTTTAGCTTCATATTGGATGAAGAAATATCGTTCTTTTATTTGGTACCGAAGCGGAAAAAAAGGTTTTGTATTTTTTGCCTTATGTACGGTTCTTTTCTTTTTGATGGCTTTAAGTTCTTTTTTCCTAAATAATGGGCAAATAATGTCTTATTTGTACTTAATTGTTAGTTTGCTTTCCGGAGTGGGATTGTATATCCTGGGTAAGGTATGAAGAAAGATATATTAAGGTTTCCAAGAAATATAGTGGATCCTATTAGAATTTTTTTGGAAAGAGAAATAGTTCGTTTGAAAAGGACAAAAAAAAGAATAAGTAAAAGTGATCCTTTTGCGGACAATACCAGAATAGAAGAAAATTCACTAGAAGAAGACGTTGACGAACAAATAGGTCATTTTGATAGTCAAGTAAAAGCAAAGTTTATGGATAAGCAAATTGTCCAATTGAGAAAAACTTTAACGATGATTAAATTAGGTAGATATGGTATTTGCGAGAAATGCGGTAAAATGATTGATACAGATAGGTTGGCGGCTAAACCGGATGCAACAATTTGTATTAAGTGTGAGAGAGAAAGAGAATAAAAAATGGAAATAATTGCCCTGATATTTATTTTGATAGGTGGAGGATTAAATACTTATGAGAGAATTAGGTGGGGTTTTGTGCATGATTATTGGAATTTTTTGGGGTTAGGCATATATAATAATATTAACGATTGGTTGATCGGAATCGGATTAATTTTATATTTTATAGCAGTATGGAAAAAGAAAAAATTAAGATAATTTTTGAAAATGAGGATTTTTTGGTTTTGGATAAACCGGCCGGTTGGGTGACGACCAAGGAAAATAATAAAGCGGAAAAAAATATGGAAAAATGGTTGGAAATTAATAGAAAAAATGATTTACCAAGAAATGGTATTGTTCATCGATTAGATAAGGGGACGAGTGGGGTTTTGATAGTAGCCAAAAATTTGAAAACTCTAGATTATTTGAAAGATAAATTTAAAAAAAGAAAAATAATAAAAAAATATACTGCTTTGGTAGAAGGTGATTTGCCATTAGTAGGGGAGATGAATTTGCCAATTGATAGGTCAAAATATAGTTTTGGAAAATTTAAGGTAAGCGAAGAAGGGAAAAAAGCTTTAACTAAATTTAGAGTATTGAAGAAAATCCAAAAGGAGGGAAAAACTGTAAGTTTGGTCGATATTGATCTTTTAACGGGGCGAACCCATCAAATTAGGGTTCATTTTTCTTATTTAGGATGGCCGATAGTAGGTGATGTTTTATATGGAAGTAAGGATAAGAGTTTAGGGAGACCGATTTTACATTGTCGGGAAATTAGTTTCGACGATTATCATTTTATTAGTCCCTATGAAGAGGAGTCGTGATAAGGTAACCAAATTTGCTTGGTATTTTTTAGGGGGATTTATGATTTTATTGTTGCTGGCTTTTTTTTGGCGTGATTATAGATGGGATGGGAAAAAAGATATTAGAATTGGAATGATTGACGATGAGGGTTTAATAGTGATGGTGATTTCACCAACCAGAAGAATGATAAATAAATTAATAACGGTTAAAAATACACCTATTTGGGTAAGTGGTGGTTATGGATATTACGAGGCGGAAAAAGTAAAAAAATTATTATTGCAGGAAAAAAAAGAAAATTTAATTAAGGAGATATTTTTTTATAATTTTGGTGTGATGGTAGATAAAATTGAGTGGAATAAAAAAGAAATAAGCCCAGATTTATTGGGAATTATTGGTTATATACGTTTTCGTTTAAGCGAAGAAAATTATTTGAATAATATTGAATATTTAACGACCAGCAAAGAGGACAATGAAAGAATTTTGGATGAGGTGGCGGTGAGAGATTTGGCAGATAGTAGTTTGTTGGAAGAAAATATGAAGGTAAATGTTTATAATAGCAGTGATGTTTCCGGTTTGGCTGGTTTTTTGGGTAAAAGATTAGATTGGATGGGCTTAACGGTTATTGGAATTAATAATTCGATAATTAAAGAAGATTTTTTTTGTCGGATAGTGAGTGGCGGGGAATTGAAAATTAAATTTATTTGGAACTGCGAAAAAATTGTTGATAAGAATTTAAATATTGATGAATTGGAAATTTATTTTGGCGAAAATTTCGCCAAGATGTTACAATACTTCTGATATGTCCGGTCATTCAAAATGGAATAATATAAAGAATAGAAAGGGAGCTCAAGATAAAAAAAGAAGCGAATTATTTACAAAAGCTTCTCGTAATATCTTGACAGCGCTGAGAACCGGTAGTGGTTTAGAAACGGCGATTCAAAAAGCTAAAGAAGTTAATATGCCAAAGGAAAATATTGATAGGTTGATTAATCGTTTTAATGAGAGAAAGGATAATTTAGTCAATTTTTATCTTGAGGGTTATGCGCCTTTTTCGATACCTTTGATGATTGAAGTAGAAACGGACAATAGAAATAGGGTTCTAGGAGAAATTAAATTGATATTTAAAGAAAATGACGGAATATTTGGTGAAAATGGCAGTACTTCTTTTTTATTTGATAGGGTGGGGGAGATTGAGTGTGAGGTTTTGACGGAGGAGCGGGAATTGGAATTAATCGATAAGGGAGCAATTGATTTTGAAGATAATTATGTATTTTGTCAGGTTGAAGATCTTAATAAATTGGAAGAGGCGATGGGAATAAAAGGGGAGATTGTGATGAAATCAAAGTCCCCAATTGTTTTGGATGAAGAGAAGACCGAAAAAGTATTGGACTTTATTTCTAAATTGGAGGAAAATGATGATGTGATTAATGTTTTTGCAGGATTAGATTATGCCAAGGAGATTTAGATTTCTTTTGGTATCAATTTTGTCGGCAATTTTGTTTTTGATATTTATTGCAATTCCCTACGAGTGGCGTTATTGGGCGTTAGCAATGGATGTTTTTCTATTGGTAGTTTTGGTTTGGTGGGGTTTAATGATGAAAAAAGGCATGCCTCTTCTTTTGCGATTGATGACTGTATTTTTACCAATAGGATTTTTTATTGGCTATGGATTGTTTGTAGCGATTATTCCATATAATTTTATTGCTGGATTGATAGAAAGTATTTTTTTTGGAACAGTAGTTTATATAATTTTTTTGGTACAAAACGTTTTTTTGTTTGCCGTGGGATACAAAACAGTACCTTTGTATCGAGCAGCTTATACCATGGGGTCGATTTTAATGTTGCTAACAACCTTCTTTTTGTTTGATAGTTTGTTTTCTTTTAATTTGAACTATTGGTTAAATATGATTTTTGTGTTTGTAATTTGTATGTTGATTTTTGCCTATCATTTTTTCAGTGTGTCAATAGAGTTGCCCGATGATGGTAAGAATTTGGATATTAGATCGTATATTATGGTACCGGCGTTCATTATGTCTCAATTGGCGTTGGTCTTTTCTTTTTGGCCGGTGGGAATATTTAAAGGTTCAATCTATTTGACAGCGATTATTTATATAATTGCTGGATTGATTCAATCAGACATAAGAGGAAGATTATTTAGAAGAACGATATTATCTTTTTTGTGGATTGGAGTAGCGGTAGTCTTGGGAATTATTTTGATGACTGGATGGCGGTGAGGGCGGCGTTAATAGCAATTTCTTCGGCAGTACAACCTCGGGAAAGATCATTGACCGGTTTTTCTAGACCCTGTAAAAGTGGTCCTACGGCAATATTGTGTCCAAATCTTGAAGCTAGTTTATAGCCAATATTACCTGAATTTAAGTCAGGAAATATTAAGATATTGGCTTCGCCTTTTAAAGGACTATCAGGACATTTAATTTTGCTGACTTCGGGTGAGATAGCGGCATCCAATTGTATTTCACCGTCGGCAATAATGTCCGGATGAGATTGTTTGAATAGGGAAGTAGCTAATTGTATTTTTTCGACTGTCGGACCGTGGCCGGAATTTCTAGTAGAATATGAAAGAAAGGCTATTTTTGGTTCCTGCCCCACTATTTGTTTGTAAGATAATGCCGAATCATAGGCAATATCAGCCAATAAAGAAGCATCAGGATCAATATTTAAGCCACAATCGGCAAAAATAAATGTTTTATCTTCTCTTAAAATGATAAAGAAACTGGAAACCAAATGGTTGGTAGTGTGTTTGAGAATTTGAAGAGCGGGTCTTAAAAGTTTAACCGATGGGGAAGAAGCGGCTCCAACTAGACCGTCGGCAAAACCCTGTTTCACTAACATGACACCAAAATAGAAAGGATCTTCAATGAGTTTCAAGGCCTCTTCTTCGGTTAACCCTTTTTCTTTTCTAATTAAATATAAATCGTGGGCGAGGGAAGTTTTGAAGCTAGAATCATTATATTTATCGTATTTTTCCAACAATATTACATTACATATTTTATGATGGGTGAGGAGAGCGGTAGCGTCTTGGACCCGAGGATCATTTCCTTCTAAAATGATTATTGATTTTCCAAGCGGCTTAGCTTTGGTAAAAATAGCATTTTCTAATTTCAACATATATAAATTTTACCAGGGATACTAGCAATGGGGAAGGGGAAACGCCAATATTTTCACGAATTATAGGATAATTTTCACATAAAGTTATAGGATAGGTGATATAGAATGATATAGTCTGTGTGGAAAACTATCAAACCGACGAATACATCACCGGAGTACCCTAGAGGAGGGGTGGATAGTACAGTAATTAGTAAACAAAAAATAGTAATTAGTAGATATAAAATAGTATAAATATGCTTATAAATAGGCAATATTCCCTTTTGGGTAGGCAAGCTAATTTACCATGTCGCACAATGTATCTTTTGCGACCTTTCGGTTCAGAGAGCCCTCCCCCCTGCCAAAAAATATGTTTTTCTAAAACAAAATTTTATTTCTTTTTTTTAATTTTTATTTTTTAATTAAAGTATTTATATATGACCAATTACTCTATTTGTCACCCGGATCAGGCCTGGATTGGTTTTGGGTTCAAAGACCCCTCTTGACCCCCCACTGACTCCCCTAATGTCTTGGATAACTTAGTATAAAGTCAAAAAATGCCGTAAAATAGGCAAGACTTCATGTAAGCCTCTAAAACGAATGAAAGCTGTTTTTGCTTGATATAATGAAGCATGGATATGAATTTAACTGTCCTTATTGATAAATTCCTGGTATTTTTAGAGCTAGAACACAACTGTTCAAAATTAACGATTAGAAATTATCGTCATTATCTTGACGTCTTAATTGATTTTTTGTCAGACAATGGTAAGCGAGAAATTTCTATAAATGATATTACGTCGGATTCGATAGCGGAGTTTAGATTAAGTTTAAAAACTAAAGGAATGAAAATTGTAACTCAAGGATATTATATAATTGCTTTGCGTTCGTTTTTGAAGTGGTTGAGAAGAAAAGATATTAAAGCAATGGATCCGGAAAAACTAGATGTACCAAAAGTAAAAGACCATAGTTTAAAATTTTTGGATTTGGAGCAAATGCATAGATTGTTAAATCAGCCGATTTTGTCTTCAAAAACAGGTTTGCGAGATAAAGCGATTTTGGAATTATTGTTTTCAACCGGATTGCGGGTATCGGAATTGATTGGTTTAAATCGAGATCAGATTAATTTAAAAACGAGAGAGTTTGGGGTTATTGGTAAAGGGGGCAGGTCAAGGGTTGTTTTTATTTCTACCGAGGCGGCCAAATACCTTGATCAATATCTTGTAACCCGATCGGATCATTTCAAGCCTTTGTTTATAAATATGAAAAGTGAAAAAAGTATTACGGCAGATGATAAGAAAGTAAGATTGACAGCTAGATCAGTTCAAAGATTGGTAAAAAGTTATGTCGCAAAAGCTAAGTTACCGGTAAAAGCAACACCTCATACCCTACGTCATTCAATGGCAACTGATTTGTTACGTGAAGGTGCTGATATTAGATCGGTTCAAGAAATTTTGGGACATAAAAATATCGCCACAACGCAGATTTATACTCATGTGACCGATGCAAGATTAAGAGAAATACACGAAAAATTTCATGCTGGTAATAAAAAAGATGGTGTGTAATAAATATGGCCTATATCCAGCTCAATAATGATTAGTTTGTTCAAAGAATGTTTCCAGAGCTCAACTACCCTATTTTTGATGTTATTTATCCCCTATTTTAGGCCAATACTTAAATTTTAAGCCTTGTTAGCACTCATATAATTTGACTGCTAAACAACCCCAAGAGGATTATATAATCTTATAATATATAATATAAGCTTTTGACTCCCCTACCCTATATTTTTTACTTCGGTTTCAAGCATTTTTTCTAAGACAGTTAAAGCAGAGACTTTGTCATCACCGGTTTTAAATCGCATTAAAATTACACCTTTGGTGTTGCGAGATAAGAGAGGAACGTTTTTTATAGGTAATTTTATAGTAATTGCTTTTTTGCTGACGAGAATAATTTGATCATGGTTTTCGGTGACCACTTGAGCTCCGGCAATTTTGCCTGTTTTATCTGTCAAAGCGGCGACTTTGACACCAATACCACCTCTTTTTTGGAGAGGATAGAGATAGACATTGCTACGTTTGCCGACGCCGTTTTCGGTTACGATCAGAAGATGCTGTTGGGACTTGGTAATTTCAGGAACGATACCCATACTGACCAGATAATCGTTGTCTTTTAGTAGGATGCCCCTAACTCCGCGAGTATGGCGGCCCATGGGGCGACAATCAGCTTCATTGAAACGAATACATTTACCGTTGTGGGTGACGAGAAAGACCTGATCTGAACCTGAAGTAGATTTGGCAAAAATAAGGTGATCACCTTCATCAAGTTTAATAGCGGTTAAGCCAGTTTGACGGATGTTTTTGAATTTATCGATATTGGTTTTTTTGAGGGTACCGTTTTTGGTAGCCAAAATTATGAATTTGGCTGGATTATCTTTGGATAGAGGTAAAGTGGCTTGAATGCTTTCACCTTGAATAATGTTGATTAAATTAACGACAGCTTGACCTTTGGCTTGACGACTGCCTTCAGGAACATCCCATACCTTGGTTTTGAAGACACGGCCTTTATTGGTAAAGAAGAGCAAATCATCATGAGTATTAACGGAAAGAATAGATTCAATTTCGTCCTCGATTTTTGTAGCCATGCCAACAACACCTTGACCACCGCGTTTTTGGGTATGATATGTGTCTTTAGGAACACGCTTGATATAACCGGTTTTGGTGATAGTAACCAAAGCGGCTTCGTTGGGTATTAAATCTTCATCAGAAAAGTCTTCTAAACCTTTGACATAAATTCTAGTTTTACGTTCATCGCCGTATTTTTCGACAATTTCTTTATTTTCTTTTTTGATTACAGCAACCATTGAATTAGGATCGGTAATAATTTTAGTCAAAGCATCAATTTGTTTTTTGAGTTCATTATATTCATCTTCAATTTTTTGACGTTCGAGAGCAGCGAGTTTTCGAAGTTGCATTTCCAAGATGGCGTTGGCTTGAAGATCGGTAAAATCAAATTTTTTGATTAAATTATCACGAGCATCGTCGGTACTTTTGGAAGCTTTAATTGTCTTGATAATTTCGTCAATTTTGTCTAGAGCTTTTTTGAGGCCTTCTAAAATATGGGCGCGAAGTGAAGCTGATTTGAGATCAAAAATAGTTCTCTTGCGAATAATATCTTCACGATGCCGCAAAAAGAGTAATAACATTTGGCGTAAATTTAGGGTTTGAGGAATACCATTGACCAGGGCCAGCATGTTGGCAGAATAAGATGATTGTAGGGCAGTGTATTTATAAAGTTTATTAAGGATTGCTTTCGGTTTGCCTATTTTCTTGATTTCGACCACGATACGAATACCATGGCGATCTGATTCATCACGAAGATCGGAAATACCAATGATTTTTTTGTCTCGGACAAGATCGGCAATTTTGCTGACCAGTTCGGATTTATTGACTTGATAAGGCAATTCGGTGATGATAATTCTGACTTTACCGGATTTTGTTTCTTCAATATCGGCTTTACCGCGGACATCAAATTTACCGCGGCCGGTTGTGTACATTTCGATAATACCTTTGCGTCCGTAAATTTCGCCTGAGGTTGGAAAATCAGGTCCTTTAACAATTTTACAAAGATCTTCCACGGTAACAGTTGTTTCCAAAAGGAAATGAAGGTTTTCTAATTCACGAATAGGCAATAAGACTTTTTCGATAGTGCTGATATTTTTACTAAGAGGTTTAAGTTCAATTTCCGATTCGGCTTTTTCGAGATGTGTATTTTCCAGGGCTAAATCAATAGCTTCACTAATTTCCTTTAAATTGTGAGGTGGAATGCGGGTGGCCATACCAACAGCGATACCATCGGCGCCATTTAGGAGAAGATTGGGTATTTTGGCCGGGAGAATACTTGGTTCAACTTCACTGGCGTCAAAGTTTGGCATCATTATAACCGTTTCTTTATTAATATCAGAAACCATTTCAGCCGAAATTTTGTCCAGTTTGACTTCGGTGTAACGCATGGCAGCGGGTGGATCACCATCAATTGAACCAAAATTTCCCTGTCCTTTAACAAGTGGATAACGAAGAGAGAATTCTTGGGCCATACGAACCATAGCCATATAAACTGACATATCACCATGAGGATGATATTTACCCAAAACTTCACCGACAACTTTGGCTGATTTAGTAGTTTTTCCAGTAGTTAAGCCCATATTGTTCATAGCGTAAATGATACGGCGATGAACTGGTTTTAAACCATCACGAACATCAGGAAGAGCGCGTTGAACTATAACGCTCATGGCATAATCCAAATAGGATTTTTCCATTTCTGGAACAATATCTACATTTAAAATTTTGCCGATAGTTTGAAAAGGTTTTTTGTCTACCATAATTAGATATCTAGTGTGGCTAGATGGGCGTGGGTTTGAATAAACTTTTTACGAGGAGGAACTTCTTCGCCCATTAAAACTCTAAAAACTTCATCAGCCTTGGCTGCGTCCTCGATGTTTATTTTTTTAAGGATTCTCGTATCAGGATTCATGGTGGTTTCCCAGAGTTGTTGAGGATTCATTTCACCTAAACCTTTATATCTTTGGATATCAAAACCTTTTGATAAGTCACATTGTTTGAGATAAGTATCTTTTTCTTCTTCGGTGTAAACATATTTGACTTCTTTACCGGTTTTTATTTTATAAAGCGGAGGCATTGCGAGATAAACATAACCTTTTTCAAGAGTAAATGGCATATGACGAAAGAGAAAAGTCAAAAGAAGAGTGGCAATATGGGCACCGTCAACATCGGCATCCGACATAATAATAATTCGATGATATCGACACCTATCGATATTTAATGTATCACCTATTCCACTACCCAAGGCAATTATTAAGTCTTTGAGTTTATCGGATGAAACAATTTTATCGAGACGCATACCTTCGGTGTTTAAGGCTTTACCCCAAAGAGGGAGGATGGCTTGGAAACGACGATCTCTCCCCTGTTTAGCGCTACCACCGGCGGAATCACCTTCGACAATATAAATTTCTGATTCTTCGGGATTTTTACTTTGACAATCAGCCAATTTTCCGGGTAATCCGAGAGAATCAAAAAGGCCTTTACGCATGATAGCGTCTTTGGCGGCACGAGCGGCTTTACGAATTTGAATAGCCAGAAGAGATTTACCGACTATAACTTTGGCTACATCGGGATGTTCTTCAAAATACATTTCAAGTTGTTCTCGAACAATTTTTTGAACTATGGGTTGGACTTCGGAATTTCCTAATTTTCCCTTAGTTTGACCTTCGAATTGAAGATTTTTAGAAGACATTTTGAGTGAGACTACGGCGGTTAGACCCTCTCGGACGTCGTCTCCTGTGATGGTATCGTCTTTACCTTTGAGTAATTCTTTTCTAATGGCATAATCTTTGATTACTTTAGTCAGAGAAATTTTGAAGCCGGTTAAATGAGTGCCACCTTCGGTGGTATTGATGATATTGACGTAAGATGGAGTATTTTCTTGGAAACTGTCGTTATATTGAATAGCGATTTCAACATCAACGCCCTCTTCGGCTCCATGAAGATAAATTGGTTCATGGACAACAACTTTATTTTTATTGATCTCCCGTAAAAGGGAAACTATTCCACCTTCAAAGTAGTAATGATGTTCAGTGTTAATGTTTTCATTGTAGTAATGAAAATAAATTTTGGACGTAAGATAGGCTCTATCTTTTAAAGATTTAACAATTATTTTAGGGTCAAATTCAACTGTTTCTTTAAAAATTTCTGGATCGGGAGAAAAGGTGGCAGTGGTACCAGTGAGATTTTTGGGAATAATATTTTTGAGTAATTCAATTTTTGTTTCAGAAATTTCGGTTAATTTTGTTTTAACTTTTCCACGGCTAAAATCCATATAGTAGATTTTATTGTTGCGACGAACTTCGACTTGATAAAGTTTGGAAAGAGCGTTGACACAGGCGGCACCAACACCATGCAGACCACCGGAGACTTTATAGGCAGAGCCTTCAAATTTACCGCCGGAATGAAGAGTAGTCATAATGACTTCAATAGCGGGTTTTTTGTATTTAGGCATGATATCGATAGGAAAACCGCGACCATCATCGGCAACCGTAACAGAACCATCTTTTTGGACGATTACCCAAATGTTTTTGGCAAATCCGGCTAAAGCTTCGTCAATCGAATTATCGACAATTTCAGTGAGACAATGATGAAGTCCCCTAATATCAGTGGAGCCGATATACATGGCAGGACGTTTTCTGACGGGTTCTAAGCCCTCTAAAACGACGATTTGTTCACTAGTATAGGAATCACTTGGAGACACAATTTATGATAACAGATTAAATTAGCTTTACAATAAGCAAATTATGCGGTATTTTCCGCCAAAATATGGTAAGAAATTACCGAGGCGGCGACCAGGACATTAAGTGATTTATTTATCCCAAACATCGGGATTTCTACTATCTTATCAATGAGTTTTAGGGTGTCTTTTGAAATACCATTGACTTCAGAGCCCAAAACCAAAGCCAGGGGGAATTTATATTTTGCTTTATTGTATGGAACACTTTTTTTGTCTTGTTCACAAGCAACTAAAAAATAACCATTTTGGTGTAATTTTTTAAGGCATTCTTGGGTATTTTCGAAATGTTCCCAGGGAACGAATTTCCAAGTGCCGATTGAAGCTCGATGAATTTTTATATTTGGTGGCGTGATAACTGGTCCGCAAAGGTATATTTTTTGGGCGCCGATGGCGTCGGCGAGACGGAAAAAACTACCGATATTGTAAGTATCCAAAACATTATCCAGTACAAGGACTATTTCTTGTTTTTTAACATTCTCCCCTATTTTTTTGGCTATGCCAAGTTTAGTTTTACGTAATTGATGCGAATTTAAGGGCATACTTAGCAGCCGCCTTGAGAAGCGGTGCCGGTGTTGGTGGTTTCAATTTTGGTAGAACACTCTTTTGGTGCTTTTTTGAAACCAGCACAAAGGGCTTCTTTTTGAGCGTTAGGAGTACGGAATTCCGTTTGAGGAATAACAACTTTACCCAAAGTAACCGAACCTTTACCGTCTTGGGTATAGGCATCTTCCGGAGGAAAGTTAACATTGTTGACTAAAACTGTCGGAGATCCCTGTACTTTATATTTATCGGTTAAGGCAATTTCTTCTTCGATTAGCTTAATACCGTCTTTATTAAAACATTCGGTAATTTTGGCGGTGTCAAGACCGGCTTTTTTGGCTTGCTCTTCCCAACAAGTGTCAGCATTTTTGCTGTCACAATTATCATTGACGTTGCCAACGAAATCCCACCATTGTTTTTTATCATTAGCTAGATTGTAGGCACAAATTTCACGAACGTTTTGGTTAGCTTCGACTCGTCCGTGAAGAGAGGAATAATAATTATTACCGGAAGCAATATAATTCTTGGGATTAATGCAGGCTTGATAATTTTCATTGATAGCTTTAGCACATTCAGCTTCGGTTTTGAAATATTTATTGGCAACATAATCTTTACATTTGGTGACATCACCTGTTCTAAGTTTACAATTATCTGCAAGATTGGTAATTTTATCAAAGATATATCGAGGTCGGATTTCTGCTTTATTGCCAAGTAAATCAAATACTGGACGAAGAAGATCTTCCATTTGATTACCATAGGGGCAAAAACTCATAACATAGAAAGATAGTTCTGGTTTTTCGGTTTTAGGAATTTCAATTTTAGTTTTTTCAGCGGTAGTAATGGATTTACCGGTAGTTTGATTTTTATTTTTGGCCCAGAGATAGCCAGACATGAAAGATAAGGCGATAAGGATAACAGATAGAATTACAGCTTGATTAAGATTTAGTTTAATTTTGTTTGTTGTTTTCATAATTTTAAGTATACAAGTAAATTTAGGCCTCATCAACGATTTGAATGGCGCCGACTGGACAAGAATTAACAACGGATTCGATTTCGGGGGTAATTTCGGCTGGTTGTTTCTTTACCTTGGCTTTAAATGTGGTAGAATCGAGTTCGAAGATATCAGGATTTAATGAGGCGCAAGTATTGCAGCCAATACAAAGATCTTGGTTGATTTTTATTTGTTTAGTCATAATGGATAAATGATAACACAGATTTCTTGTGATCCAATGTGTGAGATGAAAGCTTACATTGGAACAGGGGTTATACAAA
The DNA here is from genome assembly GCA_964605545.1 of uncultured Gammaproteobacteria bacterium. GTDB lineage: Bacteria > Patescibacteriota > Microgenomatia > UBA12405 > UBA12405 > DAOTMI01. The sequence goes on from CAZSCX010000001.1 coordinate 81,101, forward strand.
AATTTGAAAATAGAGTAGTGGTGGAATTGACATTGCGTTGTGCCAAATATTGCCAATTTTGTTACAGAAAGTGGAAAGTTGGTTCAAAAGGCGTAGTTTTGGAAAAAAAGGATTTAAAAAATATTGGCGAGATTTTAAAGAAAAATAGTCGAATTAATGAAGTAATAATTAGCGGCGGTGATCCTTTGACAGAGCCAAATTTATTGGTTTATTTTTTGAGATTATTAGAAAAAATTAAAACTATAAAAGTAATCAGAATTCATACGCGTTTACCAATTGTAAAACCGGAATTAATGTCGGAAAAGGTTCTTAAGCAGATATTTAAATGTAAAAAACCTGTTTATGTTTCTCTTCATGTAAACAAAGCGGATGAGTTAAATAAAAAAGCCATCAAAGCTATTGTTAAATTACGAAGAGTAGGGGCAATTTTGTATTCTCAATCGGTTATGCTTTCCGGTATAAATGACTCCCCTATTGTTTTGGCGGCTTTGTTCGAAAAGTTATTGTCGGTTGGAGTCAAACCATACAATATTTATCATTGTAATCGGGTAAAAGGAATCGAACATTTTATAGTGCCGTTAAAAAGAGAAGTTGAAATTATGACGGAATTGAAATCAAAAATTTCTGGTTTAGCTTTTCCAAATTTGATTGTTGATGCACCAGAATCGGCTCATAAAATACCGGCTCCTCTGTCTAATTGGAAATGTGATTTAAGCGAGTTTAGGGATTTTTTTGGCAAAAGTCATTCTGTTCAAGAAATTGACCGGATTTGATGATGGCGTCGAGAATATTGCATATACGATCTTCGGCTTCAGCTCGGGTTAATTTTTTTAAATTGTGGGCAAAATAATGAAAAATTTCATTGCGACCATATTTCCAGGCATCCCAAAGAAGTTCGGCCAATTCTTCACCTCTTTCGTGAATGTCGGATAATTTTCTAAAAACGGAATATTTTGTGTAACGAAGCGAGGGATTGAGGGTTTTGCCGACACGATAACGGTCACTCTGATATTCGTTTTGGGACATGACGCCAATTTTCAAAAAGAAGTCTTTTAGATAACCTTCATAGCATTTAGCGGCGGGAGCAACCAGAAAAGAATAATCATTGATATGGTCAAATTCTTGAAGTCGACTTAAAATTAATTCTAGATCGTCGATTAATCCAACTTGATTGGTGGATAAATAAATTTTGGCTTCTTGAAATTTTGGATTCATGACTAATCTTATCATAGAGATTTTTTTGGTGTTATAATTTCTTGCCCTCAGTAAAAGATGAAAGAAAGAATAAAAGAGAGAATAAAACAAAAAACCGATTTAATGCGGTTACAAAATGTGACTGGGGAGGTAAATAATCAGATTTATTACAAAACGGAGGAGATAGAAATCAATGATTTTCAGTTTTTAGAAGATTTTGGATTTAGTTTAGGAAGTGATTGTTTAAAAAGGATAAAAAATGGCTTTTAGTAAAGAAATAAGAAAAAAAAGAGAACTAAGCGAGGGGGTAAAGAAATTAGTGACCTTGATTGTCAAAATGGATAATAATTTTGATAAGGATAAAAAAGAAAACTTGTTGCTTGGAGAGATTAAAGCTGAGGATTGGAAAAAAGTCTTAAACGATTGTTATCAGGAAGAAATGGGAAATTATTTTAAGCAAAAAGATAATCACTTGGAAGAAAAATTTTTATTTTCAAATTATTTTGGAAAAATTTTGGAGTATTTTGAATTGGCAGTGATTAAAATCGAGAGTAGCCCCCTATTTGAAGATTGTATCTACAAGATGAAATTGTTTCATTATTTGTATTATGGTAAGGATGATCCAAAAACTTTGAGTTTTGAAAAAAAATATTCTGTCCCAAAAATTGTACCAAAAAATAACGGAAGGATAGGGACTATCAAGTTTTAAAAGGTATTTAGCACTCGGTTCATGTGACTGCTAATGATATTTTAGGTATCAAAATGTATAATTTTGTATCAAAATAGGTGTGTTATAATTCCCCTATCCCCCATTAAATATGAATGAAAATGAAAATAAAATTAGAGAGATGATGGATCGAGCTTATGGTGAAATTAGAAAACTGGAGATTGGTGAAGCTGGTCCTGAAACAAGAACAGATTTAATTAGTTTGTGCAAAGAAATTGCTTTTACTCGAGGGATGGAGATACTTTCTGATGCTGATAAATGTGTAATTGCCGATTGGGTGGGTAGTAAGGATAAAGGGAATGTTAAGGGTACAGCTGCTAGTGTAATTAATTCGATCGAAAATTCAGTAACTCGTGAAAAAATAAGATTAGATGTGTTGGGGATTAAAATTAGATAGTGTTATACTCCGCATATGAAAGAAATAAAACCAAGTGTGGTAAGCCAGGAAGATAAATATAAAATAGATAATGAGGGTTTGTGTCGGGAACAAGCATTAAACGAAGTAGTAGAGGAAGAGATTAGTAGTTGGGGAATTTGGGAAGATGCAAATGAAAAAAAAAGAGTAAAAGGCAAGATGAAAGAAACGGTTTTGAAGGAAAGCTTTAAAGAGTGGCATACTCTGCCAGAACCGACGAATAGACAAGAAGTTATTCAGGGATTGAGATATTAGGTTGATCCTCGAGTTGGGAAAGGGAGGGAGAGTATTATTGAATTTGTTAATGGTTATAGTTTCGATGATGGAACCTTGACGCGAAAAGATCTATGGTCAATAGCTTTGGAACCTTTGGAAACAAGAGTGCTAAAAGAGGGAAAGAAATAATTTGTGATATACTTCGCTATCCCCCATTAATTAATATTTTTGTATTTATGGCAAAACCAGAAATAAATAAAAAAGAAAATCGTGAATTGAAGCCAGTTGAAGCACCAAATTATAAGGTTATGGAAGGGCTGTTTTTGTATACTAAGATATTGATGGAACAGGCATGGGTTGATTCTAAGGAAAATTTGATGCAAGATGAGGAAAGATCGAAAATTATTTTAAGTAATACAGGGGTTTTGAAGAATTTTTTGGCCAATGGTTGGACTTGCGATATGAGTTTAAATATGGATGCACAAAAAGAAATTATAGCAGTGGGTATGGTAGAGCATGGAGGTCATTTTGATCAAGATTTAATTGATTTTGTTCAATCAATTAGTTATTCACGAAAAGTTTTTGGGCAAATTTGTGATGCTTTAAATATGAGGATGCATATTAAGGGGCGTTTTGAAGGTGAAACAGAACAATTATGCAAAGAATGGGAGTTAGCGAATAAAATTTTGTTGGCTATGCCCATGTCTACTCGTACCTAAGGGCGTCGATAGGACTCAATTTAGAAGCTTTGCGGGCTGGGGCAACACCAAATATTATACCGACGGCAGTAGAAACGCCAAAAGCGAGAATAACCGATTGAAGAGTGACTTTGGCCGGGAAAACTTTGTCGATACCGAGAGCGCCAAGTGAACCAAGAATTATACCGATGCCACCACCAAGACAAGAGAGGATGATTGCCTCTATTAGAAATTGTAATAAAATTGCCCGAGGATAAGCACCAATGGCTTTGCGGAGACCGATTTCGCGGGTGCGTTCATTGACGGTGACAAGCATTATATTCATAATTCCAATTCCACCAACCACCAAAGAGATAGCGGCGATACCAGATAATGCAATTGTGAGGGTACTTAGTATCGTATTGATACTTGTCAATATTTGAGCTTGATCGGCAACGGTGAAAGAATCTTCTTTTTTGTAAACTTTTCCCATTATGTTTTTGGCTTCCTTGGTAATGATTTCCAAATGTTCTTTATTGTTGGCTTTGATAACAATACTTTGAATGTCGTGATTATTGCTCAAAACAAAACCAACGGTCAGGGGAATATAAATTGCATTGTCGGTACTTTGACCACCAATTCCCCTACCCTTGCTGTCGAGCATGCCGATAACTTTAAAATTGGTACCGGCATAATTTATTTTTTTGTTTAAGAAACCGGAATCGCCAAATAATTTTTCTTTTAATTCGGGGCCAATGACGGCAACTTTGGCTTTTTGGTTTTCTTCTCCGGTGGTAAACCAGCGGCCGTTTCCCGGGCTAGGAAGTGAATTCATGTTTTTGCCGTAATCGGCAGTAACAAAAATAACGCCTGGTTTGGCTTCGTTTTTTAAATATTTTACCTTGCCTCTGGTTTCGACCATAGGCAAAACCACAACATCATTTATTTTTTTTAGATTTACAACATCTCTTTCGGTAAATTTAATTAAACTGGAACTGCCATTGGGTCCATTTTGCATGATTGTACCGGGCATGACAAACAGGAGATTTGAGCCAAGACTTTCAAATTGATCGGCGACATAACTTTTTAGACCATTACCGATGGAGACCAGTAATATTACTGAACTAACGCCGATAATTATCCCTAGCGAGGTGAGAATAGTCCGGCTTTTATTTTTCAAAATAGAGCGAATGGATGATTTGATTAGATCATCAAGACTAGGTTTAAGTTTTAACATTTTTCCTCCCCGACTATTTTGCCATCTTTTATAATTATTATTCTCTGGGCTTGTTTGGCTAAAGATAAATCATGGGTGACAAAAACGATTGTCCTTCCCTCTTTTTTGTTCAAATATTTAAAAAGGTCCATAATTTCACGACCTGATTTACTGTCAAGATTACCGGTGGGTTCATCGGCAAGAATGATCTTGGGATTGTTGACCAGTGCTCGGGCAATAGCGACTCTTTGTTGCTGACCACCGGAAAGTTGAGCAGGAGTGTTTTGAATTTTGTCACTTAATTCGACTTTATGAAGCATTTCCAGACCGATTTTGTAATGAAGAGGATTGGGAATATCCGAGTAAAGTAGGGGTAAGGTAACGTTTTCGATAGCCGGAGTTTTGGGGAGCAGATTAAATTGTTGAAAAACAAAACCAAGAGTTTGATTTCTAATTTGGGCTAATTGATTTTCGCTAAAGTTGGCAATTTTTTTGCCGTCAAGAAGAATTTCTCCAGAAGTTGGAATATCCAAGAGACCAATAATATGCATGAGGGTGGATTTGCCGGAGCCGGAAGCACCAGTGATGGCGACAAATTCACCTTCAAAAATTTGGCAACAGACACCATCGAGAGCATTGAATTTGACACCACCCAGAGTATAGGTTTTGACTACATTTCTTAATTCTAAAATTGGGGTCTTAGTTTTTTTTGATGATGACTTGATCATATTCATTAAGACCAGATTTAATTTCTATATCCGTGTCTGATTCAATACCGGTTTCGACATTTTTCTTTTGTATTTGTTTGTTTATCAAAACTTCAACATATTTTTGACTATTTTCTTCATTAATAGCATCCAAGGGAACAGTGAGAACATTTTCTGCCTTAGCTAGAGGAATATTGACATTACCGGTCATTCCCAAACGATATTTTAGATTGCTATTGTCAACTGGCAGAGAAAAACGAATTTCGTAAACAGTAGAAGAAGATGAAGTAAGAGGATTAAAGGAAATAAAACTGATTTTTGAAGAGATATTTTCAGTGGCAAAACTATCGAGGGTGACATTGGCATCCATTTCATTTTTTACTTTGTAAACATCTTCTTGATCGATTTCGGAACTAAAATAAATACTGGTCGGATCAACAATGGTATAAGTGGTAGTGGTAAAGACGATGTTGGTACCGGGGAGGGCTGGGGAAACATCGGTGACAATGCCATTTATGGGAGAGGTGATGGTGGCGTATTTTATGGCTAAATCACTTAATTCATAATTAATGACAGAATTATTTAAAGTATTTTGATTGCGATCGAGAATTCTTTGAAATTCAGTGGTTATAACTTTATCTTTGTAATCATCGGCGGTATCGTGAAATTGAGAGAGAGTTGTGGTGTAGTTATTAAATTGAGTTTCGAGATTTTTTTTGAGACTAGTTTTGTCCAAAGAGGCAATAGCCTGATATTTTTTTACCCTATCCCCTACTTTGACTCCGACCCAAGCTAACTGACCACTGGTTTGAAATTGTAAAGTGGCTTTGGATGAAGCATCGATAAAACCGGAGAGAGCCAAAACAGATTCGATATTTTGTCTTTTTGGAGTAACTTGAATATATTTTTCTTTTGGTTTTCTAAATTTAGAAAAAACAAAAAAAAGAAAAAATACGGCGGCGAGAATAAGGATTAGCCTAGTGGGGCTTTTGACGATTTTTTTCATAATCTGATTTAGTATTAAGATAATCTGGAAAAAATTCGCCGTCGGGTGTTTCGTGACTGGCGAGATTTGTTTGATGATTTCTTTCGGTTTTCTTTGTACCTTTTAAGGTTGGTTTCTTTTCTGGATTTGACATAATGGCTGATTATACACTATTTAGTACTTCTTTGACCACTTTTCGGTCATCCCATGGGATTTTTTGGCCATCGATAGTCAGGGATTGTTCAGCACCTTTGCCGGTGATTAGAACAGTATCGCCTTTTTTGGCCAAAGATATGGCTTTTTGGATGGCATCTTTTCTGTCGAGAATTAAATGAAGTTTATTTTTATCGATATGGATGGCAATATCGTTGGCAATGGTTTGAGGATTGTCGTTATAAGGATCGACATTGGTGACAATGGCAATATCAGCGTATTGGTTGGCTAAATCCCCCATTGGGGATCGTTTGGCAGGATCGCGGCCGCCACCTTCGGCACCAAGTAAAAGAATAATTTTATTATTTTTGGGGGTAAAATCTTGGGCAGTTTGGAGTAATTCTTTTAGAGAGACTGGTTCGTGAGCATAGTCGACAAGAATATTTAGACCGAGTTGATTGGGAATAAATTCCATACGGCCGGGAATGTAAGTTAATTCCTTAAAACTTTTTTGGATATCGATAGGTTTGATACCTAATTTTTGGCCAATTATGATTGCTGGAAGGGCGTTGTAAATATTTATTTTGCCAAGAATATTTAAAGAATATTTGAAGTTGTTTAATTCAAAATTGGATGAATCGATTATTTTTGCCTGATAATCGGATTTATTTTTGACACTAAAAGTAATTTTTTGGCTACATTTGTTGTTTAGATAATAAGTGGCGTGAGGGTCATCGACATTGGCAATAATTAAATTAGGACAGGTTTTGAATAATTTGGCCTTGGTAGATTTATAATTTTCAAAACTGTTGTTATGGGATGGAAGATGCTCTGGGGTAAGGTTGGTGAAAATGGCAGTATCAAATTTGAGACCGAGATGACGGAATCGCTTAATTCCTTCCGAAGTGACTTCCAAAACAACATATTCGCATTTGGCCTGTACCATTTCTTTTAATAATTTTTGGAGAATAAAGTGACCGGGCATGGTCATGTGATATTTATTTAGTTGTTCTTTATCCCCTATCCGAATATTGGCAGTGCCGACGAGTCCGCATTTATGGCCGTTATGATTTAAAACAGTCCAAATGAAGTTGGCGGTGGTAGTTTTGCCCTTGGTGCCTGTAATACCAATGATTTTTAGTTTTTTACTGGGAAAGCCATGGATAATTGGAGCCAAAAGAGCTTTGAGGTAGTTATAAAAGAGACGCATTAGTCTATTTTACCTTATTTCTGAGTTCTTTGAGCTTCCACATAAAAAGTTTACCTGGGGTTTTAATGTTGGTTTGATCTTTGACGAAATAAAAGGCTTGATCCAGGATTTTTCGGTCAACAGTTTTGGCCAATTTAATATAAAGGGATTTATTTTTCCAATCGTCTAATTCGGAGGCAAGTTCTAAGCCGTAGGCTTGGTAATCATTTTTGACGTATTTGGTCCGCTTAGCTAAATCGGTTTTAAATTTTTCCAACGATTCAGATATTTTGGTTGGTTTACTCATTATCTATTTTTTTTATTTTTTGGTGAACGAGGTTTTGGAAGCTCAGTTGATGTTGGGTTTGGTGATTGAGTCAAGATGTTCTTTCCGTTGTAAATTATTTTTTTTACACACGCCTCTTGATAATTAAATTCTTCATCGGGTACTTCATAATATTCGTCACCGAATTCTATTCCCATACTCGATTTTAGTATTGATGAGAAAAATTACAAGAGGAAGTTTGATATAATGCGGGTATATGGCAAACGTAGAAATTCATTTTACCAGTGAACAGTTTATGACTAAAAAGAAGATTAAGAAAGATAAGAGACCGACATTTGAGGGTTTAAATGAAAAATGGCCAGGTGTGTATCAAAAAGAATACAGTTCTGCCGGTAAACCGAAAGAGTTAGGTAGCATAAATTTAAAGCATTTGTTGACTGACGTATTTGGTTCTCTTGGCTAATATTTTTTTATAGTTTTCCAGGGATTCGGATAAAGGTGTGGGTTTAGACATTTAGCTTGGCTAATTTTAACATGTTATAATCTGTTATATGGCTAACAAAGAATTGCTTTCTAGAATTCATGAGCAAATGGCAAACAAAAGAAGAATGGAAAAAAGTTTGAAACAAACTTTGGCTTATCATAGAAAACATTTTCCTGGAATTGTAAAAGATGTATGGCATTCTCCCCGTAAAATAAAGACCTTTGATTTTGAAGAGTGGAAACATATGTTTGATGTATTTTCTACCACGTCAAGAAGTGGACCGTAGCAGACTTGAACTGCTCTCTCTGCAATGCGAATGCAGTGCTCTAC
>CAZSCX010000002.1:0-47782 GCA_964605545.1 uncultured Gammaproteobacteria bacterium
CCAAACAAAGGGAAATAAAGAAGCCGAAGCCCCAACAATTTGATTGGGAAACAGATCGATATAAGATACTTGATCGATTGGACCTTCAATAAATTCACCTTGATAACGAATAGGTACCCAGTCTTGCTGGATAATACCGGAATCATCAATTTTGATACCCAAATGGGTAACTTGATGATCATATTCATCATCAGCATCAAGATAAATATAATCATCTGAGACTTTGAATTTTTTGCCTGATTTTTCTACTTTTCTAAAAGGAGCTTCGAGAAAACCATAGTCGTTAATTTTGGCATAGAGGGCAAGATAAGTAACTAAACCAATATTTGGACCTTCAGGAGATCGAACAGCACAAATACGACCATATTGAGAAGAATGAACGTCACGAATAGAGAAAGCGGCTCTTTCTCTGGTTAAACCACCTTGACCGACAACGGTGACACGACGAAGCAAATCCAATTCCGAAAGAGGATTGGTTTGGTCTAAAATAGCTGATAACTGATTTGATCTAAAGAAAGTATTGAGAGCAGAAATAATTGGTTGAGGATTGATAATTTGGGAAGGATTACATTTGTCTTTTGTGGAAATCAAGGACATTCTTTCTTTGACCATTCTTTCAAAGCGAGCTAAAGCCGGTCGAAGTGCAATTTGAGAAACAATTTCTCCAGCACAACGAAGACGACGATTAGCCAAGGAATCAATATCGTCAAGACGGGTAACTTCACCTTTTTGAAGTTTGATCAAATATTTGATAGTTTCGATTAAATCCTCTTTTCTAAGAATCCAATTTTCTTTGTTTTTGTCATCAAAATTAAATTTAAATTTTTTATTGACCTTGAAACGACCAACAGGTCCAAGTTCGTAAGTGCGTAAATCAAAAAATCTTTCTTGAAAGAATTTTTGGGCATTTTCCATGACAACTGGTTCACCTGGTCTAAGTTTCTTGTAAAATTCTATTATGGCTTCTTCGGAAGTTTTTGAGGGATCGGCAGAAATGGTATTGTTGATAAAATCACCAAATTCAGAGACTAATTGTTTGTCATTGTAGCCGCAAGCAGCTCGAAGAATGATAGTAGCAGGAAATTTCTTTTTTCGATCAATTCTGGCAAAAATAACATCTTTTTTACCAATAAAAAATTCCAACCATGAACCGCGAACTGGACGAAGTTCGGCATTGTATAGTAATTTACCGGTAGCAGCATCGTTTTCGCCGGTAAAATAAACACCGGGTGAACGAACTAATTGATTGATAACACCTCTTTCGATACCATTAATAATAAAAGTACCTTCTTCGGTCATAGTCGGAAGATTTAGGAGAAAAACATTTTCTTCGACGGCGGAACTGGTTCTTTTGTTGACAAGTTTAGTAGCGATTTTTATGGGAACGGTATAGTTTAGACCTTTGTGTTTGGCGGCTTCTGGACTGACAGAAATGGGGTCAAAATATAATTGACCAAGATTTAATTCCCAGTTATTACCGGTATAATCTGAGATTGGTGAAATCGATTGAAGAGTTTCTTGGAGATCTTTCTTGAGGAATTGTTGCCATGATTTTTTTTGAATCTCTATTAAATTAAGTTCTGGAAGTTTAGGGTATTTTTTACCCCAGTTGATTCTTTTTGCGGAAGACATCGATAAATTTTAAAATTTTAAGTGTAAGGGCACACCTAGCCCTAGTAAATGTCATGTATTATATCTATAAATTGAACCTAATTCAACAGGCAAATTTAAATTAGATAATAGGTCGTAGATATCAAAAAATTGATAGTGTATATTTATTGTATGAAGACAATAAAAATATTTCTTTTTATGTTAGTTTTGGCTTTGTTTGTTTCGAAATCAGCTTGGGCAGGAGGTTTTACCGTTAGTTCAATAGGGGGCGTAACGACCAATAATTTACAGGTATCGAAATTTTGGCACACCTCACTCAAACCTGTTTTTAGAGGAGTAGCACTACCAGGAGCTGATATAACAATTACAATTGACGGTACCGCTTTTCAAATTGCGGCTGATTCGGCAGGTGATTGGGTTTTTACTCCAACTGCTGATTTGACAGCAGGAGAACATCAGGTTGTTTTGACTAGTGGTGGTTCAACTCAAACAATTACTTTAACAACAGGCAGTGTGGGAAGTGATCTTGGTGGTTGGTCTGATGCTAGTAGTAGTGCTTTGCCGGCTTCAGGGGTAGCCTGGCCGACAATATTACTTTTAAGTGTGGGTGGACTAGGAATGGTTTTGGGTCTAAAATACCGAAATGCGAAAGTTTTATCTTAAAACATTTGGTTGTGCCCAAAATACGGCTGATTCTCAAAGGATTAGAGCAAAGTATTTAATGGATGGGTATAAGGAAGTGGATAATTATGAAGATGCAGATGTGGTTATTATTAATAGTTGTATAGTGCGTGAGTCAGCAGAAAACAGGGTTTATGGGCTGGTGGATAATATTCGTAAAAGATATAAAAAGAATATATATATTATAGTAACGGGGTGTCTGGCTGGAATTACAAAAAAAATAAAGAATGTAGACGAAATCTTACCGATAAAAAATATCTCATATGATATTGAGCCTTTGAGAAATACGGAAACTGCTTTGGTTCCAATTTCCAGTGGTTGTAATAATTTTTGTTCATATTGCATTGTCCCCTATGCTAGAGGCAGGGAAATTAGCCGAAGTGAAAAAGAAATTTTGAGTGAAATCGATAAAATTATTGCCGATGGCTACAAAAAAGTTTTGTTAATAGGCCAAAATGTGAATTCATGGAATAAAGATAAATTTTATGAATTATTGGAAAAAGTGGCCCAAAAAGATTTAGAGAAAATAAGTTTTGTATCGAGTAACCCTTGGGATTTTTCAGATAAATTGATTGAAGTAATTGCCAAATATAAAAATATTGACCGATTAATTCATTTGCCATTACAATCGGGTGATGATGAGATATTAAAGAAAATGAATCGAAGATACACCAGTAAAGAATATTTGGATTTAATTAAAAAAATTAAAGATAAAGTTGAAGGAGTAAGATTTTCAACAGATATTATTATTGGGTTTTGTGGTGAAAATGAGAAGGCATTTGAAAATACAGTTAAAGTTTGCAAGAAAGTAAAATTTGAAATTGCTTATTTAAATAAATATTCGCCACGTCGGGGAACAGTCAGTGCCAAACTTTACAAAAACGATGTACCGCAGAAAGTAAAGAAAGAGAGGTGGGTAATTCTAAATAATCTGATTAATAACCAATAACCAACTTCCAAAAAACAAACTATTTCAGATACTTAGCAATGTTGGCGTTGTGTTCGGAAAGAGTTGTAGCATAGTGCATTTGATTGTCGTTACCGGTGATGTAAAACATATAGTTAGATTCGGTGGGATGAAAGGCGGCATAAATTGAATCATAACCAGGATTGCAAATTGGGCCAGGCGGTAACCCCCTATTTTTGTAGGTATTGTAGGGAGAAATAATATTGATATCACTGGATTTGATAGGTAACCAATAATCTTTTGGCGGTTTTAAGGTATCACGCAGATATTGGATAGTAGCATCGACTTGAAGAGCCATACCAATTTCTAGACGATTCATTAAAATACCGGCAACCATTTTTTTGGCTTCAAGAGATCTGGCTTCTCTTTCTACCAAAGATGCTAAAATAATAATTTCTTTATCTGATAATTTAGAAGTAAAACCTTCCTTGGCTTGAGCAAATTTTTTATCAAAATTATCTTGAATTATTTTTAAAATTTGATCAGAGGTGTAATAGTCCGGTACTAAATAACTGTCCGGGAATAGATACCCTTCAAAAGAACGGCTAAATCTAGGAGTAATTTCTTCAACTCTTTGACCTTCAATAATTCTTATCCAATAATCGGAAGTACCACCGGTAGTAAGTTTTTTGATGATTTCCGGAGTAGAAAGATTTTGAGAAAGACGATATTTTCCGGCTTGAATCTTGCTTTTTTGACCGGAAATATAGACGTTATAAAGAAAGAAATATTTATGACGAATTAAAGAATTTTCTTGAAGACGAGTAGCGATTGAAGTTAATTTTTCACCTTTATTGATGACAAAATCTTGATTGTTTTTATTTGAAGAAACAGGTAAATTGCCTATTTTCAGGATAATAACAGGTACCAATAAAATTATTATCAAAAGAAAAATAAAACCGAATTTTCTCATTAGATTTCTGAAAATAAAGCGCGGCGATAGTGATGATTATTTTTTATAAAAATACGACCGCATTTACATGTAACAGTCACCTGACCACGAACAGTTTTTTCAACACCTTTTTTTAGTGGAGCACCACATCCAACACATCGTCCTTGTGATAGTAAATATGCCTGTATTGGTGCAATTAAATTTTTTATCATATTGCCCTCCTTAAAATAACAGCGGCACTGACTGAGTCGATTAAAGATTTATATTTTTTCTTTGGTTTCTTGTTTTCCTTATAAATCTCGTCGGCTTCGATTGTTGAAACCGCTTCTTCAACAAGTTCGATATCTAATTTTACCATGAGCTCTAGTTTTTCAACAAACTTTTTTGTCTTTTGAGCAAACACTCCTTCTGATATACCAACATAGATTTTGTCTATTTGATATTCTTTGATAATTTTCTTTAAGTTATCAATCAAAGAGTTATCGTTTTTGACGGGAGAAATTGGAGAAATTACGCCATTGACGGCAGTTGCCAAACCAATGCGCTTGGTGCCATAATCGATTGCGAGAAAATTCATATGATTATTATACAGTAAAATAGGTACTATTCGGCGATTTTGGCTTTCACAACAAGACGTTTAATATAAGTTCCTGGAGGATAGCAAGTGACAAGGGTAAGAAAACGGCCATCATAACGTTGATCAAGAATGGAAAAATCTGTCGCTTTGACCTCAAAAATATCTTCGATAGAATAGGTATAATTTACGTTATCGTATTTTATAAAAATTTGATCATTGGCTTTTAATTTGAAAAGAGTTGAAAAAATAGTCAAATAAGATTTCGGGTTAAAAAACTGGGGTAAAACAGAATGACCAAAAATAACAGTGTTTCCCTTTTGGCCGGGCATGGCGGTCTGAGGATAATGAATTATACTTTTTTTGAGATCCATACTGCCAATTTGGACTTCGGCATTGTTGATACCAAGTTTTGGAATAGAAATATAATATTTTTGGCCATTTTCCGGAGTCAATTCTTTTGATTGACTGACATCTTGATTCTTATCTTGGATAAACCAACTGGAAAGTTGAGTATAATCGGCAGTGATACCGCCAATATTACTGTCTTGATTGTAAAAATTTGAAGATACCGGACTTACTATTTTTTTGAAACGACTAGAATAAAAAAACTGAAAACCTAAAATTGGATAAAGAACTGAAAGGATGGCAAAAATACCCAATGAAAATAAAATATACGAAAGATATTTTTTATTTAATTTCTCAAGTTTTGGAACCTTAAGAGATTTTTTTTGATGAGAAGTTTTCTTCTTGACGTAAACGTAGCCCATTAATTTATTTTTGAAATGATTGTAATTCTAGAACCGATAATGGGCAGAGGAATTATTTTTCCAATTAAGGGTAAATTTGAATCAAATTCCCAATTATAAAAAGCAGATAAATCTTTTTTGAAATAGTTAAAAGCGCTGTTTTTGGTTTTCCCGGCAATTTTTGATCGAACAACGTTGATATTCAAAAGAGGAGCAGCTTTACCATCAATAATTAAATTGCCAGTAGCTTGTGATGAATCTATTTTTTCAACTTCCATTTTTAAATTAAAAATTAAATTGTTTTGGTCCCATTTTGATTTGTCGGGAGAATCAATAAGAGCAGAAATTATTTTATTTTTTTCGGTGGGAGAGAGAGCAAAAACAGTGACATTTGATTCGAGAGTGGCACTAAGTTGATCGGTTTGTTCATTGACATCTCGATTAAATTCAATTCTTTTCGTATCAGTTTGAATTGTATCCAAGAGGACACCGGAAAGGTTGCTGACATCATTTTGGATTTTTTGGTCGACTTCTTTTTGGATTTCTTCTTTTAATTTGGCTTCTAAACTAGTTTTGTCATTTTTACTGACAACTTTTACTTCTTCTTTGATACCGCCAGAAAAATCCAGTTCAACTTTGGCAATAATTAAATTTTCGGAAAAATCTTTGAAGGTTAATTTGGTGTCCTTGGTAATATTAAATTCAGGACCAATTTGGGAGGCGGTAACAACTGTTTTGGTTTGACCAAATTTCATTATGCCTTCAGCAAAATCAGATGTAGAACCAGCAATTTGGATAGGAGTAAGAAGTTCAAATTGTTTTCCGTCGGCCGAGGTGAGAATAGCACCTTTGGGAATATTTTGAACCTTGTCTTGTTTATTATAAACAATAATACTGCCACGAGCTTTTTCACCAACTACTTGTTTACCGGTAGTTTCAATTTCTCCATTTACTTTAATTTCAAAAGTCTTTACCGTGACAGGAATTTTTTTGTTATTTAAGTCAGATTCGGTAATTTGAGAATCAAGTGTAATAGGAATGGTAGCAGTAATTGGATATGGATTAAGATAGAGAGTAATATCGACCTGATTAAGCAAAAGGATAGCTAGAAATAAAAGGGGAATAAAAGCAATAGGCCAAAGAAAAGAAACTAATTTAAATTTTGGTAATTTAAACTTGGGAAAATGTGGAAGAATTATTTTTCTTTTTTTCTTCTCTACTTTAACTTCTGAAAAACCAAAATTTTCCATAGGAACAGTATCAAAATTAGTTTCCGGAATTGGTTCTTCATTTTTTTCCGGTTCTAATTGTTCAGCTTCAATCTCTAATTTTTCTTCTGGCTCAGGCAATATTTCCTCTTCTTTTGTTTCTTCTTTGATCGGTTCTGGAATAGTCGAGCTGATATTACTACCAATAATTTGATAATTAATAAAATCACTCCAAATTTTAGTTATATCTTCGATGCTGTAAAATTTTATTTCCGGAAGATGAAAGAAGATGTCACCTATTTTTTTGCCTATCCATGGGTAATTTTTAATATCTTCAAGAGGCATTTGTTGGGTATCACCAAAAAAGATCAAAACTGGTGGCAGAGCAGATTCAAGAGATAGGGTATTTAATTTATTTTCGATTGTTTTTGGCGAAAATCCATCTTCGAAAACTTGGGAAAAGCGTTCTTTAATTTTGCCAAAATAGACTAAGGACAGATTGAATTGATGTTGTTTAAGATTTATGAGAATGTAGCTGTTGAGATTTGATTCATCGATTGATTGATTTTCGACAAAGGCATCGTCGTTGCTAATAAAGCCTAGCGGTTTAAATTTAAGTTTTCTACATATTTTTTCGACTAAAGCAATTTTATCTTTGGAAATTTGACCATCGATATCAATCCAAAAAGGAGAAAGGATAAAGGCGGCTGATTCCGGTTCTTCTTCTTCGGTGATACCGGATTGGAGACTAGTTTCACTCAAAGAGGCGTCAACAGCAAAAACAAGAGAATCTTCATCGGCTACTTCATAATTTCTAGGCTTGCCAATGATAATCCGAGACGATTGGGTCTCGTCAAAGAGAACCAAAGAAACATTGACTTCTTCTTCATCAATTGAAACTAACCAATAATCATGGCTATTCATTATTTAAGGATAGCATAAATACGACGTTTTCCACTACCTGCCGACTCTTCTTTTTGAATTTTGAAAATTCCCAAGCTATTTGTATTGACAACATGAGGACCGGTACATATTTCTTTACTAAAATCCCCAATAGTATAAACACTGACGATTTCAGGATATTTGTGACCAAAAAAAGCAAGAGCACCTGTTTTTTTGGCATCTTCTAAACTCATTTCTTCCTTTGATATTGGTAAATTTGATTTAATTACTTCATTTACAAGAGTTTCAATGGCACAAATCTGATCGGGATTCAATTTTTGATCATAATTAAAGTCGAAACGAAGTCTTTCAGCAGTAATATTTGAACCAGCTTGTGAAACACTATTACCTAAAATTTGCCTCAATGCGGCGTGGAGAATATGAGTGGTAGTGTGATATTTAATTATGATTTCGGATGAATTTTCAAGACCACTTTTGAATTCCCCCACTTTTAGAGTTTTGGAAACTTCTTGGTGATCTTTTAGGGCTTTTTCAAATTCATCATGATTAATTTTTTGACCGAGTTCTTCTTCAATTAATTCGAGTGGAAAACCAAAACTTTCATAAATTTTAAATGCTTTAAAACCGTCAATATCTTTTGTTTTTCTGAGTTCTTTAAGACCTAGTTCCAAAGTTAATTTAAATTTATTTTCTTCGGCTTCCAAAATTTTTAGAATATTTGGATTATTTAATTCTGGGTAAATACCAGCATAATTATCTTGATTATCGATAACTGATTGGGCAATTTCCAATAAAGAATTAACATTCAATTTTTTGGCAACACGCAAGGATTTACGAATTAAACGGCGTAAAACGTAACCGCGTTCTTTGTTACTGGGCTCGACTCCGTCGGCAATGATGAAAACAGAAGCCTTTATATGATCGGCGATTAACCTCATCGACTTTTTGTCATCAATATATTTTTTGCCGCTTAATTGCTCAATTTTTTTGATAATCGGCAACCAAATATCAGTGAGATAATTATCGTCTAAGTGATTTAACATAGCGAGAGTGCGCTCGACACCCATACCTGTATCGACATTTTTGTAGCCCAAATCTTTATAATTTCCCTTGCCATCGGTGTATTGATCCATAAAAACATCATTCCAAATTTCAACTAAATTTCCCTGTTTATCGGGAATAAACATTTCGGTATCAGGGCCGCAAGGACCATCAATTCCTCCCCTCTCCCACCAATTATCAGATTTATCCAAAATTCGAATCCTATCATCACTAATTTCTAGGTTCTTCCAAATTTCTAAACTTTCTTTGTCGTCTTTGTAAACAGTAACATTAATAATATTTGGATTGTAATTTAAGACTTTGGTAAGAAATTCATACGACCAAAGAATTGTTTCTTTCTTAAAATAATCGTTTAAAGACCAGTTTCCCAACATTTCGAAAAAAGTATGATGGACGGTATCGCCTACGCTATCTATATCTCCTGTTCTAAGGCATTTTTGAACATTGACTAGTCTTTTTCCGAGGGGATGCTTCTCCCCCATTAGATAAGGGACAAGGGGGTGCATACCAGCGCTTATGAAAAGCGTTGAGGAGTCGTTGTCGGGAACTAAAGGAGATGAAGGAATTTCGACATGTTGTTTCTCGACAAAAAATTTAATATATTTTTCTTTTAATTCCCTCGCATTCATAAGGAATTATAGCAGGAAAATATTGTATTATATTTTGATTTTACTTAGTAAGAATAAAGGTTGTTATCTCTTTTTGTTCATCGACATTCATAGAATTAATTTCACGATTAGGCACACTTCTTTTGGTAAATTGGTCTATGTCTTTTCTTCTAAAAAATGAAAGAGTTGGTCTATATTGAATTTGGCTAAAATTATTACTAGTTAAGTTAAGTTTTTTTATTTCTTGATTATGTTCAATATCAATAAATTTTCCACCTGGCTTTAAAATACGATAAACTTCGGCAATCATTTTTTTCTTGGCCTCAAAATTGCCTAAATTTTGATTATTTTCAATCATACCTAAAATGAAATTGGCTTGAATGAGGTCAAAGGAATTATCTGAAAAATTTTTTTTCATATCAGTAGCATCAACTTGACTAAAGAATTTTTCTTTAAGAAATTCTGGATTAGGATCGATATCGATAATTTTGCATTGAGCATGAGGGTAAATGGATTTAACTCCGGCTAAATATTCCTTCATAGTTTCTTCGTAAAGACAGCCTATTAATAAAGATTTGTAGGGTAAATTTTTATTGGAAAAGGCTTCCTGTAAAATTGGAATGTAAGTGGGATAGAAAAAACCATAAGTATTGGTTTCTGAAATTACGTTATTATACTCCTCTAGCAAAAGGTCTAACTTAAAAAAATTTCTGTCAAAAGGACGATGCCCATCAAGAGTATCGTATATATTGAGTGTTGTATCAAAATGTAAATTTTGATTTTTTAGATAAAGTTTATTGTTCCAGTAAGTTACCACTGATTCTATATCGTTGGTTGGTTTTTTGTAGAGATTGGAAATAGAAGAGATCACTCGTTTTTTACAAGCGATATCACTCTCAGACATAATAAATCCCGTTTCTTTACTCATTTGGGTATTATATCATATTATGGGATATATTTCAAGCTATTTTCGAGGTTTGAGGAAGGTTTTGGGGACGGAATGGGGTTCTTTTGGTTCGGAGTGACGAGAGGGTTTTTCGAAATCTTTGAGTTTGTTGATAAATTTGCCAACCGCTTCAAACAGATTGGAAACGGTAGAAACAATGCCGGTAACTTTTTTGACATCTTTTAAAATACTGATGACATAGATGCCAACGATAACAATAATGGTAGTAATAGCGAGAAGGCTAATTATAATGACAATTTGGGTTATATCCATATGTTTAGTATAACCCCAGTTTACTTAAAAACAAAGTCTTGTTTGGAAGTTTTGTTGCTGGGTGAAAAAGCTTCAACCACTATTTTGTTATCCTTGGGAGGATAAGGGATGATTTTTGAGAAATGCCCATCATTTTTGACAACAACCAGATCACCATTAATGCGAACAGTAGAATCATAATTGGTGTTACCACTGATTTCAATTTCTTGACTTGTAACCGGTAGTTCAGGCCAATTAACTTTTAGCGGTGGAGGGGAATTAAATTGATAATATTCAAAAACCAAATAGGCAATAAAAAGGAAAATGCCGGTATAGATTGCAAAACCAAAAGTGAACTGAGGAGTAAAACTAAATTTTGGACGGCGAATATTGATGGGTTTGTTTTTAACATCAAAGTCACGATGAAATAAAGAGAGGATATAATCACCGTTCAATCCTAAAAAAACAGCATAATCTTTGACCATCAAAGAACAATATGGTTCTGAAGGAAAATTCTTTTTGTCTTCGTTTTCAAAAGCTTCTAAATATTTTTGAGGAATTTTTATTTTTTGAGAAATTTCGGCAACAGTAAAATCCTTATCAAGACGAGCAGTCTGTAAAATATTTGAGGCGCGATACATAATTAGAATTCAGGCGAATTAGCAGGTTTGTTATGAGGAATGAGAATATCGCGGGGTTTCGCACCCTTGGAAGGACCGATAATACCGGCTTTTTCTAGTTGATCGATAACCCTGGCAGCTCTGGCATAACCAAGTCTAAGACGACGTTGTAAAAAGGAGGAAGAGGCTTGACCGCTTTCGGCAATAGCAGCAACAGCATCATCAAAAAGTTTATCACGATCTTCCCCACCGATAGAAACAATATTTTTACTGGTAGTGTTTTTGCTGGTAATAGGTTGAGAAGTAATTTCTAAATTATATTCTGGTTTACGTTGAGCTTTAATGAAATTTAATAGAGTATCTCTTTCTTTGTCGGAAACAAAACAACCTTGGACACGAATTGGTTTGGCCAATTCTGGGGGAATATAAAGCATGTCTCCCCTGCCTAACAACTTTTCGGCTCCAGGTAAATCTAAAATAACCCGAGAATCCATCATTGAAGTGACGGCAAAAGCCATACGTGCAGGAATATTGGCTTTGATGAGACCAGTGATAACGTTGACCGAAGGACGTTGGGTAGCCAAAATTAAATGGATACCAACAGCTCTAGCTTTTTGAGCGATACGACAAATAGCTTCTTCGACCTCGGTTGGTGCGGTCATCATTATGTCGGCAAGTTCATCGATAATAATTAGGATGTAGGGCATTTGGACAAAACCGGATTTGTCGTTGAAAGCTTCAATATTGCGAACACCGGCTTCGGTTAAATCTTTATAGCGACGCTCCATTTCTACAACAGCCCATTTTAGAGCAGAAACTACTTCATTCGGATCAGTAATAACCGGTTGTAATAAATGAGGAATGTTGTCATAACAACTTAGTTCGACTCTTTTGGGATCAACTAAAATTAATTTAACTTCTTCCGGCGAGGCTCGATAAAGCAAGGTAGTAATCCAAGAATTAATACAAACAGATTTACCGGAACCGGTCTGACCAGCAATCAAGACATGGGGCATTTTGGCAATATCGGCAATTTTTGATTTACCGGCAACATCAAGTCCAAGAGGGACGGCGATTTTTGATTTGGCCTGTTTCATTGAATCTGATTCCAAAATGGAACGAATGGGAACGACTTGAAGACTATGATTGGGTACCTCAATACCTACGTAAGAACGACCGGGAATTGGAGCTTCGACACGAATCTGACCACCAGGAGCAGCCAAGGCCATAGCCAAATCGTTACTTAATGAAAGAATTTTGGCCAATTTAGTACCCAAGGCAACCTCTAGAGCATATTGGGTAACAGAAGGACTGTCGTTAATTTCAACAACTTTGGCTGTAATACCAAATGAATCAAGGGTGTCTTCGATGGTTTTGGCATTTTTGGAAACATTACCTCGATCGGCCGGAGCACCCTGATTATTATCAAAAATAGAAATAGGAGGATATTGCCAGATCTGATTGTTGTTGTTTAAACCGAGAGGTTTATTGACATCAGGTTTAAAAACTGGAGGGATATTTAAAATATTGTCGTCGACAGTTTCTTTTTCGATCTCCAAAGACTGTTGTTTGGGAAGATTTTTAGCAGCTAGTTTTGGAATAATTTTACCCCTATTTCTGGGAATTTTTAGACCGTCACCAAGAGTATATTTTTTGATTGTTTTGAAAATGCGACTAATAAATTTAATCAACTGGACGACATTGGTGTCAAAAAGAATGACAAAACCGGCAATTAAACAAGAAGAATAAACAATAATACTAATGGCGTTGCCAAGTGGGTTTAGCAATAAATCCCATAGGTATTTACCGGCAAGACCAGCTTTAAAAAGAGAGATAAGGGAAATAAAAGAAATAACAAAACCAATAAAAATATTTGGTTCCTTAAGTGGAAATTTGGCTTTAACAAAAAGAAAAGCAATTAAAAGTAAAAGGAAAGGAACTAAAATAGAGAAAAAGCCAAAATAATTTTGAAGGGTAAGACTAATTTGAAGAGGCACCGGCCCAAGCTCTAAAAAGGAAAAAATTGAAACAACGGCAAGAAGTAAAAAAATAAGAAAAAGAATGGTATGAAAAGTCTCTGTTTTGAGACGAAAAAAAGCGAGAAATCTTCGTTTTCTTTTTCTACCTCGTTTTGCCATATTTCAGTATAACATCATCAAAAGACATTATGCTGATATTAGTGCTGTTTCGTTCTTTCACTTCAATACCGCCGCTTTGTAAACTTTTTTCGGAAACAACAAGTCTGACAGGAATACCAATTAGATCGGCGGTAGCAAATTTAACACCAGCAGAAATATCTTCACGATCATCAAAAAGAACATCATTTTCGTTTAACAAATGATAGATTTCTTCAGCTTTAGGATCTAAACCAATTAAATGAAATTTAAAAGGAGCAACAGAATTAGGCCAAATAATACCTTTGTCATCATTGAAAACTTCAACAAGAGTACCCATAATTCGACTTGGACCAATACCATAACAACCCATGACTATTTCGTCCAAATCACCATCGGGTGAGGCAACTTTGAAACCAAAGGCGTTGGTAAATTTTGTGCCAAGTTTAAAAATATTGCCGGTTTCGATAGCTTTCTTTTCGACCAATTCTTTGTTACCACATTCTGGACAAACAGACAATTCTTCGATTAATTCTTGATTAATAGCAACATTACATTTTTGGCAAACATGAATTGTATCTTCTCCGGTATTACAAATAGTTTGAAATTCATGTGAATATTTACTAAAAGAACCTCCTGAAGCATAGGTTAAAAGAGTCTCTTTGCCTATACCAAGGCGGTCGAATATTTTTTTGTAGGCGGTAATTATTTCATTGTAATATTTGTCTAAATCTTCGTTGTGAAGATGAAAAGAATATAAATCTTTCATGTTAAATTCCCTGCCTCGCAATAATCCAGATTTAGCTCTTGGCTCATTTCTAAATTTTTCTTGAATTTGATAGACGGCGGTAGGAAGATCTTTATAAGAAAAAACATATTTTTGAACAAGCGGAGTGATGATTTCTTCGTGTGTAGGATTGAGAACCATATTGTTTAAAACAAAAAGAATTTCGGCCATTGATTTATCACGACCGGTTTTTTGCCAAGATTCCAAAGGTGACAAAACCGGCATCAAAATTTCCTGGCCACCGGCGGCGTCAATTTCTTCACGAATAATTTGTTGAATTTTTTGGAGTACTTTTAGACCTAGGGGTAAAAAGCTGTAAATACCGGACATTTCTTTGTTGATAAATCCGGCTTGGGTTAAAAGTTTGGCATTGATGCTATCGACATCCGAAGGAATATTTTTACTGGTTTTGCCGAAAAGTTTTGAGTAACGCATATTAAATTATTTTTCTAATTTTAAAGGTATTGCCGATTTTGCCTTTGCCAAAATTTTTCATTTGGTTTTGGGTATTTTGACGAAACTGTTGCATTAAATTTTTGATGTTATTGTCGGTCATATAGCTAATTATACACTTTTTTGCTACCAGAATGACTACCGATATTGAGTAATAAAATAATTAATTTGTCATCAGGGCCAAAATTCCAAATAATCCTGATATCGCCGGTTACCCGTGAACTCCAATTGGTTTTGTAAATTCTGG
Organism: uncultured Gammaproteobacteria bacterium; assembly: GCA_964605545.1. Taxonomy (GTDB): domain Bacteria; phylum Patescibacteriota; class Microgenomatia; order UBA12405; family UBA12405; genus DAOTMI01. The sequence continues at coordinate 14,675 of CAZSCX010000002.1, forward strand.
CGTTGACTTTGTGACTTAATAGTTTTGAATCAAAAGGATTATTTTGTAATATTTTTAGAGTTTGTATAATTTTGTCACCTAATTTACGGTCTTTTTTGATTAATTTCTTAACAGATAAAGAAAAATATTTGGTATAAATGAGTTGGTATCGGTTCATTTTTGACCAAACAATTTCTTAATTGATGCTGGAGAATCAAGATCTAGGGCAAAATAATTACCTTTGGCTAAATCTTGATAAGATTTGCCCAGTTCGACAATTTCTTTTTTTGACATCACAGGTATTTTTTCTAAATCTAAATCAAGAGGAATGCTTTTTTTGAGTCTAACTTGGGTTAAAAACATTTTGATTGCTTGCGATAAAGTAATTCCTAAGTTATCTAAAATTTTAGTAACATCGTTTTTTAAGTCAGCTTCGACTCTGACATTGATTATTTCGCTTGAAATATTGGTCATAATTTATTGTAGTACATTGTATATACATTGTCAATACACCAAATTATACTTCAATGACCAATGGTAGAACCATGGGCTGGCGGCCGGTTTTGTCAAATATGATTTTTTCGATGTGAGATTGAACTTCAGTACGAATAAATTCAAAGTTGGCGGGTTTACTGGTTGTTTGTTTGAATTTATTGGCAATTTCCAATTTAAGATATTGCATTAATTCATTGTTTTCTTTAACAAAAACAAAACCTCTTGAGAGAATAACCGGTTCTTTGAAAAGCTCTCCGGTTTCTTTGTTGACCAAAAGAACAACAGAAAACATACCGTCTTCGGCCAGTAATTTACGATCACGGAGAACGGTAACACCGACATCGCCAACTCCTAATCCATCAATCAAGACTTTTTTGAGTGGGACTTTAAAGAGAGTATTGACTTGACCGTTGCCGGAGAAAGTGACGGCACTATCGACTTCCGGAGAAAGTAATTGATCGTCTTGATAACCAAGTTTTTTGGCCATAACATGGTAGCTTTTGACATGACGAAAATTACCGCCGATGGGAAGTAAATATTTTGGTTTAACTAAATCGATAAGAATGGCATGTTCTTTTTGGTAACCGTGACCGGAAACGTGGAGTTCTTCTTTTTCACCATAGGCCACTTCGGCGCCAAGTCGGGCAAGGGTATCGATCATGGCATAAATATCGGAAGTAGTACCGGGGATATAATCTGGTGAAGAAAAAATTACTTTGTCGCCAGGTTTAACTTTAATACGATGCTTCCCCATTACCATTTTACTAAGGGCAGAATCCGGTTGACCGGAAAAGCCGGCAATTAAAAAGATTAATTTGTTATCGGCAAAATTCTTGATTCTTTCAATTGGAATAATATCCGATTCGGTTAAATTTAAATAGCCTAGTTCTTTGGCAATATTGATTGCTTTTTCGACAGAAAAACCAACTAAAACAATTTTGCGTCCAGTGGATTTGCCATATTCGATGGCCTGTCCCCAACGGATAATATTACTGGAGATTGAAGTAACAAATACTCGACCTTTACTTGAAACAATTTCGTGTTTGAAATTTTCAGCGATAGAACTTTCCGAAGGAGAATAACCATCCTGGTCAGATCCAAGAGAGTCAGAGAGTAAACAGAGAACTCCTCGATTACCTATTTGAGCAATGTGAGCAAGATCGGTAGCTTTGCCATCAAGTGGAAATAAATCAAATTTATAATCAGAACCGTGATAGAAAATACCAATAGGAGTGGTAATGGCAAAGTGATAAGTGTCTGGAATGGAATGAGTGACTCTGATTGGTTCAATAGTAAATGGTCCGGATTTTAAAGGTAAAGGACCTTCATAAACATTTAATTGAACTTTTAAATTAAATTCGATAAGACGGGATTGGATAAAAGCGGCCGCTAATTTGGGAGCAAAAATAGGAAATTTATTGCCCAAAAGATTGACCACAAAACGAACAGCGCCAATATGATCTTCATGACCGTGGGTAATGAACATACCTAGAATTCGGTCTTTTTTGTCATTTAAATAAGTGGTATCGGGGATTTGCAAATCAACACCAAAGGTGTCTTCTTCGGGAAAACCGACGCCACAATCAACAATAATAATTTGGCTTTTGTTGATTTCGCCATTGGGTATATATTCATAAACGAACATGTTTTGAGTGACATCACCAAAACCACCAAGGGAAATAACACGGACTTGGTCGCGTGAATTTTTGAATTCACGTACCGGATTTTTTGTAAAATTTTGTTTTATATTTTGCATAATTAATTGAATAATAAGAAATCACCTATGGTTTTAAAATCATCCTCTAGTGCTTTTAACATAGCGCCATTTCTTAGAGCGGCCGAGGGATGATAAACGGGAATAATAGTTAATTCTAACCCTTCCCAATTAATTTGTTTAACTTGACCACGAATACTAGAGATAAATTCACCAGGAAAAAAATAATTCATAGCAAAACGACCAAGAGTAATGATAATTTTTGGCTGTAATATTTTTAATTGAGCTTTAAGATAAGGAGTACAAACTTTAATTTCTTGCGGAAGTGGATCACGGTTTTCCGGCGGTCGGTGTTTCAAAATATTACAAATAAAAACGTTGTCTCTTTTTAAATTGATGGAAGCCAATAATTTGTCCAGTAAATGACCGGATGGACCAACAAAAGGTTTCCCTTGAACATCTTCCTGGAAACCGGGCGCCTCACCGATAATGACAATACCTGATTGAGGATCGCCTGAACCTGGAACTGGATTTTTGGCAGTTTTAAAAAGTGAACACTTTTGACATTTGGCGATTAAATCGGCAAGATATTTAAGTTTTAGTTCTTTAGTAGAAATCATCCTGATAAGAATTGTTTAATATTATTGTTATCGATAATAATTTTTCCATTTACTTTTTTGGAGAAAATTAAAAGTGAAGCCTTGCGGGCAATGGTTTCTAAATTCCTTTTTAGAGTTCTGACACCGGCATCAAATCCAAGAGGACGAATAATTGATGGCCATACTGATTCTTCAATAATTAAGTCGTTTTGAGTAAGACCAGAATCAGAAAGAACTTTAGGTAAAATGTATTGCTGACCAATAACGGTTTTTTCCTGATCATTGTAAGAAGGCATTTGAATTGGTTCAAGACGGTCTAAAACGGCAGTGGCTAAACGATTGGTATTGTTGCAGGTGGCACAAAAAATAACTTGAGATAAATCAAAAGGATAATCAAGATAATGATCAACAAAACGATTATTTTGTTCTGGATCCAATAGTTCAACCAATGTTCCCATAATAGTATTAAAAGCTTCATCGGCAATGCGATCAATTTCGTCAAGTAATATTACTGGATTGTTAGTTTTTGCTGTAATTAGTGATTTAATGATAGCACCAGGGTCAGCTTCCGGAGAAAAACGGGAACGACCACGAAGATAATAAGGATCACCAAGTCCACCAAAGGGAATGCGAACAAATTGACGATTAAGAGAGGCAGCAATACTTTGAGCCATAGTTGTTTTACCGGTACCGACAAGACCAGAAAAAAGAAAAATCGGAGCTCGAGAAAGAGAGACAGAGCCTCTTTCTTTTTGTAATCCCAAAACTGAAATATATTCTAAAACCCGTTCTTTTATTTCTTCTAAACCGTAATGAAATTCGTCTAATTTTTCTTTGGCATAATTTAAATCCAATATATCCTTACTGGAAGCAGTCCAGGGTAGTTGTAAAAATATATCGATATAACGAGATAGTTGGTGAATATTAGTTGGATTTAATTCCATTTCGGCGACTAGTTCGTTGACTTTATCTTGAACTCCCAGAGGTAATCTGGCCGCATCAATTCTAGCTTTTATTTTTTTAATTTCGTCCATTATATTCAGTATACATTAATTCTCTTATCTTTGAGGTCTTCGGGGACGTAAGTTGGGATTGAAATTTCCAAATTGTTGTCTGTTTTGAGGACGAGAAGGTGATTGAAATTGAGGTCTTTCTTCACCAAGGTGTGCTGCTTTAAATTCCGGAGCCGATAGTTTTATCTGATGATTTTCGTTGAACCCAGAGACTTTAACTTTCAATTTATCACCAATTTTAATAATTTTACTGGGGTCGGAAATAAAACCGGAACTCATTTCGGAAACGTGAAGTAAGGCTTCGCGACCGGGTAAAAATTCAACAAAGGCACCGTATTGTTCAACACGAGTTACTGTACCGTTTTCGAATTCCTCGCCAACTTGAATTTCTCTAACCATAGAAGCAATTTCAAATGTAGCGGCCTTAACTTTACTTATATCGGATGAAGAAACAAAACAACGACCATCATCTTCGATATCGATTTGAACACCGTATTTTTCCATCAAGGCTTTGATGGTTTTGCCTCCGGAACCAATAACGTCACCAATTTTTTCTTCCGGAACTTGAACAATTTCGATCTTGGGAGCATAGGGTGACAATTCTTTTCTGGCTTCCGGTAAAGTCTTATCCATTAAATCAAGGATCTCTAATCTGGCTTTCATACTTTGAGCAAAGGTTTCTTTGATCATTTTGAGAGTCAATCCTTGACGTTTTATATCCAACTGAATTGCAGTAATACCATTTCTGGTACCGGTGATTTTGAAATCCATATCACCACAATGATCTTCGATACCGGCAATGTCGGTTAAGAGAAGATATTTTTCGTCACCATCACTGACCATACCAACGGAAATACCAGCAACTTTATCTTTTAAAGGAATACCGGCATCGAGCATGGACATGGTAGAACCACAAGTTGAAGCCATAGAAGAAGATCCGTTTTGGGACAAGACTTCTGAGGTCAACATAATGGTATATGGGAATTCGTCTTCGGTAGGAATGACGGGAATTAAGGCTTTTTCGGCAAGAGCACCATGGCCAATTTCGCGACGGCCAGGACGTCCAACACGACCGGCTTCACCGGTTGAAAAAGGCATGGCGGAATAATAATGAATATAACGCTTGGTAGTTTCGCCGGATGAATCTTGGAGATATTGTTTGTCAGCAAGAGTCGAAAGAGTAGTGACGGTCAAAGCCTGGGTCAAGCCTCTTTGAAAAAGAGCCGAACCATGGGTACAAGGAAGGACACCGGCATTGATAGATAAGGGACGGATTTCGTCAACCTTTCTATTGTCGTAGCGTTTTCCTTCGATAGTTCTGGCACGGAAATATTGTCTGATTAAAATGTTTAAAGATTCATTTAAAAGATTGCCATTAACTTCACCTGATTCGATTTTTTCTTTATATTGTTCATTTAATTTTTCAAATAATTTTTTCTCTTGTGCAAGATGACCACCATCATAACCGGTTTCCAAGAATTTTTCGATATCTTTTTTTATGAAAGTATCAACTTCTTTGATTAATTCTTCTGACGGTAAATATGGTTCAAAAGTTATTTTTGGTTTCTTGATATCCTTGATAAATTCAGAGATATTGTTATTTATTTCATCAGCAGTCTTTTTTGCAAGTTCAATAGCCTGATAAACAACATCATTGTCAACAATCTTGGCATCGGCTTCGATCATATTGACACCTTCTGGACCGGAACAAACCAAAAGATCCATTTCGGATTTGCTTAATTCGGAAACAGTGGGAAATAATTTGTATTGTTTATCTATCAAACCAACCCGAACGGCGGAGACTGGACCATTAAAAGGAATATCGGACATGGTACAGGCGGCGGCGGCGGCGATAAAAGCGGGAATAACCGGATCATGATCTTTGTCGTTACTCAAAACAGTCGCAATAACCTGGACTTCATTATGAAATCCAGCTGGAAATAACGGACGGATAGAACGATCGATAATGCGGCCAAAAAGAACCGAGGCATCGGAAGGACCACCTTCGCGTTTCATCCATTTGCCACCTTTGATAATACCACCGGCATAAAGTTTGTCGGCATATTCAACCGAAAGAGGAAAATAATCCTTACTTTCGTCAAGTTTGCCTAATTCGACAGTAGCTAAAACTACTGTACCACCCCATGTAGCAACGACTGAAGCGTTGGTTTGTGGAGCTAATATACCCGTTGATAGGGTGAGTTTTGTATCGCCAAGAGCGATATCACATGATATTTTTTTCATATTTTTTCTTATTACTTTTTCAAATCAAGATCTTTGATTAGTTTATTGTAGCGTTCCGTGGCATGAGATGATAGATAGCGAAGCAATCGGCGTCTCTTGGCAATCTTGGTTAAGATGCCACGTTTAGCCGGTGAATCGTGCTTATTTTCGGTTAAATGGAATTGGAGTTTTTCGATTTCTTTTGACAGGATCGCAACTTGTATTTCCGGTGAACCAGTATCCCCTTTTGCTTGGGAAAATTTTTTAATAATTGTTTCTTTTTCTTCTTTGGACAAGGCCATAGAATAGGGCTATTTTCGGATGCCAATTAATAAAGAGCGGCATCTGATGATAGTTACAGGAAGTATTGTAGCACAGTTGTTCATTTATTTCTAGAAACGAAGACGAATACAAAGACGGTTAGAATTAACCGGAGTACCCATTGAACCACATTTGTCTGGCACATTACCATAAACTACCTTTTCATTGCTAGTTTGTTGATCATCCTCAAGACGTTCTCTTAGTTTTGGATCGATATCGGGATTATTTAAAAGACGTTTACCGGAAGTAAGATCTTCCTGGCGTTGATCTTCGTGATCAAAGTTTTGAACAATAATAAATTTTGGGCATTCACCACAGCGAAGATTTTTTTCTTTTGACATATGAAGGGATTGTAGCACTTAGACTGAAGAAACGGAACTGGGTTGATTGGTACCGAACAAATTACCGGATTTTTCGACACTTTCGATTGGTTTTTGGTTGTCAAAAGCATTTTGGGTAGGAGTAACCGGGGTTTCGATTTGAGTAGCCCGCAAACAAGCGGCGCCGGCTTCGAAGGTTTCCGGTGAAACGTTAACAGAGAAGGATTGAGTGGCTACACGAAGACCAATCAATAAGTCCTTGGCAGAATCAAAATGGAAAGGTAATTCCAACATAGGTATCAAAAAGGACATAATTTCGGAATAAGGAGCATCGGGATCAATAATTGAGGTTTGAGCCCAAGTTTTTTCGATAGGAATTGGAGAAATAGAAACCCAATTGCCTCGATTGACAATTTCGGCATCTTTACCCAATTTAGTTTCATCACCAAAAAGAATATTGAGATCAGCGAGACTGGATTGATTGTTTATGACAATTTGGTCACGTTCGATTTTGAGAGAATTTGGTTTAACTTTAACAACAAGATTTAAACGACCATTGTCTTCGTTATAAGACACTGTTTCGATATTTTCTTGCGGATAGTTGAGGGAAATAGTCAAATCGTTAGCATTATAGGTATCTGTCAAAAGTTCTAAACCGCTTAATTTTGAGTAGTTGGTATCTGTTTTTTGAGGGCAAAAAACAGAGACACTTCTACCTGATTCTTTGACAGCAACGGCCAAGGCCAAAGCTGAACTGATGCCGTCTAAACTTAGTTCCGGCACAGCAATAAAGACCGATTTAGCGGTTGAAAGTAGACCTTTTAGTGTTGCGATATTATAGGTTTTCATCTAGTGAACGCTATTATAGCATCTTTTATCTTGAAATCAACATAAGGCTTAAAAGTCATACCACATTCAGTACCAGATTTGACCTTATCGATAATGTTTTTCCCCTGCCGGATACCCTCAACTTTGGTATCTTTGGTAGTGCCATCTTCGCGTTTTATATGCACCAAATCACCTTTTCCTACCTCACCTTTATTGATTTTTACCCCAGCTATACGGACTTTTTCAATTTTAAATTCTGCAATTATTTGACCTTCGCCAACAATGGTTTCATCGATGTTTGGCTCCAATAAATGAAGAATTTTATCTTGAATATCATCAATAATCTCATAAATAATTTTTGAATCGATAATTTTTACTTTTTCGTTTTCGGCTAATTTTTTTATAAAAGGAGCAGTTTTGAGGTTAAAAGCATAAATAATTGTTTTACCTGCACTTGCCATAAAAACGTCATTGTCGCTAATGGCACCAACACCAGATTGAACCAAAACGACATCATCGGTAAGACAGCCTTTTATAGCTTCTAGAGTACCCTGGGTATCGGCTTTGAGAATGATTTTTAGTTTTGGAGTGTCTGTTTCAATAATTTTTTCCTCTTTTACGCTAATATTTTCGTTTTTTTGGGTTGAAACAACAGAACCGACTTCGGGAACTTTGATAAAACCAAGGATTTCAACCGGAGTGGCCGGACCGGCAGAGGTAATATTTTTGCCTGTATGATCAATTAATGCCTTAACTTTGGCACAGATATCGTTTGCATAGACAGTGTCTCCAAGAGAAATAGTCCCTTTTTCGACAATAACCGTAGCTAGAGGACCTTTGTTTTTGTCCATTTTTGATTCAATAACTGGAGCGATTAAGGGAGCTTCAGCCTCACTTTTAAGGTTTAAAAGATCGGCAATCATTTTAATCGTTTCTAAAAGTTTATCGATACCTTCGCCTGATTTTGCAGATATTGGAATAACTGGAACTTCACCACCATATTCTTCTGGAGTAAAACCGGCTTCAACCAATTGACCCTTGACTTTATCGGGAGAAAAATTTGGAAGGTCTTTTTTATTTAAAGCAACAATAAAGGGAGTATTTAGTTTTTTAATAAGATTAAGACATTCCTTGGTTTGAGCCATAATGCCTTCGGTTCCGGCAATAACCAGGACAATAATATCGGTGATTTGAGCCCCACGAGAACGCATGTTTATAAAGGCAGCATGGCCAGGAGTATCAATAAAGGTGATACCACAGGCAGAATAAGCACCAATGTGTTGGGTAATACCACCGGCTTCTTTGGCACAGACATTGGCAGATCTTATCTTATCTAAAAGAGTCGTTTTACCGTGGTCAATGTGACCCATGATGGTGACAATGGGTTGCCTGGTCATAATTATTTTTTAAAGCCTCTCCCGCCTAGGCGGGTTTCTCCCTTTGACAAAAGGGAGATTAATAAATTATTTTTTGGTTTTATCCTCTCCCTCTTTGCGACTGGTGATTTTTATTTCTAAATTGGTTAAAACACCGGCAAGATGGACATTTTCGCCACCAGAACCAATAGCCAAAGCTAATTGATTTTCGGGTACAGAAACTAGAGCAATCCCATCTTTAATACTTTCGATTTGAATATCGGAAGCCGGAGAAAGAGCAGAAATGATAAATTGATTTAAGTTTTTGGAATAAGGAATCACGTCAACTTTTTCCTCTTTGGGCAATTCATTTAAAATGGATTGGATGCGGCTACCTTTTTGGCCAATACAGGAACCAACCGGATCAACACCAGATTGGGTGGAAGTAACGGCAACTTTAGTTCTTTCACCTGGAGTACGGGCAATTTTTTCGATACTGACTGCGCGATTACCAACTTCTGGAACTTCTCTAGCAAAAAGTTCTTTAATAAACTCATTATCACGACGAGAAAGAATAATATCACTGCGTCCAGTTTCTTCTTCCTTAATTATTTCTTTAAGCAAAAATAATTTTTTGACACCAAGAGGAATAATTTCACCCTTGATTTGCTCGTCTTTGGGACAAATAGCTTCTGTTTTTCCGATACCTACCGTTAATTTGTATGGATCGGAACGAAGTATAACACCGGAAATTAAATTACCGATTTTCTTTTGAAATTCGGCAATTAAAACACTTTTTTCGGCCTCGTGAATTTTTTGGTCAATTACTTGTTTGGCAGTTTGCGCAGCAATGCGACCAAAACCAGGAGGGGTAACATCTGTCTGTTTTTCCCCTTCTACTTTGAAAACCTTGAAAGAACCACTTGTAGGAGATAATTCAACTGTGAATTGGTCTTCTTCGGGAACGATAATACCATGTTCTTTTTGGTCTCTTTTGTAAGCAGAAATTAAACCGGCATCAATAGAATCCAAAATTAATTGAGGATCGATATTTCTTTCGCCAGCAATTTGAGCCACTGCTTGGGCAAATTCTGTTTTTGGTAACTTTTTAATATCCATAATATTAATAATCTTTCAAAAAAAATGGAGACTTATCGTCCCCACCTCTTTGAACTTAAATTGTGATTAATTTATATAATGTAAGTATTATACCACCGATTTGGGAAATTAAAAATCTTTGAGGATCTGTTTTTGGTGAAAAGTCAGGTTGGTAGGAATTAAAACATTGAGACGGATATAGAAATCACCTCGACCTAGGCCATGAAGATTCTTTATACCTTTGCCTTTGAGTCGAATTAAAGTATTAGCTTGCGTGCCTGGTTGAACCCGGACTTGAAGAGGTTCGTCAAGAGTGGGTACTTTTATAATATCGCCTAAAATTGCCTGTTTAATGGTAATATCGTAGGTAACATATACATCATTACCATCTCTTTTGAAGGTTTTATCGGGTTCTACATCCACATAAAGAATAAAATCGGAAAAACGAATCCGTTGACCATCGTCTACCCCACCAGGTATTTTGACAGTTTTAGTTTTACCGGCAACTTTGATTGTTTTTTCGACTCCATTGGCAGCTTCTAAAAAGCTTAATTTAATTTTGTAGGTTTCAAGACGTTGTTGTTGACGGGCATTGCCAGGATTAAATTGACCTCCGAAGAACTGTTCAAAAATATCAAAAGGGTTGGAAAATCCGCCAAAATCGAAATCAGCATTGTTGCCGAAAGGATTTTGACCACTGGAAGTCCAAGTATAGTGAAAAGGACCATTTTGTTGGGTATAAGTATGACCACCCATACCACCATAACTGGGATCAAAAGCGGCGTGACCGTAATTATCATAGGCGGATCTTTTGTCTTGATTACTTAAGACTTCATAGGCTTCGTTGATTTCTTTGAATTTTTCCTCAGCATCAGGTTCTTTATTTCGATCAGGGTGATATTTCATCGCCATCTTGCGATAGGCCGACTTGATGTCGGCCTGACTCGCAGATTTATTTACACCTAATGTTTCGTAAAAATCTTTTTTCATTGAAGATTAATTGACAATTTCGCCTTCCTCGGCTTTTTTATCCTCTTTTGGAGTTTCCTCTTTTTGAGGTTCTTCACCAGTAGGTGGAGGAGTTTGCTGTTGACCATAGACAGCCTGGCCAACTGTTTGCAAAATTTGTCCTAATTCTTCGGACATTTTGTCGAACTGATCTTTATTGACTTCGGGTTTTGTCAATAATTCTTTAGCTTCTTTAATTTTGTCTTCAATTTTACCCTTATCATCCGGTTTAATTTTTTCGGCAAATTCTTTTAAAGTTTTTTCACCGGAGAAAATAGTAGCATCAAGACGATTTTTACTTTCAGCCAGAGTACGTTTTTCCTCGTCTTCCCGAGCATGAGCATCGGCTTCTTTTTTCATTTGCTCGACTTCTTCTTTGGAAAGATTGGTAGCATTTTGAATAGTAATTTTTTGCTCTTTATTGGTACCTTTGTCTTTGGCAGAAACAGAGAGAATACCATTACTATCAATATCGAAAGTAACTTCGATTTGAGGAACTCCACGAGGTGCGGGAGCAATACCATCTAAAATAAAGCGACCAAGAGATTTGTTGTCGGCAGCCATAGGACGTTCTCCTTGTAAGACATTTATTTCTACCTGAGGCTGATTATCGGAATAGGTAGTAAATATTTGTGATTTCTTTGTAGGTACAGTTGTATTTCGTTCTATCAAAGGAGTACGGACACCACCGGCTGTTTCGATACCAAGAGTTAAAGGAGTGACGTCGAGTAAGACGATATCTTTTACTTCACCGGTTAAAACAGCACCTTGGATAGCGGCACCGATAGCAACAACTTCGTCGGGATTTACGGTAGTATCCAAGTCTTTACCAAAGAAGTTTTTGACCACTTCCTGGACTTTTGGCATACGAGTCATGCCTCCGACCATGATAACGTCGGTAATATCGGATTTACTAAGCTTGGCATCTTTGAGACATTTTTCTACCGGAGCGATAGTTTTTTGAATCAAATCGTCGACTAATTTTTCCATTTCGGCCCGAGTTAATTTGGCAGTTAAATGGAGCGGTTGACCATCTTTTGAAGTAATGAATGGTAAATTAATATCAGTTTCAACTGAATTACTTAATTCAATTTTGGCTTTCTCGGCAGCTTCACGAACGCGCTGTAAAGCTTGTGGATCTTTGGAAAGATCGACACCGTTTTGTTTCTGAAAATCATCAACCATCCAAGATATAATTTTTTGATCAAAATCATCTCCGCCAAGGAAGGTGTCACCGTTAGTAGCTTTAACTTCAAAAACACCATCGCCGATTTCCAAAATAGAGATATCAAAAGTACCTCCACCCAAATCGTAAACGGCAATCATACCTGATTTCTTTTTATCTAAACCATAGGCTAAAGCAGCAGCGGTTGGTTCATTAATGATACGTTCAACTTTAAGTCCGGCAATTTCTCCGGCTTGTTTGGTAGCTTGGCGTTGAGAATCATCAAAATAAGCAGGGACAGTAATGACGGCTGATTCTACTTTTTCGCCTAAATACTTCTCAGCGTCGGTTTTGGCTTTCTGTAAGATCATGGCAGATATTTCCTGAGGAGTGTAAGTCTTACCGGCAATTTCGACTGAAGCCAAATTGTCTTTGCCAGCAATGATTTTATAAGGAGCAACTTTTTGGGTCTTTTTGACTTCGGCATCGTTGATACCACGACCCATAAGACGTTTAACCGAATAGACCGTGTTTTGGGAATTTAACACCATTTGTCTTTTGGCTAAATCACCGACTAATTTTTTAACTGGCTCGACCACAGAAGGAATAACATTGCGACCTTCTGAGGTAATGATGACTTTGGGACGACCGGCTTCCATAACAGCAACACAGGAGTTGGTAGTGCCCAAATCAATTCCGATTATTTTGTTTGACATAATTTTAATTTTTTCCTACGACCACTTGGGCGGGTCGAAGGCATTCTCCATTTAATATATAACCTTTTTTACTAACGGATATGACCGAATCTTGTTTGCCTGGAGCGACGTTGACACAATCCATTATTTTTGGATCAAATTCCTTGCCTTGAGCATCGATCTCATCAAGTCCTTCGGTTTTGAGGACATTTTTTAGTTTATCTAAGGCCATAGAAAGGCCAGGGTCTTTGAGATGATCGGCGGCAAGATTTAAGTCGTCGAGGGCATCAATAATTTTGGTCATAATTGAAGCAGAAGCGAGAGTGGCAAAAAATTGACGTTGGGACTCAATGCGTTTTTCCAGATTGCTATAATCAGCTAAAGTTCTGGCTAATTTGTCTTCGAGTTCAGAGATTTTTTGCACTTCTAAGGATAATTTTTTAGATTTTTTTTGAGTCATAAAAAGATTAACGAGTAATGGTTGAAATTAGATCGGCAAAATAGTCGATCATAGGAATAATGTTGGGATAGTGAAAACGAGCGGGGCCAAGAACTCCTAAGATTCCCCGATGAGGACCAGCTTGATAAGTTTGATATACAAAACCACAGGGCTCTAAATGTTCCATACCCAAATCTTCACCAATTAATAGATGAACTAGTTGTTTTTCACCAACTTCAGGAATGGCATTGCTTTTATTGATAATGTCAAACCAAAATTTATTGTTATCGATTAAAGATAAAACCGTTTTGGTGACATCGATATTAAAAAATTCGGGTTCTTCAAGTAAATTTGAAGCACCATAGGAATAGATGGCACCCTGATCAGTAGTGGCCAAGGCACAAGAACGAGTTCTGGTAGCTAATTCTTTGGTAGCTTCTTTAAGTAATTTTTCGAATTCATTGCGATAATCCCAAACCCTTTCTTTAACACCAATTTCCTCGGAGGCAGTGAGATTTTTGGGAGCCATTAAATTACGGACATAGTATTTCAAACCCATAGAAGTAGGACAACGACCGGCAGAAAGATGGCTCTTTTTTAGGTACCCAAGCTGGGTTAAGGCGGCCATTTCGTTTCTTATTGTTGCCGAAGAGATACCCAAGGAGTATTTTTTTTCCAAAGTTTCCGAACCAACCGGAGAAGCAGTTTCAATAAATTCTTCGGTAATACATTTTAAAATTTTGATCTGGCGCTGAGTTAAATCAGTCATATTAGCACTATAATAGCGTGTCTGCTAATTACTGTCAAGGGGTAAATGCTTGGTAGTGCTCTCTAACTTTATTTTATCGATACATCGGAGTAATTTATGAGTTCTGGTAGTATTTACTTCACCATATTGTTTTGTGACGGATTCAATTTTGGCACCTAGTTTTTCAAATTCTTCATTGTATTTGCCAAATTCGTTTTCGAATGTCTTGATATAACCGATTATTGACTGAATATTTTGTTTGAAGCGGAAATTGTCATAACTTTGATAAACCATTCGAAGAATGGCGGTAAAACTAAATGGGCCGGCGAAAATAACCTTTTTATTTAGAGCTTCTTCCCAAATATCGGACATCTTGTCATATATAAAACTAAAAATCATTTCGTTTGGAATAAATAAAATAACAAAATCAACGGTATTGTCCTCTGGATTTATATAATCACGGCTGGTAACTTGCTTGATTTTATTTTTTACATCCTGTTCAAATAACTTTAGGTGTTCACGACGCTCCGATGCCGAAGTGGATTCGGTGAGTTTTTGAAGATTACTGTAAGGAAATTTGGCATCAACATTTATTTTTGTACCATCTGGTAATTTAATCGTAAAATCGGGACGGGTATCATTTTCTCCCTGAGCCTTGTTGTAATCATACTGAACACCACGGACAAAACCGGACATTTTTAGTAAGTCTTCGGCAACTTTTTCGCCAAAAGCACCGCGTAATTGATTATTGCTCAAGACTTTTTTGAGACCTTCGGTGGTGATGGATAATTCTTGAGTTATTTTTTTGTACTCATCCAAAGACGTTTTGAGTGATTCAAAATTCCCTATTCGTTGATTTTCGGCTGTTTCCAATTTTTTTTGATTTTTTTCCAATTCAACTTTGACTTGTTTGACCAGATCTTCGATAGCCGTTTTTTTGTTGGAAAGATCGGTGCCAATTTTTTGGTCAGCGAGAATAATCAATTGCTCGTTGGCGCTTTTGAGAATTTCGGGAAAAACAGCTTTCAGTTTTTGGCTCAATTCTTCTTTGTTTTCTTTTTTGGATTTAAGAATAAGAAAAATCAGAGCGACAAGGATACAGACTAATAGAATGTAAACAAGAACCATATGTTGATTATAAAGTAATTATTTATTTAATTTACTTATCACTTTTGATAAACGGGAAACATGATCGGGAATACTACCAGGGACAATACTGACTCCCGATGATTCAAAGTCTTCTTTGTTCTTTCTAATTAGTGCAAAAGAAGCTGTTTCGGTGGGATTAAGTTTTCTAATGGGGTAATAAAGATTGTCGGAATGAACTATCTCTGAGTTTAAACTTATTTCATTTAAATAAACATTTTGTTTGCCTGAATCAAATTTTTTAGCTACGGATTCAATCGCATCAGAACCTCCTCTAACATAGCAATCATGTTCACCATCATTAATAATTCCTAATTTATATCTGGCCATGTGATTGGTAGGATTAAGTTTTTCATTTGTTTTGGTAAGCCAGGTAATAACGGCTTCTGGACTGTCTTGAACTTCGGCATAATTTAAAAAGTTATCAATTAAACGAAATTCGCCATTGGTAGTGTCATAAACACCTAATTTTATTTTCCCGTCGATTATATAATTCGCATCATCTTTTTTTATATCAAGGAGGGCAATGGTGTCGGGAAGAAGTAAGGTGCCATTTTCGAAAGGCTTTAATTGTTCTTCACCTACCCTTCTATATACTTCATTTGATAGAGCTCCTAAAGCATAAAGATCAAGGCCAACATTGCCGGTATCAATAATTTGTTTCTCCTCAATGATCTTTTTTTGAATTTCTATTAATTCATTGGTTTCATTCTTTATCCTTTTTGCATCTTCAGTTTCAAATTTTCTTCTTGCTTCTTCGTCCATACCGACAGATTTATAAGCTTGGCCTAAACCAACGAGGGTAGCTAAGGTAGCAATACTGGCAGCAATTTTTTGAGCTGGCGTCCATTTATGTTGTTCTTTTGATCCCGATTTTTGCTGTTCCTCGGAAACCCCCATGTCTTTTGAGCTGGGTGATATATCTGGAATTTGTAGTGGCATATGAATTATTTTACCCCAGTGGAACCCATTCCGCCACGGTTGGGATGGTGTTTAAAATTTTTTAATTCTTTAATATTAAAAATGTTATTTTTAATAAGCATAATTTGGCAGATGCGAGTGGCTTTTTCGATATGAACCGGATGGTCGGTGTAGTTGTAAGCAACAAAATGATATTCATCATTGTCGCCACAATAATCACGGTCGTAGACTCCAACACCATTTGCGGCCATTAAGCCTAATTTGGAAGTTGAACTACGAGCAAATTGTAGAATAGCGTAACCTGCCGGTATTTCTATGGCTACATTGAGAGGAATAGGAAATATACTATGAGGGGGAATATCGACATCGATACGAGTATACATATCGGCGGCGACAGCACCACTGGTTTTAAAAACCGGTAAAGGGATGGTTTTGTCAAACCTTTTGAAATTGATGGATATGGTTTTCATCTTTACACTTTTCCCCTATTTGATTAAATTCTAAATTAAGAATTCTATTATAAACATCTTTGATCAAAATTTTTAAATCAGATAAATCTTTTTCTTTTATTTCAATATTTTTCCTTTTGGTTTTTTTGATGTAATCGAGAACCCCTGAATTTATCTTATATTTAAATTGAGGACAATTGTCGGCTAAAATTTTATAAAACAATATTTGTCTTTGATAATCATCATCGTTGTCACGTTTATCGGGATTGCCGGTTTTAAAATCAACAGCAATTGCGTGAAGATCTTTTTGAATTTCAATTTTGTCGATATTGCCGGTAATAGGAATATTGTCCAAATGAACATTAAAAGGTTTAAAACTAAATTCAGAAAGATTTTCGTTTTTAAAGGTGTCGAGGTATTTATCATAATAAAGAGATAGTTCGTCAAGGCCATTGGCCAATAAATTTTGAAATTCTTTTTTAATTAAATTTTCTTGTTTTAAATGTTTGGTAAAGGATTCTAAAAATTTCTTTTTGGATAAATTATTTTTTAGCAAATCAGAGAGAGCGGCGTGAACAGCGGTACCGTAAGAGGCATATTTATTTTTGGTTTGAGGAATTTTTAAAATTGTTTTGTAAAAAAAACAGAGAGGACATTTGAGATAAGAATTTAAATTGGTGGGGCTTAAAACATAATTTTCTTTTAAATAAGTTTTAAGATATTTTTCAAAATCGTTATCAGAAATTATTTGGGGATATTTTTGAAAATTAAAAAGAAGAGCCTTTCTGCCAAGCTCTGAAGAGGAAATAATATTATTGATTAATTCCGGTTTAATTTCTGATAAAAATTGTGAAGGGGTAGTGGCACCATAAGATAAAAATAAATCTTTTTTGGCTCGGGTTAGAGCAACATAAAAAAGACGGCGGTCTTCTTCACTTAAATCATTTAAATCCTTATTGATTTCATATTTTAAAATACCCAAGGGTAGACGTAAATTATTATGATCACGACTTTCACCCCAGCGAGCAGAAATAGTATTGATTACAAAAACATATTCGAATTCCAAACCCTTGGCCTTGTGAATTGTCATTAAATTGATTGAGTCGTTTAAGGTAATATCGGATTCGATTTCCAGGGGAATATTATTTTCGGAAAAGAGATCGAGGCGATAAATAAAATCTTTTAAATTAATATTTTTTTCGTAAGATAATTTTTTGAGATGGTCATAAAAGGCATTAAATTTTTGAAGTAAATCAAAATTTTTACTTTTAATTATTTGTTTTAAAATTTTAAATTTGCGAATAATTTTATTAAAAGCTTTATTTAAATTATAATTTTCTAAATATATTTTGGCTTTAGCAATTCTTTTTTCAAATTTTTTTATTTTTGAACAAGTTTTTCCGTATTTATAGAAATCGTATAATTCCCGTTCTTTTAAGCCGATAAAATCAAAAGCGAGTATGGGAAAAAGTAATTCACCAGATGGGTTGTTAATATATTTTAAAAGAGTGATGAGTTGTTTAATTTTGATATCCGATAAAATATTATTGCCATTACTTAGGGTATATTTTATATTTAATTTTTCCAATAAAGGCAGCAAATCCAAAACATCAGTATTGTTTCTGTAAATAACAGCGATTTCTTTTGGACTAACTTTTTGTTTAATTAACTCATGTATTTTTTGGGCGACAAAATAGTTTTCTTCCAGTTTACTTGATGAAGAAAATATGGTTATTGGTTTACTTGGATCATCAATGGCTGATTTTAGTGATTTGTCGATATCGGTTAAAAAGCCGGTGATACGATTTTTGTTTTTTTCGATGACACATTGAGAGCTGTCGAGAATGGTTTGGTGAGAGCGATAATTATTGTTGAGAGTAATTACTTTGGGTTTATATTTTTGGACAAATTCATAAATATTTTCGAGATTGGCACCTTGAAATCTAAAAATTGATTGATCGTCGTCGCCGACAACAAAAAGATTTGGGATGTCGTCATTTTTGGTTAAAAGATTTAAAATTTCATTTTGAGAGGAATTGGCATCCTGATATTCGTCAACTAAAATATATTGGTATTTCTCCTGATAATCAAAAAGTAAATCAGCATCTTCGTTGAAAGAACGAATGGCAAAAAGAATTTGATCTTCGTAATCGTAACGATTAATTTCACTTAATATTTTTTGATATTTTTGATAGATTTTTTGAAGCTCAAATTGTTTGGGGATATTTTTTTCCAAATCCAAATAAAATTTTAATAAAGCATTCTTAAAATTAATTAAGGGATTTTTGGCCTTTCCAACATCAAAGACTCCTTGATCAAGTTGTATTTTTTTAAATTTTAGATAATTTAAAATTTCACTGTCGGCAAATTTTAAAATTTCGTTAAAAATCTCCAATGTTTCTTTGGGATGGGTTTTCAATTTTAAAAATAAATTGGTGGATTTTTTTAAAAATTCTTTTTGAATATCAATTAATTCAAATAATTTTTCCGGACTAATGTTTTCTCTTTTTAGAGTTTTAATATTATTGATTAAATCGTTTTGATAAAAATAGTTGTCACCCCAAGGTTTGAGAGGAGAATCATGAGGTAACTCATCGATAAGAGAGATAATGATTTCCAGTCTTTCCAAATCGTCTAAGAGTTCAATATTGATTGCATTATTTTTGATAACTTCGGAGCAAAAAGAATGAAAGGTGTGAATACGGATTTTGTAGCCATCGGGACCGATGTATTTGACGAGACGGTCACGCATGTTTTTGACGGCATTGTTGGTAAAAGATAGACAGAGAATACTTTCGGGAGAAGTATCGGTTTTTGTCAAAATATGGGCAATCCTAGCGGCAATTGTTTGAGTTTTGCCGGTACCGGCACCGGCGAGTACCAAAACCGGACCATCAATAGCCTCCACAGCCTGAAGCTGTTTTGGATTGAGATTTTTTAGATATTCCGCCATTACTTTATTTTAGCAAGTTATTGATGTGGACTTCAAAACTCTGGACTTTATTAAAAAGTTTTTCATTTCTTCTGGAGTCATTTTGTGCATTCTTCTCTCAAGATCCATATATTCAGGGTTGCATCCTTCGCACTCTGACTGACAACCATTACAATTATCCCTTTCTAAACACTTTTCATGCTTCATCATTTTTTACACCTCCAAAAGAAAATATTAATATTTGGATTTTCTTTCAGTAAATACTGATTCGTAATCATTGTAACATGTAGACAAGTGATAAATCAGCTTATTTATTGTTAATTATTGCCAAATATAGGCTAATATATTTGGCCATTACCCTATTTTAACAAAAATACAATTGGTATTATTAATCATGTTACCAAAAAGAAAATTTGTCCGATGGCAAGGATATGATTATTCCCAATCGGGATATTATTTTGTAACAATTTGTACCCAAAACCGAAAATGTATGTTTATTGATTCCGTAGGGGCGGACCGATGTGTCCGCCCGTCGATGGAATTGACGAATCCATGTGTCCGCCCGTCGATGGAAACAAATCATTGCCCGTCGATGGAAAATATTCACACAAAAACAAAATTAAATGATGTAGGCAAAATGATTGATTATTGGTGGAATGAATTACCAAAACATTTTGAAAACATTGAATTGGATGATTATGTAATAATGCCAAACCATATACACGCAATAATTATTATTCGTAATGATTCATGCGGGCGGACACATCCGAATGTATGCGGGGCGACACATCGGTCGCCCCCTACGACGTTGGGTAATATAATTCAATGGTTTAAAACGATGGCGACAAATGAATATATTCGAAATGTAAAAACAAAAAAATGGCCAATATTTGTAAAACGAATATTCCAAATAAATTATTATGAACACGTGATTAAATCCGAAAAAAGATATTTGATTATAAAAAATTATATAAAAAATAATCCTGTAAATTGGGAAAACGATATTTTATTTCAATAATTTTTCTAATATTTCTTTGGCGAGGGAGGGATTGGCGGAGCCGGAGGAAACTTTCATTAATTGGCCGATTAAAAAGCCAATAGAGTTGGGATTCTTTATGTAATCCTGCACGGCTTTGGGGTTGTCGGCGATAATTTTTTTGGCAATTTCTTCAATGACACCAGTATCGGAATTTTGTAAAAGATTTTTGGATTTGGCTATGTCGAGGGGATTTTGGTCACTTTCGTAGGATTCTAAAATTATCTGTTTGACAACAGTTGATGAAATTTCATTTTTGTTTAATGATTCAATTATATCTTTGAAATAGACAGAATTTATTTTGTTTATATCAAGATCTTTTTTAAGCGGGCCTAAAAATAAATTGGAGATTTGTTTGGCAAAATTGATATTATCACCGACGGCTTTTTCAAAACAAAGGGCAAAATTTTTATTGCTAACAAGACTTTCGGCGTCAATTTGAGAAATACCCCAATTTATATATTTCTTAATTTTGATATCGGGTAATTCGGGAATATTTTTGTCATATTGATAATCGATAAAAGGTGGAATATCTGGCTCGGGAAAATAACGATAATCATCACTTCCCTCTTTTTCTCTTTGAATAAAAGTTCTTTTGTGATCTGCATCCCAACCACGAGTTGTTTTTCCGCCAGCGGGTGGGTTGTCTTTTTCCTGATGAG
The DNA here is from genome assembly GCA_964605545.1 of uncultured Gammaproteobacteria bacterium. GTDB lineage: Bacteria > Patescibacteriota > Microgenomatia > UBA12405 > UBA12405 > DAOTMI01. The sequence goes on from CAZSCX010000002.1 coordinate 35,821, forward strand.
TTTTGGTAAAGTCATCAGTTTGTCTTTTTATTTCAAAATTTATCGCATCTAAAACTCCCGATAATCCGGCAATATTTTTGACTTCAACTAAGGGGGTAAAAAATGTTTTATCACCATCTTCTATTTTTAAATTTATTGTCGGCTCACAACGCATGGAGCCTTTTTCAATATCGGCATCGGAAATTTCTAGATAACGAACTATCTGTTGTAAACGGATTAAATATTTTTTGGCGATTTCGGCTGAGGTTATATCCGGCTCGGAAACAATTTCGACCAATGGCACACCAGCACGATTAAAGTCGACTTTAGTTTCATTGTTTTCATGAATATTTTTACCGGCATCTTCTTCCATATGAGCCCGATTGATTCTTATTTTTTGGCCATCAATTTCTAGATAACCATTAATGCAAAATGGTTTAAGCGATTGGGTTATTTGATAACCTTTTGGTAAATCTGGATAAAAATAATGTTTGCGCTCAAAAAAAGATATTTTGTTTATTTCGCAATTTAGAGCAAGTCCCAGCTTTATACAATAACCAATGGCAGTTTCGTTTGGAGTTGGGAGAGTACCGGGGAGACCAAGACAAACCGGACAAGTATGGGTATTGGCTTTGGCTTGAAAATGAGAGGCGCTACAAGCGCAAAACATTTTTGATAAGGTGTTTAATTCAATATGGACTTCAAGTCCTATTATTGGTGTTACTTTCATATTGAAGTCCTAAATTGATAATTAAGTTTTCAGAAAGGGCAGGGCCGATTATCTGGAAACCGACGGGTAGTTTGCCAACAAATCCGCAAGGAATAGACATTCCCGGGAGACCGGCAAGAGTACTTGGTTCGACTAATTGATCAGCTTTTTCGCCATACATTGGGTCATTTTTTGATGAACCAATTTTTTGAGCAAGGGTGGGAGTGGTAGGAGAAATAATTAAATCAATTTTTTCCTGATTAAATTTTTTATCAAAATCTTGAGCAATTAAATTTCTGACTTTTAAGGCTTTGGTGTAATAAGCGTCATAATAACCTGCCGATAAGGTGTGAGTACCAAGAAGTATGCGGCGTTGATTTTCTAAATTAAAATTTTCTCTGGTATTACCATAACGAATACCATCAAACCGAGATAAATTACTGGATACTTCAGATCTTTGAAGAATGGTATAGACAGCAATGGAAATGGAGGGATCCATCATATCGATTTCTACAATTTCGTGGCCTAAACTTTCAAATATTTTTTTGGCGTCGTTAAATTTTTCCAAAATTTCAGGACTAACTATTTTTAAATAAGATTTGGGAATTCCCAATTTTAATTTCGGTCCAACGGTTGATGGATTCTTTACAAATTTAAATGGAGATAAAGGTAGTGATGTTGCATCATGAGGGTCGTGACCAGAAATTACTTCCAAAACTTTGGCGGCGTTGGTAACATTGTTGGCAATAACGCCAGGGCAATCCATACTGGAAGCCATAGCAATTATTCCATAACGAGAAACCAGACCATATGTCGGCTTGAGGCCAACAACACCGCACCAAGCAGATGGCTGACGAATAGACCCGGCAGTTTCGGTGCCAATAGCTACATCGACAAGGCCAGCGCCAACAGCGGCAGCAGAACCACCGGAAGAACCGCCAGGAAGGTAATCAAAATCATGAGGATTATGGGTAACACCAAAATCAGAATTTTCAGTAGACGAACCATGGGCAAAAGCATCAAGATTCGTTTTGCCTATAATTGAATAACCATTTTTTTCTAATCTGTCGACTAAAGTTGCGTTATATGGAGGAAAATAATTTTCTAAAACTTTCGAACCGGCAGTAGTTTTTATATTTTTGGTACAAATATTATCTTTAATGGCAATTGGAATTCCCGAAGAGGGTTTATCGACAATAGTTATAAAGGCGTTTAATTTATTATCCATTTTTATTGATGACGGCTTTGGTAACAAAATAACCATCTTTTATTGGCGGGGTTTCAATAACTTTATCTTCCCGATAAACATTTTTTAGACTATTAACCTGATAAAGCGGTTCGACATTGTTGGTGTTTATTTTTTCTAAAACTTCAAAGTGAGAAGTGATACTTTCCAAATCTTTTAGGAGATTGTTATTTTCTTTTATTGGTAGATTGGCTAATTTTGATAATTTAGCAATGTCTAGACTCATAGATGTAGTTTAGCTTTAAAGCGTAAAATTTTCCAGCGTATAAAATCGGTAAAAATAAATAATTTATACATAATTGGATTGATAATATAATCATAGGTACCAACAAATTTTACCAGTTCACCGCCATAACCCATTTTAAAACGATGGAATCCAAATCCAAGATCTCCTTCTTTGGCATCGGGAGAAAGGGCACCCCACATATCAAATAATTTACATTTTTCTTTCTTTCCCCATTTAATTACTTCCCACATGAGTAAATTTGGAGCCATAACTTGACGGTTATTGTCTGATGAAGCTCCATAGGGATAATAAATTTTATCTTTATATTTAAAAATCATAAAAGCCGATAAGACTTGATTTTGATATTTTGCCAAAAAAATATGAGGGATATCTGAACCTTTTAGGGAATCCCAAAGATTTTGATGATATTGTTGGTTGTGAATAAAAAATCCCTGTCTTTTGCCTGTTTCTGCTAAAAGCTTGAGATAGGCGGTAAAACCTGTTTGATTAGTTTGTTCTTCAATTTTGACTCCGTGGCGGGCGGCAACTTTAATATTGTAGCGAGTTTTGGGATGCATATTTTCCAATAATTTTTCTTCACTAGGAGTTAAATCAAGAAAGATTGAATGAGGATAAAAATTAACCTTGGGGGAAGAAACTAGATTTTTGAAATTATAGACTTCCGTATTTTTTGCCAAAACATTTGGTTCGATTTTTACAAAAATAACTTTTTCTTTTTGACAAATTGGTCTAATTTCATCAAGCATTGACTGAGTAATTTGAGGACCACGAAGAATAGTGCCTATTTTGTGCGGTATTTTTGGAAGATGGTGAAGAACTAAAATATAATCTTTAAAAGAAAAAACGAGATGGCCTTGTTTTTTTTGAAACTCTGCCCACTCTTTGGAATGAAGTGGATGATTAATGCTCATACATTAGTATATATCAGGATCGTAGATAAAATCGTCTTCGGTTTCATTTTTCCTTTTGGAAGAAGTTTTACCTTGACTTAATTCTTGTAAATGAGAAGGGATATCAAGCAAAAAGCGACTTGGTTCATTAAGAGAACTTTTGCCGATATAAAGACGTTTTGAGGCATAGGTAATTTCCAAAAAATCCTTAGCTCGAGTGACACCAACATAACAAAGACGACGTTCTTCTTCTAATTGAGCCTCGTCGACAAGACAACGAGAATGAGGTAAAAGTCCTTCTTCGAAACCGACCAAAAAAACAACTTCAAATTCCAATCCCTTTGAACCATGAAGAGTCATGAGACGCACTCCTTCCCTGCTTTCTTTCTTTTTATTTTTTTCCTGAGCTGAGTATTCTTGTTGAACAAGGGCAATGTTTTCCAGAAAATCATTTATTTTTGGAAAAGAAGTGGCAACCGATTTTAATTCTTTAATATTTTCGATTCGTTTTTGATCATCATCATCTTTTGGATCAAAACGATTGAGATAAGTAGAAGAATTGATCAAAGATTCTAAAATTTGAACTGTATCTAAATTTTTATATTTAAAATCTTTAATAAATTCAAAAAAATGACGGGATTTGATTTTGCCAAGTGATTTAATAATTCTGGTTTCGGATATTTTGTCATTTTGATTTACTAAATAACGCATTAGGGAAAGAATATCTTTGACTTCTGCTCTTTCATAAAAACGAATACCCCCCAAAAGAACATAGGGTAAGCCAAATTTCAAAAAGGCTTCCTCTAAGACACGAGATTGTGCATTCATCCGATAAAGAACGGCAATATTTTTGTAAGGAATATGGACTATATTGTGGTAAAAATTAATACGATCGGCAATATATTCGGCTTCATCCATTTCATTTGAAGCTTCATAGATTCTGATTAAATCATTAGATTTTTTGGCAGTAAATAGTTTTAGAACGGGATGGCTATTATTCTTTGAAATAATATTATTAGCGGCATCAAGAATAATTTGAGTCGAACGATAGTTTCTTTCCAGATTGATTATTTTGGCATCTTTAAAGTCGGTGGTAAAACTAATAAGATTTTTGTAATCGGCACCACGCCAACCATAAATTGCTTGAGAAGCATCGCCGACAGCTGTTATTTGACGATACTTTTTGGCTAATAGCTTGGTTAAGAGATATTGGATTTGATTGGTGTCTTGATATTCGTCGACTAAGATAAATTTATATTTATTTTGATATTTTTCTAAGATTGATGGATTTTTTATAAAAAGATCAACGGTTTTAAAAAGTAAATCATTGAAATCTAGAGCTTTGAATTCTTCTAATCTTTTTTGGTATTGACGATAAATTTTTACGGCATATTCCGCCCAAAAACCACTGGCTTCTTCTAATGCTTGATGGGGATTTAAATAATTATTTTTGCAATTTTCGATAAAATAGGCAATTGAGGATGGTTTAAATTCTTTGGGATTGAGATCCAGATCAATTAAAACTCTTTTAATTAAATTTTCTTGATCATCAGAATCATAGATAATAAAATTATTATTAATGCCGATCTTATCACCATCAATCCTTAATACCCGACAACAAAAAGAATGAAAGGTGCCGGCAAATAAATTATTGGAATTGTCTGCCGACAAGCAGTTTTTGGAAAGAAGTTTTGCCATTCTTTCTTTCATTTCATTGGCGGCTTTGTTGGTAAAGGTTAATAGAAGAATTTCCTGAGACTTGGCAATTTTTTGATAAATAAAGTAAGCTGCCCGATGAGTTAAAACTCGAGTCTTACCCGATCCGGCACCGGCTAATAATAACAAGGGAGAACCTTGAAAAGTAACGGCTTGGCGTTGTTCTGGATTTAAATCTTTTAAGATATCGGACACCTGTCTATTTAACCATTTTATTTGATGACTTTATAGATTTTAGTTTTTCCGGTTTCAAAGATAGTCGAAAATCCTAGATCAATAAAGTTCTTTTCATTAAGAGCTGGGTATTTTTTGCGTTCATTGACTCCAAGAAAAACATAATCGACATTATATTTTTGAAGCAAACGACGAACTTCGTTGCGATCCTTATTGGTATAAATTTTTTCGACATCAGCAGCACGGGCACCAGGCTGATCATAACCACCTCGCCAAAGCCATTCATGAACCAACCAACCTTGAACTGTGGGAAGACCGGTAGTAGCAGAAATTTGATTATAAAGAGTATAGCTATCTCCAACAGCTTCCAGCATTATTGGTTGACCGGTAATATTTTTATTTATCCAATCGATCGCTTCAAGATTATCCGAAAATTGATCTTTAAGAAAATTCATACCATAGAGACCCTTATATTCTTTTAGACCATAATAAGAACGAATGGCAAAGAATGGATATATTAAATGGGATACAAAAATTAGTAAAAATAATATTTTATAAATTAAATATTGACGATGATTTTTGATCAATGTGGAAAGACGAACCAAAACATAACCAGTTATTAGGGAATATATGATAAAAGCTTGGTAAACTAATTTGAACATAGTATTGGCTCGACGATGAGAAAAGATATAAATATCTTTTAAATATACACATTCGGGAAGTACAACCAGGAGAGTGGCGGTCAAAAATAACCCCATGACAAAAAGATCGGTATACAAAAATGATTTCTTGCGATTTTTGAGTTGGTAAGAAAAGAGAGAAAAGATGTAAGGAATGATAATTAGCCAAAAACCACCATAGAGAATGAAGAGTTGATAAAAAGGTGTTTGAGCATCAGATAATTTTATGCCTTGGGCCATAGGAATAAAATTGAGAGAAAAAGGGAGAGTAAAAATATACCAGGCAATAATTACACCTAGACCATTAACGATAGTTTTCCAAAGACTAATGTTGATCAAAAAATAAGTAACGGCAAACAATAAACCATAAATTGCAAAATCCCAAGCATTGGTCATAAAGGCCAAAGAAAGAGTCAAACCGGAATAAATTATCAACCGCCAATTAATGAAATATGAAGTGGGGGCGTTTAAAACCAAAAGCATAGCGATAAAAAAGAGAATAATGGGAATATCGTTCATGTGGCCATGGAGATCGGCGACAACAAAACTATAAATGGGAAACTCATGAATTGTTTTGTCGTTAACATCAGGATCAAAACCAATAAATCTAGTAGCATCGGGATACCAATATGAGTTAGCAGCCCTTTGAAAAGCATTTTTGCTGAGAACTAGTTGACCATTATTTTGCTTGATATTGAGTTTAGATATTTTGTAAATAGCGTGAAGATTACCACCAAAAGTTAAGAATAGAGCAGAAAAAAGACCGCCGATAAGGATAAATTTAAATTGGGTTTTTTTGGTAAAAAAATGATGGATAATATTGCCCACTAAGGAAAAACCGGAAACAAAAGTGAGAGCACAAACAGTAGCGATAGAAAGATTATAAGTAATAGCTGATATAAGTCCGGAAAATTTGGTTAATAGGCTAAAATATAGATGACCGAAATAATAATAATTAATTGATTCACCAGCAAACCACATATCAGCTGGAGGCATATATTTAGCTCTAAGCATGGAATTAATAAAACCCCAATCCATGAATTTCTCTAAGCCTTCAATCATGGGATTGTAACCACGAACAAAAGACCAAAAAATCAAGATAATAAAAAATAATATTTCTTCAAAAATTAAAATTTTATAATTATTTTTTAGTAATTTTATAAAATCAGCAAATTTTTGTTTTTTGAAAAGATAAAAATAATTTAAAAAAGAAATTAATAATAGAATCAAAAAAATCGATGGAGTAGAAAAAGTGACAAGTTTAAAAATACCTAAAACAAAAATACAATAAGTGGTAAAAGTAATACCAATGATTTTGGAAAAAATATAACCTTTGTCAAAAAATTTTTTGAATAAATTAAAAGTAAAAGGAAGGACTGAAGTACCAAAAAGCAAAATAATAAACCACCAAAATAATATGTATTTTAAGTCAGCGAACATAAAAAATAAAATTAAATATTTTTTCGATAAAATTATTGATAACAAAAGGAAGATGTATAGGAAGAGAAAATAAATACATGGCTATACCAATAATGGCTCCACCAAGGACATCAATTGGATAATGCAGGCCGACAAAAACTCTAAATGAAAGAAGAGGCAAGACAATTAGCCAATAGAGAATGGGATTGAAAACTTGATATTGCAGAATAAAAAAGAAAAAGAAAACAGCTTTTATGGTATGACCCGAAGGAAAAGAGCCGTTGGTATACCAATGTTTAATTAATCCAGAAGGAATAGAATTTTTGTTTTTATGAACGGGGCGATGCCAAATTTTTTTGGTTTTAAGATATTTTTCGATTATTTCCCCTATTAGTGTGGCAAAAAATAATTGACAAAAGATATTAATATCTTTCTTGATTAAAAGATAAGAAATATAAAAAAGAAAAATCCAAATAATATAATTAGTGGCAACTAAAACAAAACGGCCAATTGGAAATTGGCAAAAATGTTTAAAGTAGTCTTTTTTTGGTTGCCAAAAAAACAATTCTTTGTTGGTCATTAGAAAAATATTTTAATAATTTTTAATATTCCCTGACTCCAGGGAACTCGATGAGAAACACCACTTTGATTTTGAAAATTGTCGAGATTGGCAAGATACCATTTATAATTTCTAATCAAAGCTTCGGCATTGGAATATTTTGGTTGGAAATTAAGTTTTTCTTCGGCTTTTTTTATAGAAACAAAAGAATCTTTACCGGCAGTTTCGTAAACCCATTTATAAAGAGGTGAAAGATGGAAAAATTCTAGAATCTTTAGAGCCGCAATAACAGGAGCGGCAGGAAAACCAATAATTTTTTTGCCAAAACCGGCATAATCAAGAACTTTTTGATAATCTTCTCTCATAGTGCTAAAACGTTTAGCACCAATATTAAAGGTATCGTTTACCTTTTTAGAATTAAGAGTTAAACAGGAATGAATGACAACACATAAATCTTGGACATCCAATAGTTGATAGGGATTGTTGCCATTGCCTATCACAGGAAAATTTTTGCCGGATTTAGCCCAATCATAGAGGAGAGAAAAAACACCTAGTCTCTCGGGACCAATAAATGATTTGGGTCTTAGTACCGGAATGATCATCCCCTTTTTACGATATTCTTGACAATATTGTTCAGAGATAATTTTGGCTTCGCCATAAGGCCCAACACCATGTAATTTATCAGTTTCGTAAAGAGGATGATGATCGGGAATACCGTAAACTGCAGTAGATGAAATATAAACGAAACGTTTAATTTTTTTCTCTTTGGCTTGTTTTAATAAATCTTTAGTGGCATAAGCATTGGTGGACATAATATCCTCTTTGGAATAAAGAGGTAAGGCAGCGGCGGCATGGACGATATAATCGACACCTTGATAGGATTTTTCGATAGTTTTAGGATGACGAATATCACCTAAAATAAAATCGATTTTTCTTAATTCGGGATAATTGAATGGAGCAATATCAAGAACCCTAACCGAATAGTTGTTTTTGAGAAGGTGACGAACAAGATTGATACCCAGAAAACCTGAACCGCCGGTAACTAAAACTAAGGGTTTTTTGTTAGTCATATGGGTATATTATATCTTTTTATAAATTAATACTTGAGGATGATCATAAACCGTAAATGATTCATCGGCGTTCTGATCATTAATAGTAACACCAAAAATTGCAGGAAAACGCGTAAATTCTTTGACTTTTTGATAATTTAACTTGCCTTCAAATAGATCTTGATAATACTTGGCACTAATAGGATATTTGTCCTTTAGATCGGTAATAGGTTTCCAAAGGCGATTGCTGGCAATGACCAGATAGTCTCCCCGATTTAATTGGTCATTAATTTTTAACCATTTTTGAGGGTTATGATCAGACTCATACATAGCCAATTCTTCTGTTTTGTGGCCAAAATCACTACCAAGCGGAAGGCCATCGTCCCAATGTTCTCGAAGAATTGTTGAATTTGGAGGAAGGTTGTTTTTGAGCCAAAGAGAAGCATCGAGGCGTGTATTAGGATAAAAATAAATACTTAGGAAAGCCAGGAGTATAAAAAAATGAGGGATAAAAAACAGAAGAAAGAGATTCTTGTTTTTTTTCAGATAAAGGGCAGCTGTGAGACAAATAAAAGGATAAAGGGGCAACATGTAGCGCATGAATTTAACAGCAAAACATCCGGTAATGGCAAAATATATGAAAACAAAAATAAACATAAAAATAAAACCCTTTATTTTTATGTTTCTGAAAAATTTAGTAAAAAATAAAAGAGAAGCAAGACTAAGAAAGGGGCCAGCTCCCCATAAAAAAATATTTTTTAAAGGATATAGATAAGCAGTAGTTTTAACATACTGGAGAGTGTAAGGAAAAACATAGGCATTTTTGGTCATGGCTTGCTGCTCCATAATCTGACGATAAAAAGTTTTAAAATCTAAAAAAGCATAAGGCATGCCGATAAAAAGAAAAAAAAGAGAAAAGAGACCAAAAAGAAACAAGTGTTTGATTTTGTTTGGTTTAAGAAAAATTATTAAAATTATGGGAAATAAAATCGGAAAGGCGCTGACCTTGGTAGCAAAAGCAAGACCGGTAAAAATACTGCTGAAGACAAGATATTTTGAGGTAGTATAAAAATAAAAAAGAAGAGCAAAATAGAGAGATAAATAAATAAAACAATTTAATATGGTATCGACGGCGTAAAAATGAGAAAGTTGAACGGCGAAAATACAAGTAGCATAAAAAATTGCTGATATTAGTGATGTTTTTTCCGATTTTGTAAATAATTTGCAAATTAGATAAATAGTATAAATAGTTATGACGTCAAAAATTGAGGAGATAAAACGGCCAATTAAATTTATATAATCATAGGAAGATGAAGGCGGAAAAATGTGAGCCAAATTATTTGATACAATTTTTAATAAGTAAATAGGAAAGGAACCATAGGCAAAAAATTTAGGGTTGAGATTGTTGGGATAAGTAATTTTTTCGGTAACCATAATAATCATTCTTTCATCGGGATGAAGGTGATAACCTTGATCCCAATTAAGACCGAAAGTTCTAAACAAAAGACCAATAACTAAAATGAAATAGATTAAATATTTCTTCATTTGCTTCTTTGATAAAGTCTAATTTTGGGATGATCAAAAACTGTCCAGGTTTCTTCGGCATTTTCCGGATCTAACAAAAAATAATTTTTAATTTGGAAAGTTTTTAGAGATTTAAAACCAGATTTTCCGGAAAAAAGATCTTTATAATATTGACTGCTAAAAGGAAAAGAAATTCCTTTTTGGTTTTTGAAAACACGACGTGATGGAATTAATACATAATCGGAATTTTTTTGATATCTTTGTAGTTCTGCCTGATTATTGGAAGAATTTTCTAGACTATAAAAATCAAAATTGATAGTTTTAAAATGATTATTGGTATTAATGGGAATGTTTATGACATTGCCACCTTCAGAAAGAATTGTCTTGCCGGAAACAATGTTTTGATCAATCCATTTTGAAGTCTGAAGACGAATATCGGGCTTTAAATAAAGATTGATAAAAAGTAAACCAGGCGTAAGACAAAGAATGGTAAATAGATAAAATAATTTTTCCGATTTAATTTTACTGATAAATAATACAGCGAAAAATGGAAAAATAAAAAATATGGGAGCCATAAAACGAACCCATTTAGTATAAAGCTGACCAAAATAAATAAAATAAATTAAACAAGGAATAAGGAGAATAAAATATTTTTGATTAAAAAGTTTTTTCTTGATAAAAAGAAAAAACCCAAAAATAGATAAAATAAAAGTAGATAACCCAGACACATAGGGAAATATTTTATGAAACTGAAAAATATATGGAAGACTGTGAAGAAATTGATTGGTATAGAAAACCTTGATTTTGCCGGTGGCGACACCGGTTTCATAGTTCATTGAGGAAAGAAATTCATGAAAATTGATCAAATAATAAGGGGTGGAAATAAGGGTAATTGAACCAGTAATTAGTAAATAGTAAACAGTAGTTAGTAAATTAAATTTTAAGGCAAAAATAATAGGTAAGATAAAAAAGACAGCAGTAATTTTACTACCGATGCCAATTCCAGTAACCAAAGCAGACCAAAAAATATATTTTAATTTTATTTTTTCGTGCAACATTAACGCCATATAGATATTGAAAACAAGAACAAAAGATAGAATTGATTCCGTGGTACCAAAATGGGCAATTTGAATTAAACCTGGATTTAGGATAATAAAGAGAAATAAAAGCAGTTGATATTTTGGTTTTTTAAAAAATATTTTTGAAATTAGATAAATAAAATAAGCAGTAAAACAGGAAAATATTGCTGATAAAATCCTTAACCCAAAAACCGCTTGAATAAAACTAAGATTGATACTCAAAGACGGATTAAACCAAAAATTAAAAAATTTAAAAATAAAATAAACAATATAAAGTGGAAATTGACCATAAGCATAAAAACCAGGATCAAGATTTTGGGGTGATAATTGAGAAATGGCTCGAGCCATATTACTTTCATCGGGATGAAAGAAATAATTGTTTCCCCAATTTATTTTTAGAAAACGAGTAAAACACAAGAGTAGCACCAATAAGATAAAAAAATTTTTTGGTTTAGAGAACATAAACTAAGGTGATCATTAGAATTCCCCAAGAGGCAACGGCAATGATGAGGGGAATATCGGTAGACACAACTCTTTCTGGACGTTCACCTTCTTGCATTTCAAAAATGATTTGACCATAACGCATAAGACCAAAGATAACCGGAAAAAGAGTAATCATATACCATTTACGATCAAGTAATAAGGGAAAATTGGCCAGTAAATATTTATGAATACTGCCATCAAAAGAAAT
>CAZSCX010000003.1:0-37072 GCA_964605545.1 uncultured Gammaproteobacteria bacterium
GTCCAATCTTGAAGATAACCTTTGTCAATTGATGGTAAATTGACTTTGTAGGGTTGAAAGGAAAGTCGATATACAAGAAATATATTAGGAATAAAAAGAAGGAACCAAAGATATTTATTTATCCCCAAGGAAAAAAGGATAATTAAATAGGGAATAGTGAAAAGAATATAACGAGCAGTAAATACTTTGGCCATAGCACAATTGGCAATCAATGGCAAAATAAACCAGGCCAAAATGATAAACCAATACTTATTTTTTTTGGAGGGAAGACAAATCAAAATAAACGAAAGGCCAAGATAGAATTTGAAAATATGGAAAACATCACGCAAATGAGGAATTAGTGGATCTAGTGGATGCTTTAAAATTTCTCTTAAAGGATGAATATAGTCTTGGTTGCGAAGAGCAATCATATGAAATTGCGGGCCTAAACGAAGAATATTATAGATACAAAAAGTAATAAAAAAAGAAATAAGGAAAAAATATGATTTTTTAGGATTCAAATAAAGTATGGTTAAAAATGATAAAACAATGAAATAGATAGCTGGAGATTTGGTCAGCCAAGCAAGTCCCAAAATAATACCCAAAATCATAGCTAAATCTAATTTTGGTTTTTTAGCCAACAAGAGAGTGAAATATAAACTCCAAAGACCAAACATCGACAAAAGATTATCGGCAAGAGCCATACGATCAAAAAAGAAAGTATATGGTAAAAGAATATAAATAAAACAGGCTATAAGAGCGGTTTTGCGATTTTTGATTAAGTTTAAAAGAAAATATAGAGCTAAAATAGTGCCAAAACCGGCTAAAACAGAAACAAAACGAGAAGCAAATAAGGGATTGGAAAAAAGTTTAATAAAAGGTATGCACAGCCACATAAAAAGAGGTTGCTTACCGTCTGTCTGAGGAATGAAACGAAGAGTTTCGACAGATTGGATAATTTGTGACCAACGAATATATATAGCTTCATCAGCAAAAACCGGTAATTTAATTAGATTGGTAAGTCGAGTTATAAAATATAAGAGGAAAATTAAAATTTCGGCAATAAAATTAATTTTATTTTTTTTCATACTTTCCCCCAAGATCGTTGATTTTGATTCTCCAGATTTCTTTAACCATTTGAAGGGATTCTTTTAAATAACTTTTAGTTTTATTGCCTTTGGTGTTAGAAATATCTTCATCTTGCCAAATAACAGGGACTTCTTTAATTTTATAGCCCCATTTTTGAGCCATGAAAAGCATTTCGGCATCAAAGGCAGAAACACGCCAGCCACCGGTTATATTTTCTTTAAAAAAAGAAAGACGAGGAAAAATTTTCTTGGCTACATCGGTTTTAATTATTTTAAAACCGCATTGAGTATCAACAATTTTGGAGAGAATGATTAAACGACGAAAATTTAAAAAAATAAGAGAACCTAATTTTCTAATCAAACTATTACCGTTGCGAAAAATACCGCGAGAACCAATAATAACTTCATTTTTGTCCAAATAAGGAATAAGTTTGGCTAGCTCACTAATAGGAGTTGATTGGTCCATATCAGTAAAAAGAATATATTCATATTTAGCTTTTTTTATACCGGCATAAACAGCACTTGGTTTGCCACCGTGGGGCAGATCCAAGACAGAAAAACCTTGGTGATTTTTAACAAATTTTTCGACTAATTTTAAACTGTTATCGGATGAGGCGTCATTGGCAACAATAACTTCCCATTTATACTTTTGCTTATTTAAATAATTGAAAACTTGCTCCAAAACTCCCCTTTTGAGATTGTTTTCTTCGTTGTAGCAAGGAATAACAACACTGATTGCAATACAATAATCCATATATGAATGATAAGAGAAAAATGCCCGGAATTCTAGTCTTAGATTTTATTATGAATTAAACGGAAAATTTTAATACCACTAATTTCCCATTCTTTATCGATTTTAGACCAGCCAAAAGATGCAATGGCCCATTCGGGATTATTAATGGGATTACAATCTATTTGAAACGGTTCACACACCACGTAAAGTTGATCCGTAATTTCTTGGTGGGTATCTACCAACTTGGAATCTTCAAAAAAATAAAGGTAAGGATCGGCATAATTCATTTTGGCTAGAAGAGCAAAATTGAATTTTTGATTATTGGAATCTTTTAAGATTAGGTCATTGATAGTTTTGACCGTTTGCATTTGTCGGTTAGGAAGAAAACGAAGAGGATTTTGTAGTAAAGAAAGAATAATTAAGATTGTTAAAAAGGCATATCCATAATATTTTGTTTTATTGATAATTATTCCGGTTAAAAGAAATACGGCCGGAAGAATAAAACCATAATAGTGGTCATAAATATGGTTTTTATAAATTCCAAAAGCAGTAAGACCCAAAATATACCAAAAAAGGATTAAAAAATGCCGTCTTTTGAAATATTTTAAGGAATAGATAAGAAAAATTAAATAAATAAGGGTTAATATAAGGGCAAATTGAGTATTTTTACCATATAAAAGGCGGGTATTAATGTCGTTTAATGTGGGAAAAAATTTGGGAATAGCTTTGTATATTTTGATACTTAAAGTATTTTCTCTTTTAGTAAAAAAGGTGTTGAAAGCTTGAGTGTTTTGACCTTGATGTTTGAGATCAAAAAGAAGTTGAGGAATAAGAGATGTTAAAAATATTATTGCAGCTAAAATAGTTGGTTTCCAATATTCCTTCTTATAAGTGAGAAGCCAATAAAGACCAACAAAAGGCAAAAGAGTTAGGGCAAAATAATGAGAATTAATACAACCAATAAATGCTAAAGAAGCCAAGATAAAATAATTGTATTTTTTGTCAAATATGGCAGTAAAAGAAAAATATATAAAAAGAAGAGAAAAGAAAGGCATAATGTTTGGATTCCAGGAAAAACTGCTATATTTGATAGCAACTGGAGATATTGCGAAAAGTAAGGCGGAAATAAAACCAACAGGTTTATTAAACCATTTGTTGCCAATAGAATAGAAAAGATATGTTGTTAAAATTCCCAAAAGGGCAACAAAAACTGAGGGTCCAACGGGGTTATAATTAAATAGCCAAAGAAAAGGAGCTACCAAGTAATAGTACCAGGGACCAAGATACATATGACCGATACTAGTAGGCGGACCGATGAAGAATAAATTTCCGTGTTTGAGAAAATCACGCATAATAATCACATCTCTACCTTGATCACCCAAGAATTCCATATATTCTGATATTTTGAAAAGACGAAAAAATGCTGAAATTAGTAAAATAGTTATGATTAACCAGTGTTTTTTGACAAATTTCATCTTATTTTGAATCTAAGTTTAATTAAATCTTTTAAACCGGCGATAACAACATCTAAATTAGAGCCTGTAGCTGCACCAGCTTGACGTTCGAAATGATGTACTCCCACTTCAACAATCTTGAAACCTTTTCTTTTAGCTTTAATAAGAAATTCTGATGAAATGAAAGGTCCTCTTTCAGCTTCAAGTTTAGGAATGGTATCTACTACTTCTTTTTTAAATAATTTAAAACCACAATCAATATCTCTTACCTTAAGGCCAAAAAGAAGTAAAACTGCTAATTGCCATACTTTTGAGCCCCAAATACGATAAAAAGGTACTTTTCGTCCTAAATAATAGCCAATTACCAGATCAGCTTTTGTCTTTTCCTGGGTTGAAATGAGGGTTTTTACGTCGTTAAAGTCAAATTGGCCATCTGCATCTGTAAAGGTAATCCAATCGTATTTGGCATTATATATTCCACTTTTGAAGGCGGCACCGTAGCCACGGTTGGGATTGTGGTTAATTAATCTGATGTCGTATTTAGGATATTTCTTGATCAAAGCTTTGGCTTTAGCTTCAGTCTTATCTTTCGAACCATCGTTAATGATGATTATTTCCCATTTTTGGGCAATATCTTTTAATATTGGGATGGTTTTGTTGACTGTGTTTTCCAAATTCGCTTCTTCATTGTAAGCGGGAAAAAACACAGAAAGTTGATTGATTATGTAAGCCATATTAAGAGTATAGCAAATTACTTGACAAATGAGATATCTGGGAGTAAAATACGTCCTGTAATAAAAATTATGAATAAATTAACTTGTTTTATTCTGATATCGTTAATAGCGCTTAAGGCAGTAATTTGCCCGGAGTTGGCTCGTGGCCAATACCAATATAATTCTCCTGAAAAAAAGGAGAAATCTATGTTTGTTGATAAACAGGTAAGGGCTTTTGGAATGGATAGATTCTATGATAATTTGGATGCCAGCACAAAGAGTTTTATCGTGGGAGATTTGGTTGAATTTATAATTAAGGTAGAAAATAATGGTTTGACAGAATTAAATAATATAGTAATTACTGATTATTTACCCAAAAATTTAGAGATTGTATTGAGTGATGGAACTTATAATAGTACCGATAGAACTATAGTTTGGAAAAAAGATGTGATGATTGTTAACGAAAAAAAGGAATATTATTTCAGAGCTAAAATTGTTAACGACAACATCAATAGTGGTGTTTATACCAATGTTGTAAAGGGTAGTGCAAGCACAGTCGAAGACCAAGACACTTCTTCTTATGTCCTTGGTAAAGGAACTAGTGTTATACCGAGAACCGGAGCTTCAAATTTGTTGGTTGGAACAATCTTTTCTTTAAGTTCTATTGCAGGAGCAATTGCTTTAAGAAAGAAAATTCGTGGATTCTAATAATAATTGACGTGTAGATAATAGGTGGAAAGATTACTGTTTTCTTCTTGGACTCTAACATATTTCAAAGTACAAGCCCCTTTGAAACTACCTTGATATAAAATACCTTTGTGGGTAGCAAAAACAGTTGTATCACTACCGCTAATATCGATGCCATTATGAAAAGTATAAATTCTTTTGACCCAAGTATTTCTGACTGCCCAGGTTTGACCATAACCTTGATTAAAATCTATCTTAGGATTTAAGGGCCAGTTCCAAGAACCGGTTGGATTGAAAGGATCACCACCAGAATCATTAAAATAATCGATTGATTTTAAATAATTGAATGGATTTTGAGAAGCATTGTCTTTTTCAACCATAAAATGAAGATGAGTACCGCTACTGTTACATGAAGATCCTTGAATAACCGAGGCAATTTTAGCACCGGCTTCAATAACACCAACCTTTGTTTCGTCTCCCCTCCCAGCTAATATGCCTTCAATAGCAGCTAATTCTGCCCTAACTTGCGATAATAATTTTTGATAATTAGCTTCTGAGTTTTTGGTAATCTCTAGTAGATTTTTTTTACTAATTTTTTGATTATCCAAATTTCTTTTTTGATCAGCTAATTTTTTTTGAAGGGCTTCTAATTCTTGCTGTTTTTGTTCTTTTTGAGTTTTTTGTTGATCATAATTAGTTCGAGTGATTTCCATTTTCAAAATTGTTTCCTGGCTATTTTTTTGAAGAGTAGTGACGTATTTTTTTTGTTGCAAAAAACTATTAAAATCATTGAAGAGAATAAAAGCAATCGGAGGACCTTGTTTAAGGAGACGATAATTTTGGTTGATTTGTTGAATAAAAATGGTGGTTAATTGATTCAAATTAATATCCAATTCACCTATTTGAACAGCTAATCTTTGGATTTCTTCTTCTAAAATTTTAATTTCATTTTCTGTTTGATTAATTTTGATTGTGTTTAAGTTAATTTGCGAATCGATTATTTTTATTTGATTAGATAGAGTGTCTTTTTCCTTTTCGAGACGATTAATTTCTGAAAGATATTCTTCTTCTTTGTTTTTTAATTCTTCAGGAGATTCTGCATGAATTATTTGAGGGCAGATTAAAATAAGGAGTAGAAATATTAAAAATTTTTTTAGCATAGGCTAATATTTAATAAACCTTCTGACACCAAACCAGCTACTGACAAAACCAATGAGAGCTCCCAAAAGAGACTGAATTAAGATAAGGGACAAGAAAATTAGAATACTTGGTTGAAAAAAGACAATAGGTTTAAAAAATTGGTTAATATTGGGACTTAAAAGCGAAAATAAAATAAGACTGAGAAGAGATCCAATTAAGCCACCGCTTAAACCGTAGATAACACCTTCAACCAGAAAAGGTTTTTTAACATAATATTTGGAAGCACCAAGAAGACGAGAAATGTTTATTTCTTCTTTCCTAGTAGTAATTTTCATGGAAAGAATAATAAAAATTACACCGAAACTATTTAGAGTTAATAAGCTGACGATTACTGTCCCCCAGAGTTTGATAATGCCAGTAAATCTGAGTAGTTGTTCAATAATATTCTTTTGATAAATAATATCGGAAATCCATTCTTTTTTGTTTTGAAAATCTTGATAAATTGTTTCCAATACTTTGGGATCATTAGTTGAAACATCAAAAGAAGCCGGTAAAATACTAGAAGTTACCATCTCGGTAAGTAAGGGGTTATCTTTATTTTGTTCTTTATAAAGTGAAAGGGCTTTTTCTTTGCTTGTAAATTTGACTTCACGAACAGAAGGATACATAGTTAGTTGTTTTTGAATATTTTCGACGGTTGATTTATCTAGACCATCATTAAGAAAAATTGTAATTTCCGGTTTTGATTCATAGAAAGTTAAAGCTGAAGAAAGTCCTTTTGAAACTAGGAGAAACGAGGTAAAAACAAAGAAAGTGGTGGACATTACAAGGGATGCAATAATGCTTTGAAAAGGAGATCTTCTAATGTGATGCCAGGCATGTTTAAGGTTTTTCATGGTTTTTAATTGAATCTTTAATTATTTCGCCGTCTTTTAGATAAATAGTTCTCTTATTAAGTGAATTAATAATTTCTTGGTTGTGTGTGGTCATAATAATGGTTGTGCCGGATTTTTCGTTGATTTGTTTAAATAATTTGAGTAAATTCCAGGCGTTATCGATATCTAGATTGCCGGTTGGTTCATCAGCCAAGATTAGTTTAGGTTCGACAGAAAGAGCACGAGCTAAAGCAGCTCGTTGTAATTCTCCTCCAGATAATTGACCTGGGAAAAGATGGCGTCGCGAAAGAAGATTTACTTTCTTGAGAACATCTTCGATACGGCTGCCGATTTGATAATCCGGAATACCAATAATTTCTAGATTTAAAGCAATATTCTCTTCAACCGATTTGTCGGAGATTAATTGATAATTTTGAAAGATGACACCAATATTCTTTCTTATGCTTTCAATTTCGGTTTTTTTGCATTTGTTGTATTCAATGTCGTTTATGTATATTTTGCCACTAGATGGGCGAATTTGATGGAGTATTAATTTAAGAATAGTAGATTTGCCAGAACCTGAAGGTCCTTCGATAAAAATAAATTCACCACTGTTGACTTCAAAATTTAAATTTTTGAGTGCTGTTATTGAGCCATAATGTTTAGAAACATTGTCAAAAACAACTTTCATAGATTATTCTAGAACTTTTACGGTACCAACGTCGAGCAGCCAGGAAGTTTTATTTGAAGCGTTGGTTTCACCTTTAATTTCAACCTTTTTGCCAATAAATAAATCTAAATCTACGGCTGAGGATGTTAAGGAAGCTCTCTGAGATGCCCCACCTTCACGATTTAAAATATGAGTACCTTCACCATTTATAGAGCCTTTCTCGATAATACCGGTAGCAGTATCTTTGAAATTTTTGCCTTCTTCGCCATAAATTTTACCAACTTCAATACTAGTTATCTCATCCGAGGAGATAGTGTCTTGTTTGAAAATAGAATTTGAAGAACCTGAAGATGATTTAAAAAAATTAAAACGTGATAGCCAAAAACCAGTTGTTATACCCAAAACAACAATGATTAAGAAAAAAGGAGGATTAAATAGTTTTTGTTTTTTGGTCATAATTGGATTAACTGTTATTGGATTTTGAGTTGGATTGTTAATAATTGGTGGAGTAGGATTTAAATTTTGAATTTCCATATTAATCCAGTATAGCAGTTTTTATAAATTCTTTAAATTTGGTGTAATCTTTGTCTGTTGGGATAAAGGCCCACTGTTTTTCGGTTGTGTGGTTGGGATAGTAGATAACACCGTCTTTTGAGGTTTCACCAATAGGTAACTCAATCTTATTTAAGCTTAATTTCATAATATCTTTTTTGAGTTTTAAACTTAAATTAACAATATCGTTATAGGAAAGATTTGTTTTCAGGTTGTTGCGATAAAAATTATTAAGTTTAGGAAAGTATTTATAATTAAACATTTTTTGGAAGATTGCTTCAATTAAAATTTGTTGTCTTTGGATCCTAGCTAAATCGGTTCCACCAGTAGCGGCGGTTTCACCACCATGACGAGAACGAACAAATTCTGTTACATTTGACTGGTCAAGGTGAACCAAGCCAGAACTAAATTCGACAGTTTTATAGATAGAAACCGAGGGAATAGGGTTTTTAATATATTCAGGATTGGGATATTTTTCATCCCTAAATCCTTGCTCAAGAATAATATCGACGCCATCAATTAAATTAACCAGATCAATAAGATTTTGAGTAGTAAAAACTAATGTTTTGTCTATATTTTGACCGATAAGATCAGAAAATTTATTTTGAATAGTATCAAAATTATCTATATATTTGGGATATATTTGATTAATTTTACTTTTCTCTTGATAAAACCAGAGGTCACGAGGCAGTGAAATTAAATTAATTTTGTTATTATGAAAATTAATCGAAGAAAAAATTATTGTGTCGGTAGTTTCTGTTTTTTCTAAACTATCATTACGAGGATCAAGACCCAAAATAAGGATGTTGTAATTGTCTTTCTTATTTAAAGGATTATTCTTGTTGGTGAAATACAAAAGTGAAACAAAGACACAGATAATCAAAATAATTATTTTTAAAAATTTTTTCATAAAAGTTTTAGTTCTGCTTCAATAAATAAATCAAGGTCTCCATCTAAAACGGCTGTTGTATCGGATGTTTCTACTTTTGTACGTAAATCCTTGACCATTTTATAAGGATGAAGAACATAGGATCGAATTTGATGACCCCAGGCGGCAATGACATTGTCACCTTTTATATCATGTTTTTCCGAAGCTTGTTTTTCTTGTTCTATGGCCCAAAGTTTTCCTTCAAGCATTTCTAGACATAGTGCACGATTTTGGTCTTGGCTTCTTTGTGATTGACATGAAACACTTATTCCGGTTGGTTTGTGTACTATACGAACAGCAGTAGAGACTTTATTGACGTTTTGACCACCATGGCCACCGGCACGATAAGCAGCAAATTCAATATCGGCAGGGTTGATAGTAATATCTTTTGAATTATCAATAACCGGTAGTACTTCAGCTTTGGCGAAAGAAGTTTGACGTAATTGATCGGCATTAAAAGGAGAAAGACGAACTAAACGATGTACACCACTCTCCCCTTTTAGATAACCATAAGCATAAGGGGCAGTAACTTTAATATCGCATGATTTGATACCGGCTTCGTCGCCGGCTATTAAGTCTAAAACCTCATATTTCCAGTTTTTCCGTTCAAAATAACGAATATACATACGTTGAAGCATACTAGCCCAATCCATAGCTTCAGTTCCACCTTGGCCGGCGTGAATAGAAATTAGGGCATTGTTGGCATCATATTTACCAGAAAGATAGGTTTCCAACTCTAATTTGTCTAATTTTTTATTTATCTCTTCGATATCTTTCGGGGTGGCAATAGAAAGATATTCTATTTCTGTTTCCAGCTCATCAACCGAGGATATTATTTTTTGTAAATTACTAATTTGTTGAAGAATATTTTGGGCGTTATTTTGATCTTTCCATAAATCAGGATCTTCCGATTGTTTTTTTAGATCTGACAATAGACTGCGTTTTTGGTCGATTTCTAATTTATTCTTGAGTAATTCTAGTTTCGATTTCATTGGCAATTTTTTTAGCAAAGGATTTGCGAATTTCTTTGATTTGATAATTAAGATAATTTAAACCTTGAGCTTGGATATAATACATTCTTTGGCCGATATTTTCAATATTACTGCGGGTTGAAGGGGAAAGTTTTTCATATAATGGAGACAGCTGAAAAGAATAATTAATTTTAATTGTTTGTTTTTGACCAACAATTGTAGAAATATAATTAATAATTCCAATGACAACAAAAAGAAAAATTATTAGACGTATTAGTACTTTTGGAGTAAATCTAAACTTATGGTGTTTTTTAACCACAATTTATTTTAGCATTTCTTTTATCTTATCGATGATTGGTTGATCTCCGAGAATGCATTTTTTTTCTATCGGTAAATAAGCAAGAGGTACTCCGATATTGCCATTAGTATCAACAATATCTGGACAAATACGTGATAAATCAACCATTTCTTTTTGATTTTCAGAATTATGGTAAACCTCTTTACTGTTGATTTGTATTTTTTTATCTATTTCGTTTGTAGATATATAATCAAGAACAATATGGCAATGAGGACACTCTGACCCGTAATAAAGAATCATTTGAGCGTTAAGTGTATTGTTAATTTTTGGAGGTCGAGTAAGAAGAAAAAATAAACCCACAATACTTATAACGACAAGAATAATTGTTAATATTTTTTTCATTATATTTCAGTAATTTTTATAATTTTATCACCAATAGCAATTTTATCGGCAATTTCCATGCCTGAAACAACTTCACCAAAATTGGTGTATTGGGAAGTTAATTGAGAACAGGTTTCGGTAGCAAGGCAAATAAAGAATTGTGAATCATTATTTATTTTAATATCACCACCACGAGCAACGCCAACCGAACCTCTACTAAAAGGAACATCGTTTATTTCAGAGGCAATTTGACCACCACCAGTACCATCTCCTTTTGGGTCACCACCTTGAACGACAAAACCAGGAACAACTCGATGAAATATTAAATTATCAAAATATTTGTTTTGAATTTTTGAAATAAAATTATTAACAAAATTTGGAGCATATTGCTGGTAAAGCTTAATAACAATATCGCCATATTGAGTGGTTATTTTGATCATAGAAATATTATTTGATGGTTGTTGTGGACTTTGTTTTTGATCAACAACATTAATTTTTAATGACGAGGTCGGAGTCGGAGTTTCATTGATTTTGTTACGATTAACAATATCTATTTCTTCAGCAATGTTTTGTATTACTCTATCTGTAGGGATAGGTTTTTCTAAATCAATACCAACATCTTTCTGACTACAACCAAAAAGAAAAAATGAAAAAAAAAGTAAGAGAAACATTTTTTTCATAGGATTATTGTATCAGATATTTATTGCTAAAATTGTGATAGAATACTCGGATGCAAAGTTACAAAGATATCAGAAATATAGCCGTAATTGCTCATGTTGACCATGGCAAAACTACTTTGGTGGATGCGATGCTAAAACAAACCCATACTTTCAGAGACAATCAAGAAGAAATGAATCAGGAAAGAATTATGGATAGTAATGATTTGGAAAGAGAAAAAGGAATTACTATTTTGTCCAAAAATACTTCGGTTTTTTATAAAAACGTAAAAATTAATATTATTGATACTCCGGGACACGCTGATTTTGGTGGTGAAGTTGAAAGAGTTATGAATATGGCAGATGGAGCATTATTAATAGTAGATGCGGCTGAAGGTCCATTGTCTCAAACAAAATTTGTTTTGAAAAAAGCTTTGGAAGCAAAATTAAAAATTATTTTGATAATAAATAAAATCGACAGGAATGACGCTCAAATTAAAAAGGTTATTGAAGACACTGAGAATTTATTTTTACAGACCGTTGACGATCCAGACCTTTTAGATTTTCCGATTATTTATGCAATCGGACGAGATGGCAGAGCAGGAAAAGATAAAGAAAACCTGCCAAATAATATTTTTGATTTATTGGATGAAATTATTGAAATTGTACCCAGTGGAAAAGTTGATATTGAAAAACCATTCAAATTGTTAATATCTAGTTTTGAAAAAAATGAATATTTAGGTAAATTGGCTATGGGAAGAATTAATTCCGGCAAAATTAAAAAGGGAGATTTTGTATCCTTGTTAACACCAGAAAGTAAACTTATAGGAAATTTCAAAATAGAGAAAATGTATATAAACGAGGGAATGGAAAAAAAGGAAGCGACGGAAGCTGAAAGTGGAGAGATTATTTATATTTCTGGAATAAAAGAATTAGAAATAGGTGAAACATTAAGTGATGTAAATCATCAGGTTGCATTGCCAACTATTTCTATTACTCAGCCAACTCTGAAAGCATCATTTGGTCCAAATACTGGTGTTTTTGCAAGGGAAGAGAGTAAATTTTTGACTTCTCGTGAATTAAAAGAAAGATTGCACGAGGAAGTAGAGACTAATTTAGGACTAAGATTGGAAACCGACACTAGTGATTCTATTAGAATGATTGTTTCAGGGCGAGGTGAATTGCATTTAGCTATTTTGATTGAAAAATTGCGTCGAGAGGGTTTTGCCATGGAGGTAGGTAAACCAGAAGTTATTTTAAAAACAATTGATGGAGTAATTTGTGAACCATTTTCAGAATTAGTCATTTTAGTACCTAAAGAATATACGGGCGCAGTTACGTCAGAAATTGGGAAAAGGAAAGGAAAGATGATAGATATGCAAACTGACGAAAATGAAAATGTAAAATTGATATATAAAATTAGTGAAAGAAATGCTTTGGGATTGAGAAGTACTTTAATGACACAAACTAGGGGTATGGCTCAAATTTCGAGTTTATTTTTAGATTATGAACCTAAAACTGATACCGATAAACAAGGAAGAAATGGTGTTTTAATTGCTGATAAATCAGGAAAAGCTTTATCTTTTGGTCTAGATATCGCCCAAAAAAGAGGAATTACTTTTGTCTCTCCCAACGAAAATGTTTATGAGGGTCAAATTGTCGGTTTTAGACCGGTAGAGGGAGATTTAGAAATCAATGTTTGTAAAGGAAAGCAATTAACAAATATGAGGTCGGCAGGAAATGACGATAATATTATTTTGACTCCGGCAACAAAATATTCACTGGAAGAATGTTTGGATTTTATTGAAAAAGATGAATTAATTGATGTAACGCCAAAGAATATAAGATTAAGAAAAAAACTTTTGACTAAAGTTGATAGGGTGAGAGCAAGCCGATAATTATTTTATTTTTAAGTATGGGGCTATATATGGGTAAAGTGGAGTCCGGGAAATAAAATAGATTATTAAATAGATTAGAAATGAAGTTGTAAAAATAACACCTAAAGAATAGAACATCCCACCCATAAAACTTAAATAAATTCTTCTGCCGAGTTTTGGAGTAGAAGTATTTTTTATAAGCAAATCTAATTTTCGATTTAATTCTTCATCAATCATTACTTAAAGTTTATAGATTTCCTTTAATTTGTCCAGTAAAAGTTTTTTGGCAGATTCAAAAGACATTTTTAGATTGGCGCCAGAAGCTGCCTTGTGACCACCGCCACCGAGAGCCTTGGCAATAAGACTTACATCCCAAGTTTCCGGATTGCGGGTACGAAAGCCAAGTTTAATATTATTCGGTTGATATTCAAAAAAATTTATACCTATATTCCAGCCAATTACTGATTTTAAAATACTGTTTATATCTGTATTATCACTGATATTTTTGGAAAAATTATTATTTTTTATAATATCGTAAGGAACAAAAGAAATTGCGATTTGATTATTAAATACAGTTTCAATACTAGATAAAGCAATAGCCATGAATTTAATATTTTGAGGGGTATTGCTATTTTCCATATCAAAAATATATCGATTAAAATGAGGGCAAATCTTGGTTAAACGAGCTACTATTCGAAAAGTTTTATATGTAGTATTTTGATATTTAAACATACTATCTTCGTAAATACCGGCAATTAGATTTGCAGCAATATCGGGAGTGATATCGGCTTGCCAAGAATGAAGTAGATCATAGAGAATCTGACAGGTAGCTGGTGAATTCTTTTTGATGTAATTGATGTCACCAAATTTAACATTAGTAGCATGATGATCAATATTAATTATTTTCAGATGTTTTGGAGGTACAAATGACTTTATTTTACTGACCTGATCAAAACGATTAATATCAAGAGTAATAAATAAATCAAATCTGTTTAAATCGATGTCGAAAATATTTTTTTCTATGACTTGATCAATACCTGGAAGAGTTTTATAGTTTTGGGCGATCTTGTCGTCGCCACTGATAAGAGTAACGTTTTTGCCGATTTGTAGGAGATATAGATACATGGCTAAATTACTACCAACACTATCACCATCGTGTGATTGGTGAAAGATCAGTAAAATATTTTGGGCCTGGTTGATTGCATTTTTTATATTATTCATATTTGGGATAGCAACATTTTTTATATTTTTTACCACTACCACAGGGACATGGAGCATTGCGAGGAACGCTTGATTTGGTAGTAGTTTGTTGTGATGGTTTTTGATCTTTTTGATCAGAAGAATCTGGCTGTGAAGCATGAGTTTCAGTGATATTTTTCGGAACATTAATCGGAGAAGCAACTGGTTCAAGACGGAATAATTTTCTGGCTAAATTGTATTCAAATTTTGCTAATAATTCTTGGAACATATCGTAGCCTTCTTTGCGATATTCGATTAAAGGATCTTTTTGAGCATAGCCACGTAATCTGACACCGTCTCGTAAATCATCGAGAGCAGTAAGGTGCTCGACCCAGAGCGGATCAAGGGTAGAAATTACGGCATACACAAGAATTGAATTGGCAATTTCTTGACCAAAATAATCAACTCGCTTATCCCATTCATTTTCTAAAAGACTTAGCATTTTATCGAATGTAATTTTTTTTCTTTCGTTTTCTGGTAAAGGAAGAATTTCATAAAATTCATTGATATTGCCGCTGGCAGTAATATTATTGATTTGATTATTGAGATATTTAAATATTTCGTCTTTTGATGGATTTTGAAGAGTACTATCACGAAGACGGTATATGATTTGACGTTGTTTATTAATAACATCATCGTATTCAACTAAATTTTTACGAACATCAAAATTGTAACCTTCAACTTTAACTTGAATCTGTTCGATAACCTTGGAAACCAATGGATGAGTTAATGCCTCATTTTCTGGCATATTAAACCTGGTCATCAGAGATGCAATTTTTTCTCCACCAAAAATTCTCATTAAATCATCATCAAGAGCAACATAAAATTGAGAATAACCAGGATCGCCTTGACGTCCAGCTCGACCGCGAAGCTGATTATCAATACGTCTAGATTCATGCCTCTCGGTACCTATTACGTAGAGACCGCCTAATTTGATAACTTCATCGTGTTCTTTTTGCCAAGTTTTTAGATCAACATTTTCTTTAGGACCTCCTAAAATAATATCGACACCACGACCAGCCATATTGGTTGCAACTGTTACAGATCCTTTTTTGCCGGCTTTTGATATTATTTCTGCTTCGGAACGATGATTTTTGGCATTTAGGACTTGATGAGGAATACCTTGTTTTTGAAGAAGAGATGAAATAATGCCATTTTTTTCGATGGACGTAGTACCAATCAAAACAGGTTGACCTTTTTGATGTAATTCTTTGACTTTGGCGGCAACAGCGGTGTATTTGGCTCTTTGAGATTTAAAAATTAAATCTTGGCTGTCTTTTCGGCATATAGTTTTATTAGTGGGAATGACCACAACATTGAGATTGTATATTTTTTTAAATTCTTCAGATTCGGTGGCGGCGGTACCAGTCATACCGGCAAGTTTTTCGTAAAGTCGGAAATAATTCTGAAAAGTAATTGTGGCCCAAGTTTGGGATTCTTGCTGGACGTGAACATTTTCCTTGGCTTCGACAGCTTGATGTAAACCGTCAGACCAACGACGACCATTCATTAAACGACCGGTAAATTCGTCAACAATAATTATTTCTCCATCCTTGATAACGTAATCACGATCTTTGTGAAATAGGGCTTGGGCTTTTATAGCGTTCTCTATATAGTGAATAGTTTCAAAAGATTCTTCATAAAGATTTTTTACATTTAATATATTTTCTACTTTTCTAATTCCAAATTCTGAAAGAGTGGCACTTCTAGCTTTTTCGTCAATAACGTAATCTGTTGGCTGTAATTTAGCGGCAATTTTGGCAAATTGATAATATTTATCGACCGGTTGATTGTTTGGTGAAGAAATGATCAAGGGTGTGCGAGCTTCATCAATTAAAACAAAATCGACCTCATCAACGATGGCAAAATAATGATTTGGACGCTGAACCATATCGTTAAAATTTGAAACCATATGATCACGCAAATAATCAAAACCAAATTCGTTATTGGTACCGTAAGTAATATCGGCAAGATAGGCTTCTTTTCGTGATATTGATCGAAGATGAGTTAAACGAGAATCATATTTTTCACTAGGGTCAGTATATTCTGGATCGTAAAGAAAAGACTGTTCATGAATAATACCTGCCGTAGAAATATCAAGTAAATGAAGGGCCTTGGGATACCAACCTGTACCAACACGAGTTAGATAGTCATTTGGAGTGATTATGTGAACACCTTTGCCAGTGAGAGCATTTAAATAAGCAGGAAAGATAACTGAGTGAGTTTTTCCTTCTCCGGTACGTTGTTCGGCGATGTCACCATAATGAAGAGTTAAGGCCGACATTAATTGAACATCATAAGCTCTTTCGCCAACTGTTCTTTTAATAGCTTCTCTAGCAACAGCAAAAGCTTCTGGGAGAATATCATCCAAAGTATTACCTTTTTTGAGTAGATCTTTGAAATATTTTGTTTTATCCTTTAATTTTGAATCATTTAACTTACTAATTTTAGGTTCATAAGCATTTATTTCATCGACAATTTTTTGATAGGATTTGATACGCTTGGCATTTTCGTCAAATAAATTTTGGAGAACTTTGAACATACCCATTATTATACCTTATTTTTCCAATTTTCTGAGTTGATCACGAATTTTTATCGCTTCTTCAAAATTTAAATCGGCGGCTAGTTGATGCATGTTTTTTTTCAAGGATGAAAGATATTTTTTCTTTTGATTAGGTAGTAATGATTGAAAATCAATTTTTGTTTCTTTTTGAGATAATTCTTCTTCAATTAGTTTTGGACGATATGATTTCTCAATCGATTGGGGAATAATATTATTTTTTTGATTATAATCTTCTTGAATTTTGCGACGACGGTTGACTTCCTGAATTGCTTCTCTCATAGCCGTGGAAACTGAATCGGTATACATAATAACTTGACCATCGACATGGCGAGCAGCTCTACCCATAATTTGGATAAGAGAAGTTTTGGATCGTAAAAAGCCTTGTTGACCGGCATCTAAAATAATTATTAAAGATACTTCCGGTAAATCCAAACCTTCACGTAATAAATTAATACCGACTAAAACATCAAAATCTCCTTTTCTTAACTGATCCAGAATGTCGGTTCTTTTGAGTGTTTCTATATCGGAATGAAGATAAGCGACCTTAAAATCCTTGGAAAGAAAGTCTGATAATTCTTCGGCCATTTTTTTCGTTAGAGTAATAAGTAGGGTTCTTTGTTTTTTGGCAATTCGTTTTTTGATTTCTTCGGTTAAATTAGGGATTTGATTTTGTTCGGGACGAATTTCAACTTTAGGATCCAAAAGACCAGTAGGACGAATTATTTGTTCAACTATAGTATTGTGAGAATCTTTTATTTCGTAATCGGAAGGCGTGGCAGATACATAAATACAATTTGGAATGCGAGAATAAAATTCTTCAAACTTTAAGGGACGATTGTCAAGGGCAGTGGGAAGACGAAAACCAAAGTCAATTAAATTATTTTTACGAGCAAGATCTCCGGCATACATGCCACCAATTTGAGGAATGGTTACATGTGATTCATCGATAACTGTTAAAAAATTGTCTTTATATAAATGTTTAAAATAATCAATAAGAGTATATGGTGGTTGACCACTGTGACGATTTTTTTCAAAATAAATGGAATAATTTTCAATACCGTTGATGTAACCGATTTCTTGCAGCATTTCCATATCATAATTAACTCTTTGAGAAATACGATTAGCTTCAAGAATTTTGTTTTGAGATTCAAAATAATTAATTTGTTTTTCTTTATCTTTATGAATTTTGCCTATAATTTCCGTTATATTATCGTTACCGGTGACATATTGTTTGGCAGGATAAAGTAGAAATTTTTCTAATGAAATTTGCCTGGCCGTAAAAGGATTTAATTGGGTAATTGATTTTAAAGCCTCGTTATCAAATTCCAATTGAATATAATCATCCATATAAGATGGCCAAAGATCAATAGTGTTGCCTCTTACTCGAAAAGTTGATCTGGAAAATTCCAATTCGGAACGAGAATAATAAAGACGAACAAATTCTTCAAATAATTGACGACGAGGATAAGATTTATTTAAAAATAATTCAAGTGTGTAGGCGCCAAATTGAGTAGGATCACCTATGTTATAAATGCAAGAAACAGAAGCGATAACAATATTGTCGTTACCGGAAAATAAATTAGTACTAGCTTGAAGTCTTAATTTATCAATTAAATCGTTGATTTGAACTTCTTTTTGGATATAAGTATCAGAAGCTGGGATATAAGCTTCGGGTTGATAATAATCATAATATGAAACAAAATATGAAACTTTATTTTGAGGAAAAAGCTCTTTAAATTCTTGGTAAAGCTGTGCGGCCAAGGTTTTATTATGAGAAATAATTAGAGTTGGTAATTGAATATTTTGAATTAAATTAGCGATAGTAAAAGTTTTGCCAGAGCCAGTAACCCCCAAAAGAACTTGTTTATTGAGGCCGTGTTGAAAGTTGGTGCTTAATTTTTTGATTGCTTGGACTTGATCTCCGGCTGGTTTATACTTGGAGACTAAATTAAAATTCATCGGATAATTATATCAAATTTTGAAATTTACCAAATTCCTATCCGCCAGTTGGCGGACAGGAATAGGGTGGCTCCTCTATAAATTAAGAAAGGGTAGTAAAACAGGTGGGATGGAAAAATCTCCATCCGGTTTTTGGTAATTTTCGATTATTGCCAAAACCATACGATCGACAGCAACGGTTGCGTTTAATATATGAGCGTTTTTGATTTTTAGTCTTTTGGCTTGATAATCGGTGCAATTACTACAACTAGTAACTTCGCGATATTTATTTTGGCCAGGAAACCAAGCATTGATATCGTACATACGACGATTGGGAACAGGTAAGTCTCCAGTACAATTTTTGACAACTTGGTAGGGGAGTCCTAGATCTTTCAATATCTCCTCTTGAATAGACAACATTTCTTCACACATAGCATCAGAAATCTTTTCATCAGGGAGTGTAAAAACATTCATTTCAACTTTATTAAAATTATGAACCCTGAGAAGTCCCCTAGTGTCCTTACCGTAAGTTCCAGCTTCTCGGCGAAAACAGGTAGAGAAATTAACATATTTTATCGGTAATTGCTTAACATCTATACTTTCACCAATATGATATGGAACGACTGAATGTTCCGAAGAACTGATTAAAATCAGATCATCTTGAGGAAGAGAGTAATAGGCGTTGTCCAAATTTTTGGAATTGGTATACCCCATAGCCGCTTCGATGTTAGTTTTAACCATTGAAGGAGGGATCATACCCTGAAAACCTTTTTTGACTAATTTTCGAAATGCATAGTACATCAGAGCAAATTCAAGCTCGGCTCCCCTACCCTTAAAATAGGCAAAACGGGAACCGGAAACGATGCTGGCTTTTTTAACATCTAAAACATCGAGCGACTCTCCTATTTCTAGATGATCTTTTGGTTCAAAATCAAATTTAGGAATTTCACCAACTGTTTTTATAATTTGATTTTCTTCTTCGCTTTCGCCGATGGGAACGTCGGGTGCAGGAATATTTCGTTTTTCCATTTCGATACTATCGAGTTGTTCTTTGGCTTCTTTTAATAATTTTTCTTTTTCTTTAAGTTCCTCTTTTATTTTTTTCGCTTCAATTAATTGTTCAGGAGTAGGTTTACCTTTAATTTGATTTTGAGACGCACGTAATTTTTCAACTTCTTGCAAGATTTTTAAATATTTTTCTCTTAAAACGTCCACAGATTATTTTAGCATTTTTTTTTGCAAGTATTTCCGATCTTTTATCGCAATTTCTTGAACATAGAAATTTTATCTACTAGACGATGACGATAATATACTCCCTTGGGCAAAATTCCATATACTTGAAAACCAAGACTATAATATAGTTTTTGGGCAACCTTATTGTTGGCAAAAACATCGAGAGTAATAATCTTCATATCTTTCCATTTCTTTTTAGCTTCTTTTATAACTTTTAGCATTAAAATTTTACCAATGCCTTCGCCTCTATATTTTTTAGCAACAATAACACCTATATCAGCAATATGATGTAGGGCCTTGTCTCTTTTTTCTATAGAGCACGAAGCAATAATTTCATTCTTATATTCAGCCAATAAATAAATAGTTTTATTTTCTTTTTCCGCTTTTAAAGTTCGGTTGAGAAATTCTGTTTCACTTTCTTTTGATATTTTTGTTTCTTGATCAAGAATAAAAGTCCTTTCTTTAACTATTTTAGAATAATAATTATAGAGTTTTTCCTGATCTGTTGGTTCCAAAGAACGAATATCGATAATACGTCGTGATTTACAGACCAATTTCATGGGCAATTGACTGCATCGAAGTTAAGCAGATTTCGATAAACTTTTCTAAAGGGAGATTTAAACCATCAGTTTTTTCACAAAGTTTCACTTCTTCACGACGAGTACCGGCAGCAAAACGCGGTTCCTTTAGAAATCTTTTGACAACAGATGATAATTTAACATCGGCTAATTTTTTGGATGGATAAACCAAGGCGGTGGCAACGATTAAACCAGTGAGAGAATCGGCGCAAAATATACTCCATTGTGCCGCTGTTTGAGGAGATACATTAGAATTTTTAGGTGAATGAGCTTTAATAATATTCACAATTTCATCAGAAATATCTAAATTATATTTTTGTAATACTTCTTTTGTTTTGTTTGGATGATCTTCTTTGAAACCATCTGAATAATCGATATCGTGAAGCAGACCGGCCATTAGCCAGTTGTTTTTATCATCGTTTGGTTTTAAATAATCAAATAATCCACCCATACAAGCTTCTAAAGCGAGACTGTGATAGAAAATATTTTGCTCAAGTTGTGATTTGACAGCGTTTAAATAATCTTGTCTATTCTTCATTCTTCATGGCAGGAAAAAAGATAACATCCTTGATACAAGGTTGGTTGGTGATTATTTGAACAAATCTATCTATACCCATACCCCAGCCGGCAACAGGAGGTAATCCGTATTCCAAAGCACGAATATAGTCTTTATCAAATTGCATAGCATTCTCGGCACCTTTTTTGGCTAAAGCAACCTCGTCATTCCATCGAACAGCTTGATCGACAGGATCGTTTAGCTCATTGTAGGCTTTTAAAAGTTCGACACCATTAACAAGAAGTTGAAAAGAAGCGATATAACGAGGATTGTCTTCTTTCTTTTTTGCCAGAGCAATCATCTCCGAGGGATAATCGGTAATAAAAGTAGGTTCAATTATTTTGGGTCTAACTTTCTCTTTGTAAAGATTATCAAGTTTTGCTCCGAGACCAATACCTTCAATTTTTAAGTCTTTTTCGGTAACTTTGTCGGTATCAATTCCCGTTTCTTTTAACATGGCATCATGAAAAGATATTTTTTTAATTTTGCTAAAATCGAAACCTGATTTATTTTCTACTTTTGACAAGAGATAATTAATCATTTCTTGGGTAAAACGCATTAATTCTTCATAATCAACATAAGCCCAATAAAATTCTATTTGAGTAAATTCTGGATTATGAAAACGAGAGACTCCCTCATTTCTAAAATCACGAGAAACTTCATAAATTTTTTCAAAGCCACCAACAATTAATCGCTTTAAATAAAGTTCATCGGAAATACGAAGATAACGATCTTCATCCAATTTGTTGTGTTTGGTAACAAAAGGTTTGGCACTAGCACCACCGTAAATTGGTTGAAGAATAGGCGTTTCTACTTCCATAAAACCATGATCATCAAGAAAATTTCGCATTTCAGTCAAAATTTTTGTGCGTGTTTTAAAAACTTCTTTGACTTCCGGATTTGCAATCAAGTCAACATAACGCATCCGATAACGTTCCTCAACATCTTTTAGCCCATGCCATTTTTCTGGTAAAGAGCGAATGATCGGAGCCAATAAATTTAACTCTTTAACTTTAATAGAAATTTCTCCGGCTGTAGTTTTAAAAACCGTACCAGAGCAGGAAATAATATCTCCAATTTTTACCTGAGGATTGATACCTAAACAAAACAATTGAATTTTTCCTGTTTCGTCAACTAAATCATAAAAAATTAATTTACCATGACCACGTTTAGCCATAATTCGGCCAGCCAAAACAACTTCTTTATCGAGCATTTCTTTGGCCTGTAAACAAGTGTTTTTATTGGGTAAGTTTGGTTGCGGATATGACATAAGTGATTTTATCACTTAATGGCGACGATTTTGTAGGTGATTTTGCCAACAGGAGCAGAGACTTCTATTGCTTCATTTACCTTTTTACCTAGAAGAGCTTGACCTAGAGGTGAGCTATCAGAAATTTTATTTTGAGTCGGGTCGGATTCTAAATCAGAAACAATATAGAATTCTTTGGTTGAATTTCCACTGACTTTTATTTTAACAGTAGAACCAACTTGAACAGTACTTGATTTTTTCTTATCACCACTAATAATTTTGGCGGTTTCAAGAGTTGTTTCGATTTTCTCTATTTTACTTAGAAGAAGTTCTAATTCTTCTTTCAATTGAGTAGCCAAACTATCTTCACCAGACTCATCTGGTTGAGCTACTTCTTCAATTTCAGAAATTATTTTTTCTTTCTTAAGTTTTAAATTATTTAATTCCTCGAGAAGCTGATTGTAGCCATCTTGAGTCAATTGAGTATTTATTTTCATATTTACTGAATGAATTGGAAACGGGTTCTATCTTATGATAGATGAGGTCAGATGTCAAATTGTATGTATTAAATATGTATATTATTAAGTGTGTTAAAATTATTTAATGCTCGATTTTTTTAGGGTAGTTCCAAAAAAAAGGGTGGTAAGAATTAAGAAAGCCGGTTTGTTGTACCATAACCCAAGTTTTGGTAAAAAAATAATATTTCACCTAGGAACAGGAATATTTTTGTTTGGGATTGCCTATTTAATTTATCTTTATTATCCTTTGACAGAGGCAGTATTCCGATATAAAACGCATACAGTTGAAGTAGAAAAAGAAATTGCTGTTGATGATCCGCATTATTATTTATCTATTCCAAAAATTGGAGCTTTTAGCGAAGTGATGCTGAATGTAGATCCTTATGATGATAAGATTTATTTGCCTATTTTAGACCAAAATTTAGTCGCTCATGCTTTAGGAACCGATTTACCAAATCAAGGAAAAGGAAAAGCAACTTACATTTTTGCTCATTCAAGCCAACAGGGAATTAATAGAGTAAGAAATAATTCGGTTTTTTATCTTTTAAATGATTTAAAGAATGGAGATATTGTATATATAAAAAATGCCGATAAGGCGTATTTGTATGTGGTATATGACAAAAAGATAGTTGGTGCTAAAGAAATTGATAAAATAACATTTAGAGAACCAGAAAAAGAAATTTTAATTTTGCAGACTTGCTGGCCAATCGGAACTGATTGGAAAAGATTATTAGTCTATGCGACTAGACCTTAATTTAATTAATAGAAACGAAAGAAATTATTGGCTATATCTGCAAAGATATCTGAACAATTCGAACATGGATTTGGCTGAAATTTATAAGGCGTTTACTTTTGCTTTTGAAGCTAACCAAAATAAAACCAGAAAAAGCGGTGAACCTTATATTGCTCACTCGGTTTGGATTGCTAAAGTTCTGTCATTACTCAATATCGGTCAAGAAGCGGTAATTGCCGGATTATTACATAATGTGGTGGGTAAAGATTTGGAAGTTTTGAGGAGAATTGAATTATTGTTTGGCAGTGAAGTGGCCGGGATAGTATCCGGCTTAAATCAAATCAATCATAAAACAAAAGGCGTAAAATTACATGGTACCGATCCTGAGATTTTTAGAAAATTTTTGGTGTCTTCAATTGAGGATGTACGAGTTTTGATTATTCGTTTGATAGATAAACTTCATGATGGATTTACTGTTGATGCCTTGCCTTTACTTAAAAGAAGAATTTATGCAAAAAAAGTTTTGGCAGTTTATGCACCGATGGCTGAATATGTTGGCTTAAATTATTTTAGTCAATTACTTGAAGATATTGCATTTAAAATTCTTTATCCAAAAGAATGGAGAGAACTAGAAAAAATACTGAAAAAAAATTATCGTAAGGAAATTAAAAGTTTATGGGAATTTAAATCTGATTTGGCTTCCCTCTTGGGTGATGAGAAAATTGAAAAATATGAAGTTCAAGCAAGAATTAAAGGTTTATATTCGAGTTATTTAAAATGGAAAAATAAGGGAATAGAGAGATTAAAAGATCGAATTGGATTTAGAATTATTACCAAAAATGAAAGAGATTGCTATAAGGTTTTAGGAGGATTGCATTTGAAATATTCCTATATAAGAGATGAATTTGATGATTATATTTCTTCTCCCAAATTGAATGGTTATAGAACAATTAAAACGACTTTGAGATGGAAACATAAATTATTTGTAGAAGTACAGATTAGAACGGAAGAGATGCATGAAGTAGCAGAATTTGGAGCCGCTTCCCATTTGAGTTATAAATTAAAAAGTTGTGATAAAAAAGACGGGTGGTTTCGTAATTTGGTTAACTGGAAAAATAGGGACGGTGATAAAAATAAGTTTAAAATAAATGTTTTGTCTGATTGTATTTATGTTTTCACTCCGAAAGGAAAGATAATTCAATTGAAAAATGGGGCTAATGTTAGAGATTTTGCATACAAAATACATACAGAATTGGGTGATAAATGTAAATATGGCCGCGTTAATGGAATAAAAAGAAATAATGATTATATTTTAAGAACTGGTGATGTAATAAAGGTGCTATAATTTGAGCATGAATATTGATGAAAAAATAAAATTAATCAGCCGTAATTGTGAGGAAATAATTACGGACGAAGATTTAAAGGCAAGATTAGAAAGCAGTGAAGAAATTCAACATTATATTGGTTTTGAAATTTCAGGCTTGGTTCATTTGGGGACTGGTTTGGTAAGTATGGGCAAGATTGCCGATTTTGTAAAGGCAGGTATTAAATGTCGGATATTCTTGGCTGATTTTCATAGCTATTTAAACAATAAATTGGGTGGTAATTGGGATGAAATTAGATGGGCAACGGAAAACTATTTTAAAGAGGCCTTGATAGCTTCACTTAAGTGTTTTGAGGTTGATATAAATAAAATAGAGTTTGTCATGGGAAAAGATTATTATAAGGATCATCCGGAAGAATGGGAGAATTTGATGAAAGTGGCAAAACATATTACTTTATCGAGAAATTTGAGGTCAATTTCCATTATGGGAAAACAGCAAGGCAATGATGTTGATATGGCGACTTTAATTTATCCGCCATTACAAGTGGCCGATATTTTTACTATGGGTATAGATTTGGCTCATGCTGGAATGGATCAAAGAAAAGCTCATGTAGTAGCCCGAGATGTAGCCAAAAAACTAAATTGGAAATCACCTATTGCTATTCATCATAATTTGATTGCTGGATTAGGTGGACCGGACAAAGATCAAAACGATAATGAAACGTTAAAAATGAGTAAATCAAAACCGGATAGCGCAGTGTTTATCCATGATTCTCCAGAAATTATAAAAACTAAGATAAAAAAGGCTTATTGTCCTGAAGGGGTGGTGGAATTTAATCCCATTATTAATTGGGTAAAAACGTTAATTTTTTGGGGTGCAGATGAGGGAGAAATTGAAATTAAAAGAGATGAAAAATTTGGTGGTGATGTCAAATACAATAATTTTAAAGAATTTTTATTTGACTATACAGAGAAAAAAATTCACCCGATGGATTTAAAGAATTCTGTAGCGGAATGGTTGATAAAAAAACTAGAACCGGCTAGAGATCATTTTGAAATTCCGAAGAATAAACAGTCACTTGCTCGGATGATGGCATATTTTCCCAAAAACCTCTAAGATCGTATTCGCCGCCTTTGTCTTTTAAAATCCAAGCATCAAAAATTTTGTCAGGCATTTTTTCAAAAAATAAGGAAATAATTTTTCCGTAAGGTTTGGCTGTTTCTACTTTTAGGACAGTAAATTCGGAAGCATAATAAAGTTTATTAAATGAATCGAGACCGAAAGCTTTGCCATTGTTGTCCGTGGAAGCATTAACAACAAAAATCGGTAAACTAATACCTTCATTAGTACCATTTAAATATCCGTTTAGGGCTTTTCGAAGATGCAGGAAATATGGATCTGAAGTTTCGCTTTCTTTTACAGGAGTAAAACGCTCGGCTTTGACATTTACTACCGTAGTACTTCGTGTATTGTTAGCAATGGCAAAAATTGTTAAAGGTAAAAGCAAAATAATTATAATGTTTAAAAACCATTTCATCTGTCAATTATTATTTTACACTTTTTGAAATTAATTTTTTTCTATAGACATTGGCAAAGCGATGTGCTTCGTCACGAAGTTGTTGGAGTAGCTGAAGAGCTTTAGAGTTTTTTGGTAACAGTATTTCTTTGTTTTGCTTGGTAACAATTTTTTCTTCACCTTTTACTAAACCAACTAAAGGAATATTTAAATTTAAACCGGATATCTGATTTTTACCGCCGTCAAAAACAATTAAGTCTGGATAAAACCATTCTTTGTGTTTTAAGCGTCGTGTAAGTATTTCCTTAAGCATTAAAGGATCGTTTTGGGATTTGTAGATAATTCTAAACTTACGATATTCCTTTTTTTCAATTATTCCATTTTGGAATACAGACATGGCACCGACAAAATATTTGTGTCCTAATTGGGAAATATCATAACATTCTATGCGGTTTATTTGCGGTATATTTAGAAGGAGTTGTAATTCAGAAATACCTTGAAGAAAAATATCGGAAGATAATTGAATATCGGTAAATAAATGAGAAAGGTTTTGCCAACCGGTAGCAATATAATTAAGGGCATATAAAGTATCACGATAAGAAATTGCCTTTTCATATTCTTGATTTTTACTTGTCTGTTTTAGTTTTTTTTCAAATTCGTTGGTGATTTTTTTTAATTTACCCTGAAGAATTTTTTTAATCATTTTAATATTTTTTTGATTCTCTTTTTCATTTTTCGGACAAAGGCCTATGTGGCAATAAAGACAAGTTTTGGGATGTTTGGCTTTGAGATAAAAGGGAAAGATTCTTCTTAAGATTTTTAAAAGATATTTGACTTGACTTCCGTCAGGAAATGGACCAAAATCTCCACTTCTTCTGGTAGTTTCGATAAAATTTTTATGAAGAGTAAGATAGAGATAGCTTTTGTTGTCTTTTAATTGTGAATTATATTTGGGGTTATATTTTTTTATTAATTTAGATTCGAGTACCAAGGCCTCAATTTCCGAACCGACTATTTTATATTCAATTTTGTGAATTGAAGATACCAATTCTTTTGTTTTTGGTCCTAGCGCATCATTGCGCTGAAAATATTGAGACACCCTATTTTTGAGGTTAATTGCCTTGCCAACATAGATAACTTTATTTTCTGAATTTTTATATATGTAGACTCCGGGACTAGTGGGTATGTTTTTTAAGATATTCACCGGTATAACTCCTTTTGCAGTTAATAATATCGTTTACTGTGCCTTGGGCAATGATTTCACCGCCTTTTTCTCCACCTTCAGGGCCAAGATCAATTATCCAATCAGACTGAGCAATAACATCTAAATTGTGCTCGATTACGACAACCGTATTGCCGTTATTGACTAGCTTTCTTAAGACTTTGATTAATTTTTCAACGTCATAAAAATGAAGTCCGGTCGTAGGTTCGTCTAGTATGTATAATGTATGATCTTTTGTTACTTTAACTAATTCACGAGAAATTTTGAGTCTTTGAGATTCACCACCGGATAAAGTATTGCTGGCTTGGCCTAGTTCTAAATAACCCAAACCGACTTCGGCAATGGTTTCCAGTTTTCTTTTAATTGACTTAATATTGCCAAAGAAATCAATGGCTTCATCAACGGTTAGTTTTAATATTTGAGCAATATTTTTTCCTTTGTACTCAACTTCCAAGACTTCATCTTTGTAACGAGTGCCATGACATTGTTCACAGGTGACATACACGTCGGAAAGAAACTGCATTTCTATTTTATTTACACCCTGACCATCACAAAAATCACAACGTCCACCTTTCATATTAAAAGAAAATTTACTTTCATTGAAACCACGGACTTGAGCCTCAATAGTTTTGGCCATTAATTTTCGGATATCATCCATGATTTTTGTATAAGTGGCGGGATTTGATCTGGGAGTGCGGCCAATTGGCGATTGATCAACCAATAAAACATTATTAATATTTTGAGCGCCGGTTATTTTTTCGTATTTACCAATTTCACCATAATAAGAACCGAGGATTTCTTTACAAACACCACCATAGAGAGTGTCGTGGACAAGTGTAGATTTGCCGGAACCAGAAACGCCAGTAACACAAATTAAATTGTTTAAAGGAAAGTTGGCGGTAACATTTTTTAGATTCCATTGAGAGCAGTTGTGTAATATTAAATCCCCCCTTAATCCCCTCTTCGAAAAAGAGGGGACATTATTTATTTGTATTTTATTTTTTTTAAGATACTTGCCGGTGATGGAATTTTTATTTTTGACTATTTCATCCAAATCACCCTCTGCGATAATTTCGCCACCGTGTTTGCCGGCGTATGGCCCAAAATCAACGATATGATCGGCAGATTTTATGACATCTTCATCATGTTCGACAACGACAACCGTGTTACCTAAATCACGAAGTTTTTTGAGAGTTTTAATTAAACGATCATTGTCGCGACTGTGCAAACCAATGGTTGGTTCATCCAAAATATAAAGTACACCTGTTAATCCAGTTCCAATTTGAGAGGCAAGACGAATGCGTTGAGATTCACCACTGCTTAGTGTCCCCGCTTCCCGTTCAAGAGATAAATAATCCAATCCTACAGCCAAAAGAAAATCGATTCTGGCATTTAATTCCCGATAAATAGAATTAAAAACTTCTTTTTCTTTTTCTAAATCGAACTTTAAATTGTCTAACCAAGTATTTAGTTTTTCAATAGACAGACTACATACTTGGTAAATGTTTTTGTCGTCAATAGTTACCGAAAGGGCTTCCGGGCTT
The DNA here is from genome assembly GCA_964605545.1 of uncultured Gammaproteobacteria bacterium. Lineage (GTDB taxonomy): Bacteria > Patescibacteriota > Microgenomatia > UBA12405 > UBA12405 > DAOTMI01. The sequence goes on from CAZSCX010000003.1 coordinate 29,217, forward strand.
AGCCGGGAACCATGACATTCAGGACAAATATCTTTCTTGATAATTTTTTCCAATTCACCCCTGACCCATTCAGACTGAGTATTAAAGTATTTTTCCTGTAAAAATTTAACTTTCCAAGCGGGTACCTTGGTGGTGTCAATTTGAAATATTTTTCCTAAACCCTTACATTTTTGACAAGCACCTTGGGGTGCATTAAAGGAAAACATTCGGGGTTCAAGATCTGGCAAAGAAATATTACAATGAGGGCAAGCCAAGTTTTCGGAGAAAAGCAAATCTTCTTTGGTATTTAAAATAATTAATCCATTACTTAATTTGAGGGCTTGTTCGACAGAATCTATTAAGCGAGTATAAATATTTTTATGTTCACGAATAGCTTTTTTATCGATAGAAACCTTATCTACTTGAGCTTCGATATTATGTTTATTTTGTTTAAATATTAAAAAATCTTCATATAGATCCATTATTTTTCCGTCTATACGGGCATATTTATATCCTTGACGTCTTAAATTTTCGATTAATCCTTTAAAATCCCCTTTTTTATTAGCAATTACAGGAGCCAAAAGTCTAAATTCAAAAAAAGAGGAACCGACAATGTTTTGAGAGGCAATTTCCAAGATCTGGGTAACAATCTGTTTGCTAGTTTGAGGTTTGACAATCCGGCCACATTTTGGACAATGAGGATGACCAACACGGGCAAAAAGTAAACGGAGATAATCATAAATTTCAGTAACAGTACCAACAGTTGATCGAGGATTGTGAGAAATGGCTTTTTGATTAATAGCAATGGAGGGTGACAAACCTTCGATTAAATCGACATCAGGACGCTTCATATTACCCAAAAATTGGCGGGCATAACTTGACAGTGATTCGACATAACGACGCTGGCCTTCGGCAAAAAGAGTGTCGAAAGCCATAGAAGATTTGCCGGAGCCAGAAACTCCGGTAAAAACGGATAATTTATTTTTTGAAATTTCAAAGGAAACATTTTTGAGATTGTTTTCTCTGGCTCCTTTGACTTTAATTGAATCAAGCACAATGTTTATTATAACAAAATTTGTTTGGGTTTTGTTTGGTTCGATGATTTAAATCTCCCAATCAGCCTAAGATAATAACAAACCATATTGATTTACCAAATCCCCCCATCCCGCAGTGGCGGGGACCCCCTTTGATGTTTTAAATCCCCCCATCAGCCTGGGCTGATGACCCCCTTTGACAAAAGGGGGTGAAATACAATACATTTAATGATGTATTATAAATATTTGGCTGATGAAAATGGTAGAACAAAAAATGGTAATTTGAGGTATTTGGACGAATTAAGATCAATGGCAAGAGAATATAGAAAAAAGCCTACAAATGCAGAAAAAATATTTTGGAAATTAATTTTACAAGGAGATAGATGTCAATATCGATTTTTAAGACAAAAACCAATCAATAAATATATTCTTGATTTTTATTGTCCCAGACTTATGTTGGCAATTGAAATAGACGGTGATTCACATAAAAATAAGCATTATTTAGATAAAGAAAGGGATGATTTGTTAAATAATTATAATATTAAAACAATAAGATTTACAAACGATGAAGTTGTAAATAAATTAAATTTAGTAAAGAATAGTCTAGAAAAAATGATTAAAGAAAGAGAATTATTGGTTTTTGGCCCCCTTTTGTCAAAGGGGGCAGTCCGCCTAGGCGGACGGGGGATTTGAAAATGAAGGAGTATTTGAAATGAAAACACAAAATTTTAAAAAAGGCAGAGTGGGAGAGGAAATTGCCAAAAAATTTTTATTGGAAAAAGGATTTGAAATTATTGAGCAAAACTATAGTATTGATATGGGAGAAATTGATTTAATTGCCCTGCACAATAATTGGTTGGTGTTTGTAGAGGTGAAATTAAAAGTCGGAGACCGGTTTGGAACACCTGAGGAAATGATTTCTAAGGGGAAAATTTGGCAGATTAAAAGGGTAGCGGAAATGTGGTTGCTAAATAACGAAAAAATGAGAAGAAAATATCCCCAACAAAGAATTGACGCAGTGTGTATTGTAGCCGATGGTGATTACAATGTATTATCTTTGAAATATTATGACAACATACAAGAATCTTAATTACCGCGGTATTTTGAACGAAAAATTATTTGAAAAAACATTGGCGGTAGTGGGGTCGAGAAGAATGACAAGGTATGGCGAAAATGTTTTGGATAGATTAATGCCCGATTTGGTAGCTAATAATATTACAATTATTTCCGGTTTTATGTATGGAATGGATACGGCGGCACATAAAAAATGTTTGGAATTGGGAGGAAAAACAATTGCCGTTTTGGGTAGTGGTTTAAATCATATTTATCCCCCGGAAAATGAAAAATTATACAAAGAAATTATAGATAAGGGTGGATTGATCATGTCGGAATTTCCGGATGATTTTAAACCAACATTGTGGAGTTTTCCTCAGCGAAATAAAACAGTGGCAAAATTATCGACAATTGGAATTTTGGTAATTGAAGCCGGAATAAAATCAGGAAGTTTGATTACGGCAAATTTGGGACGACAGATGGGCAAAAAAGTTTTTGCCATCCCCGGACCAATTACTTCATCGGTATCGGAAGGAACAAATTTTTTGATCAAAAATAATTTGGCAAAAATGGTGACCGAGATTGGGGATATTTTGGATACCAAATCAATTATTAATCAGGAAAAAATGTTTGTAAATTTGGATAAAATCGAAGAAGAAATTTTGACTTTATTAAAGGATGAAGAATTATCAATTGACGAAATTAGCCGAAAACTAAAGATTGGGGTGGCTGATCTATCGGTAAAATTATCGATGATGACAATGAAAGATTATATTGGCGAATTAAACGGTAAGTTTTTTTGCAGTTAATTTTTTTGAACTTTATAGAGTATCCAGGAAGAATTTTTGATAGGCCAAGTTGAGATTGGTTTTGAATTTCTAAAATTATTTATTTCATAGGACGGATCTTGAATTAATTTGTCCCAAGAGGCATAGCTTAAGAAAAATACTTGATCAATATTTTGATAATCATGATCGGAAGCAGTATCAATTTTTCTTAAACGAAGTAAGTCGCGAAATCTTTGGCCTTTGGTATTGGGATCGGGACTGGCAAGGACAGCAATATTGAATTTTGCCTTATCCTGTTTTGATTGAGATTCAATAATATTTGTTATCTCATTTATTGCATTAATATTGGTGCTCCAGTCATTTTGAAAAAATATCTTTTTTAAAGAGAAAATGTTACTTAAAATAAGACAAATTAAAAGAAGATTAAATATCTTAATTTTATTGGCGTTGATGATGGTAAAAAGGTAAAAGAAAAGAACGGCGGGTAATAAATAATGAGTAAAAATTTCACCTTTTATTAGCATTAGGCCGAGTAGTTGAAAAATTACAGGAAATAAATATGTAAAATTAATTTTCTTTTTGTTTTTGATTATTAAAAATAAAGATAAAATTAAAAGAATAAAACCAAATATCTGATTATTACCTGAAAGGTAGCTAAAAAAATGTAGGGGTATTTTGTAAATTACGGCCAAATTGAAAGAATGATTGGTGGGTGAAATGGGGCTAAAGAATAGGGCTCGACTTAAAAATAAACCAGGAGGATGAGTTAGATCAAAAACAATAAAAGGTAAAATGGCAATAAAAATACCCAAGTAATAATATATTTTTTTAAAACCGATTCCTAGACTTGAAAAAACAGCATACCAATGATGGTGGATGGTGGCCCCCATAAAAAGACCGGACAATAGATTTAATAGTGGTAAATTAAAAGTAAAAATTAAGACGGCAAGTGATTGCCAAAAGGGAATAAAATGAGGATTCCAGGCCCAGCGGGAAGATTCTAAAAGAGGAAAACTAATCAGAAATAATATGAGTGACAAAGTTAGAGTGGTCTTGTTAATTTTTAGTTTTTTGAGGGCAATAAATAGAATCAATATAGTTAATACACCAAAAAATGCCGTAGCATAGGCACTGCTAACTGGACTAAATTTAAAAATGGCAACAAAAGGAAGGGTTAAATAATAAGTGAGAGAAGAAAATATTTTGACTCCGTCTTGAGACATGGGGCCAATTAGGGTTAATTTTGGATGAAGGTATAATTCAGACATTCTTACCAAATCACTGGATTCGTCCCAAATAAAACGACTGCTAATGCCTAAATTATAAAAACGGCTAAAGATTAAAAGAAGAAAATAAAAGATCATTATTCACTGCGGACGCGATATTGTAACGATTCGGCAATATGGGCATCGGTAATGATTTCGCTTCCAGCGAGATCGGCAATAGTCCTGGCGACTTTGATTAAGCGGAAATAAGTGCGGGCAGATAGGGCATATTTGTTGACGGCTTGTTTAAGGAGTAAATTGGCAGAATCGGATAATTTGGCGAATTCTTTGAGATGAAAATTTTTCATATCGGAATTGGTATGAATATGAGCTAGTTTTTTGAAACGAGCAGATTGAATATTGCGGGCGGCGATGACTCTTTTTTTGATAATTTCGGAGGATTCCCCTGTCGTTTTGTTTTCACCAAGCATTAGTTTGTTGACATCAACCGAGGGAACATTTAAATGTAAATCGATTCTGTCCATAATCGGTCCGGATAATTTCTTTTGATAATTAATTATTTGGTGAGCGGAACATTTACATTCTTTTTTGGGATCGCCAAGATAGCCACAAGGGCAAGGATTGGCGGCGGCAACCAAAATAAATTGGGCGGGAAAATCGACACTACCATTGGCACGGGAAATAGTAACGTGACCATCTTCGAGAGGTTGACGAAGGGCTTCAAGACAAGACCGGTTAAACTCGGGAAATTCGTCCAAAAATAAAACACCACGATGTGATAGAGAAACTTCACCTGGATGAGGGTTGGTGCCGCCGCCGATTAGAGCGACAGCAGAAACGGTATGATGAGGGCTACGGAAAGGGCGTAATCTAACCAGAGAAGAACCGGCGGGGATATTGCCGGTGACGGAAAATATTTTGGTAACTTCCAGGCTTTCTTTTTCGGTTAAATTTGGCAAAATACCGGGAATAGCCCGGGACAACATGGTTTTGCCGGCACCGGGACTACCCATCATAAATAAATTGTGACCGCCGGCGGCGGTAATTTCCAGAGCTCTCTTGGCTTGGTCTTGACCAAGAATTTCGGAAAAATCAAATTCCGGATGAATATCATCCAAAAGTTCTTCGGTGCTAATTACTTTTAATGGTTCGATTAATTTATCTTTTTTTAGATGACGAATAAGAGAATTTAAATTATCGAGAGGATAAACATTGACATCGCCGATAACGGCGGCTTCGGCGGCACAAAGACGGGGGACAAAAATATTTTTGATACCCATTTCTTTGGCTTGAAGAGCTAACAAAAAGACACCTTTGGTATGACGAAGACTGCCATCCAGAGATAATTCACCATAAAAATAACTTTTTTCTTTGGGCAAAATTATTTCACCCATACAGGCTAAAATTCCGACTGCTATGGGTAAATCGTAACAAGCACCGATTTTTGGTAAATCGGCCGGAGCTAAATTGATGGTAATTTTGGCTTGAGGAAAATCAATATCGGAATTGATGATGGCGGTTTTGACTCTTTCTTTTGTTTCCTCGGCAGTTTTGGAAACCAGACCGACAATACCAATTCCCGGAAAACCTTTGTGAGCAATGTTGACTTCGACGTCGATATCAACGGCTTTGAGACCATAATTGGCGACGGAGAGAACCTTGGTTAACATGTAATTATGTTAACACAAATTTTCTATTTAAATCTCCTTCTTCAAATCCCCCGTCAGCCTAGGCTGACTGCCCCCTTCGACAGAAGGGGGCCTAATTTTAATTACATAGTAATACTCAGTTTTGTACCAAGACCAGAAGCGATACGTTTGAGAAGATCGATAGAGGGATTAAATTCGGTGTTTTCTAGCCGAGAAATTACAGCTTGAGTGGTATTGGCGCGTTTGGCTAATTCTTGTTGAGAAATTTTCTTTTCAATTCTTTGTTTAATAATTGATTTGGACAGTTCGCGTTCAACACGTGACTCATCCCAGATTTTTTTGAATTCAGGATCTTTTAAACTTTCTCTAAAATATTTATCAAAAGAACCTAATTTTGCTTTTTTATTTTTGGTATTCATAGTTGTATTATATCTTTTAGGATATAATTGTCAAGGGAGTTGATTAAGTCTTTTTAAAGCAATTTTTATTTCTTTGAGAGGAGTTTTCATTGATTTCTTCTTGAATGCATGTAGTAGAATTACCAAATCATCTTTTTTGGTGGCGAATAATATTCGAGAACTGTTTTTGCCCATAATTCTTATTTCCCATAATGGTAATTTTGTTAATCTTTTGATATTTGGAATTACAGAAATTAGACCGTAATTTTTTATATTATTAATAATAATTAATGCCTTATTTTTAACTTGTATATTATTATCAAGAAAATCGGTAACTGGGCTTTGTCCTCGATGATCAATAAAATATTTGATTGTTGTCATAAATAAATGTAAACCGAATAAAATACGAAGTCAAGATTTATCTAAAGTTCACTGCCCCGCCGTTGTAGACCTGTTTGACCTGTTCGCTAGTTAGGGCATAATTATAAATCCGTACATCATCGACTAGACCGTTAGTATAACCACCATTTCCTCTTTGTCCAATATAAATATATCCTGTGTTGGTCACATAGGGAGTTGAACTACTACTCATGGTAGTTCCATTATTAGATAAAACACCATCTAAATATATATTCCAAGAACCTGATCCATTACTTGTTGCTGTTACATGGTGCCAGCCAGAAGAAGCATTTCCACTAGTTACTTGTTTAACTGCACCATTTCCAGCTTCTTGAATATAAAATATTCTATCTCCACCACCTGAAGTTTCATTCCCCAATCCCAGTTGAATATTTGTTGTACCATTGGCAAAAGAGACAATTCTATGATATACACTATTTAATACTGATGATGGAGTATCGTCTTTTACCCAAAGTGATATAGAGTATGCAGATCCAATTAAATTGAGAAGATTAGTCGAAGAAGCATAAGCGAAATCATCTGTTCCGTCGAAACTCATGGCGGAGTTTATTTTGCCGGTGGAGCCGTTGCTCCAGGCGGTGGTATCACCGGCACCGCAGGTGCCGAGGGAGACTTGGGAGCCGCCGGCGCCAATAGTAATAGTACCGGTGTTGCCTAGACCGCTGGCATCGTGGACAATATTGCCTTCACATTCGTCCATTTTCCAATGGGCAATTGGTGCACCCTTGTTGTAATCATATGCAATTTGTGCCGGTGTCCGGGCATAGTTGTAGATACGAAAATTATCAATAAGCCCATTAAATGGAAAATTTGCAGAAGATGCTTGATATATACCAATATATGAATCGCCAGTGGATACACCGACGGCAGTATTAACATAAGTATCGGTATCCTTTAGTTGTCCATTTACAAAAGTATTAACTGTTTTTGTACCTAAATTATGATTAATACTGACATGTGTCCATTGATTTATAGGTAAACTTGTTCCTAGGGTTAGAATAGTATATCCAGAACCATTAGTATAATGATAACTAATATTGTTACTTCCATTCATAAAATGTATCCAAGAATAACCTACAGTTGAGGATTGGTCGCCACGATTATAAATAGTAGGAAAAGATTTATTATTAAATGAAAAAGGTTTAATCCAAAATGAATAAGATACTGAGTCGTTTTCTGTGAAATTTAAACTAGAGGGATTATTTATTTTGACATAGTCGTCAGTACCATCAAATTTCATACTTTTTCCAATTTTTCCTTGAGCCCAAATTGGGGCGGCGTTTCCAGCGCCTAATACACCATTATTACT
>CAZSCX010000003.1:37172-38747 GCA_964605545.1 uncultured Gammaproteobacteria bacterium
GTGCCGCCGATGTTGACATTTCCACCTTGGGCAGCCGCAATATTTGCTTTGCCGGCGTTGTAGTCTTGTTTGATTTGAGTAGCGGTACGGGCATAGGCGTAAAGTTTTACGTCATCAAGTTTTCCTGATTTCAACTCAGTATTACTGTATCGTGACATAAGATTAATATTGTCAGTGAAGTTTGAACTAGCTTCAAAATATAAATGAACCCATTGATCTTGAGGTATACTACTCCAATTTTTGGCTGTTTCTATACCATTAACATACATTTTTGACCAAGCAGCTCCCACTGCTGCCGTATAAACATAGCCATTAGTTAATCCAGTTCTGGCATCAAAAAGATAACGGCTACTAGATTGGCCAGAATTTAAATATGCCCACATAGAAATTGATTTGGCACCGGTAACTGATGGTAAAACTAAAAAATTAGAAGTCCCGTTAAAAGATAAACAACTACCAGCAATACAATTTTCTGAAGTTAACCAACTTGGAGCAGTGGAACCAGCACCAAAGGCTCCATGATTTTGATTTGATGAACTGTCGTAAATTGTTGTCCCCACGCCTTCGTCAAATTTCCAATAAGCGATGGGGGCGGGGGATTGTTCTTCGGTAGAAATACTATGTATCGGTTCTGATGAAATTATATTTGCACCAGGATAACCATAAATTTCTAGTTCTCCAAGCATAACCCAGCCGTTTCTTCCAAAAATAAATTTAGTATATTTTGAATAAGTGTCATTGGTGGCATTAATAGTAATCCATTGTTCAGTATTTGAATATGAACTACCTGTCCCAACAGTTGCATAAGTAGAATTATCGATAGATGACTGAATTGTTGCAAAAGTAGGTATATTAATACCACCTGCTCCCCCTCCTCCGGCATAAACTTTAAAATATGAAAGAACTGACTTTTTGGGTAAATTTACAATTATCTCGGGATTGGTGGTGCTCCAACCTACTGTTGCTTCAGTAGTTTGATAAAGTTGTTCACGTGTAGAACCATTGGTTAACTGAGTTCCTCCAGTATCGGGATAGGAAACATGTGGTGCAGAAGCAACACTATATGTTGCCCCGAGAGATAATTTTTGTAATGGCCCGAAAGCTTTAGAAACATCCGATATACTTGTGGCGGTGGAATTGCCGTAATATAGGTATATTTTGGTACCAGTAGTGTTTACTTTTGGCATTTTTACCCAAATTTTTGTATCAGTAGTCTGATTACAGCCGGGATTGTTTTCCTCTATCCAATGATTAAGTAATTTTCCATTTTGATCGGTAAAACGGATATCGTCACAATCTGATTGCATTTTGCCGGCGGCTATAAGAGCCGAAGTGCCGATATCTACTGAAACTTGAAAATCTGTTAGGGTAGTGGCGCCGGTATAACCAACAGTAATGACTTTACGGTACTGCCATGAATCGTTGAACCAGGCTGAAACTTTTTTGGCTGATTGTTGAATGCGCAAGAGGCCGACGATGCCGATAAGGAGGACAACGATAATGGTTAAAAGTGACTTAAAGCTAAATTTTTCCATTAAAATCCCCTTCCCCCGCCGTTGCGGGGGCTTTCCCCTT
>CAZSCX010000004.1:0-34677 GCA_964605545.1 uncultured Gammaproteobacteria bacterium
AGTCAATTTAAATTAGAGCCGACCGATTACAATTTATCCGAAACCATGAAAGATGATTGGTACCAGTCGGGAATTTATTGTGAAGACACTTCTGGGGTCATGATTACTGCTGAGGGTGAAGCTTATGGCCACCACGGATGGTGTCAAGGCTGGAATGATTGTGGCGATGCCGCCACCTGTGCTCAATGGGCCTGTGAAATTAATGGATACGACCAAGTTGTTTCTTACGGTGATCAAAAGCCCTGTACTCAATTTAACAATTGTCATTTATTTTATAATAGAGGTTCAATTCAATGGAATTGGGGTAACTGGTGCGACGTTATGGGTGTTTCCGGTATCGTTTGTAGAAACAACTCTGGTACTGGAGCCACTTCTTCAGCGGCTTATATTAGTAGAGACAAAAGCTCTCTTTATACCCATGAATTTACAGTAGAACCAGGTAAAACAAAAACCTGTTATGTCGGCAATTATCAAAAAGCCACAATAACCGTCAATAAAGATGTCCTTGATAGTCAGGGTGGAGAAATTGAAGACAATAGTCTTTTTACCGTTTCTTCAACCGGTTTAGGTCAAACCAGTTTTTCTGAATTATCTCCAGTCACCTTCACCGTCAATCCCGGCACGTATACTTTTTCTGAAATAGATATTGATTCTGGTTATCAATTAAAATCTACTAATGATGTCTCGGTCACCGTGACTAGTGGTCAATCAAAATCAATTAGTTTCACCAATTGGCGTATTCCACCGGAATTAAGCATTTCCAAAACCAACAATCGTTGGCCCACCGCTCAAACTGTTGGAGCCGAAGTTGAATATACTATCACTCTCAGTCTTAAACAAAACGATATAAAAGACGTGACTGTCATCGATTTACCCCCTTACGGTTTTACTTACAAAACCGGTAGTTATAAAGTTCTGGTCAATGGTATTCCCAGAAATATTGTAGAACCCTCATATTCTTCGCCCGGTACTTGGTATCTTGGTGATCTTCAAAAAGATGATCTTGTCACCTTAACTTACACTGCCACCATCGATAATTCTGTTGACCCTGGTATTTACAAAGATATTGCTTGGGCTTATGGTTGTGAAAAAAGCGAAAATTGTACCCTTTCCAGTAAGGATAAAATATTAGCCGCTGCCATAAATCCTGGATTCTTATCGTCAACTTTTGTTGGTACTCAGGTGAAACTTGATCATACTCCAGATAGCAAAAATGTCAGTATTATCAAAGAAGAAATTAAAGAAATTAAAAGACAGCTACCGGCTACCGGTTCTGCCACTATTTGGTTAATAATTTCTGGCCTTTTATTTCTTTTAGGTGTTGGATTTCTAAAAAAAGAAAAAAATATTATGAAAACTTTAATCATTATTTTCATTTTTAATTTATTCTTGCTTTTTCCTTCAAAAAATATTTTTGCTGCTCAAAGTGAAAATATTTTTATAAATATAGAAACACCTATATCACCTACAAATAGGGATAATTTTAGTCTAAGTTTTACTGTTCTCGATACTCTCAATCGATCCCTTACTGTTAAATGTTTTAAAATAAATCCCAACCACGACGAAATTCAAATTGGTTCTGATATCAACATTAAAGCAGGCGGCAATTCAGGCGAATGTGATCTTCACTTATCTCCTCTTTCAGAAAGTGGCAACACTTATTCTTTTTATGCTATTGCTTCAGCCAACGGAGAATCCTATCGCAGTGAAACCGTATCTGTTGATTTTAATAACTCCAAACCCGGCACTCCCAGTGATTATGTCAAAGAAGACGAAGGCCCTTGTCGTCATCGTCTTAGTTTCAAAGCTAGCAACGATGGTAAAACAACTAAAATTGCTATTTATCGTTCTGATTTAACTAGTTTCATTGCCGATGAAGGATCAAAAATTGGTCAAGTTGGTATCAGTCCTGGCCAAAAAGGAACATTTACCGATGTCAATGTACCTGACTGCAATAAGACTTTTTACTATGCCATTCGAGCCTTTGATGACGCCAACAATGGTAGTGATTTAACCGGTGATTACATCAATATTTATACTACCAAAATTGTTGAAGAAACTACCGCCGGAGCTATTCTCGTCGCCAAAGATAGCCCATCAAAAACAGACGAAGAAGATTTCAATGATGTTGATACCAAGAAAAATATTTTACAAAAAGTTACCTCTTTCCTGGCTCGCTATAAATACTTTTTTGTTCCAATAGTTCTCTTGCTTTTGGGTATAATTATTTATGGCTTTGTCAAAAAAGAAAAGAAATCCAAAAACTCCAAAAGAAAATAATATTTTTCGACATCGTTTTCTTTTAATCGGTCTTGGTTTAATTTTTCTCGCCTTACTTATTCCTATTTTAATTTTTTTTCCGGTAGTCAAAGCGGAAATATCTTATCATTTTAGACAAAAAGACCAAGTTACAGTTGAAACTCAACCAATTGACCCTGATTTTTCCATTATCATTCCCAAGATCAATGCTAATGCCAAGATTATTAAAGATGTCGATCCTTTTAATTCCCAAATTTATCAATTGGCTCTCAGTCGGGGAGTCGCCCATGCGAAGGGTACAGCTTTGCCCGGTCAAAATGGCAATACTTTCATTTTTGCCCATTCAGCCGGTAATTGGTATCATGCTAATCAATTTAACGCCATTTTTTATTTAATCAACAAACTCAAAATTGGTGACGAAATTATCCTCTATCATCAGTCCCAGAAATATATTTATTCGGTTCAAGGCATAAAAATAATTTCCAGTGATGAAATATCATATTTAAACAATCAAACTAAAGAAAAACAATTGACCTTGATGACTTGTTGGCCTCCTGGTACTACTCTCAAGCGCTATATTGTTATTGCCAAGCAGTTATAATTAAATTATGAAAAAAATAATACGCTTTATTCCGGCAATAATTTGGATGGGAGTAATTTTTTATTTTTCTTCGCAATCTACCTCGTCTGTTCCGGTTTCTCGTGATTTTCAATTTCTCTTTTTTAAATCGATTCATCTTATCGAATATGGAATTTTGGGTATTTTGCTATATTATGCTTTATCAAATTTACCAATAACTTTGATTATTGCCTATATATACGCATTAAGCGATGAAATACATCAATCTTTTATTCCGGGTCGAGGCAGCAAATTTACCGATACCTTATTTGATTTAGTTGGAATAATTTTAGGAATTTTTCTTTTTAAATTTATCAATCAACTTCGGATCTCCAGAAAGTAATTCTTCAGGCACTTTCCAGCCCTTATATTCTGCTGGTCTAGTATACTGTGGATATTCTATTTTTCTATCAAGTTTTTTAGAAAAACTTTCTTCTTCACTTGATTCATCTTTTCCCAAAACTCCAGGCAACAATCTCACAATGCTGTCAATTATTGTCATTGCTGGTAGTTCACCACCGGTTGTCACAAAATCACCAATCGAAATCTCTTCGTCAACCAAATGATCGGCAATTCGCTGGTCTACTCCTTCATAATGTCCACAGATAAAAACCAAATTTTCTATTTTTGCCAATTCTTCTGCTTTTTCCTGAGTAAATCTTTTACCTCGTGCACTCATCAAAATCTTTCGCCCTTTCATATTTTCTAAACATCTACCTACTACGTCTACTTTTAATAACATTCCCACTCCACCTCCAAACGGTTTATCGTCCACCGTTTTGTAATTATCCTCTGCCCAATCTCTCAAGTTATGAATTTTAATTTCTATTAATTTTCTATCAATTGCCCGCTTCAAAATACTCCCCGAAAACGGGGATTCAAACATTGCAGGAAAAAGCGTTACAATGTCAATTCTCATGATATGATTATCTCATATGAAGCCAAAACAGCAAACCGCCGTTGTCGTTATCCCTACCTATAATGAAGTCGACAATATCGGCAAAATGATTGAATATTTAAACACCAAGACATTTCCCGGACTCGACCCAAAGTGGCAGATGAAAATCCTTGTTGTTGATGGTAATTCACCCGATGGTACTGGAAAACTTGTCGACACACTATCCAAAAAATACAAAAACACTTATTTATACACCGAAACCAGCAAAGACGGCATTGGTGCCGCTTATCTAAAGGGTTTTAAATATGCTCTCGAAGAACTAAAGGCTGATTTTGTTTTTGAATTTGATGGTGATTTTCAGCACCCCCCGGAGACTATTCCCGTTATGCTTAAAGCCATGGATGATGGCTATGATTATGTCATTGGCTCCCGCAAAATTAAGGGCGGTTCCAATCCCAAAGGTTGGGGATTGAAACGTGTTTTCTTTTCCGAAGTCGGCGGTTTTCTTGCCCGTTTTATCATGTTTTTTCCTTTCAAAAAATTTTTTAAAGTAACCGACCCTACTACTGGCTTAAAAGTAACTCGCGTTAAAGGTTTTATTGACAAAATGAATTTAGATTGGAAAGGGAGTCGTTTACTTACCAAAAGTTTCTATTACAAATTTCAATTATTGTACGAAACACTTCAAATGGGAGCGAAATTTAAAGAAATTCCTCTTGAATTTCATGTGCGAGATGCCGGTGAATCAAAAATTGAAGCTGCTGCCCCAATAGAAGCTCTACGAGTTGCTTTTTTGCTCCGTTGGTATGACAAAGATACCCAAAAATTCTTAAAATTTGGTACCGTTGGCTTTACCGGCTATCTTGTTAATGCGATTTTACTCCAAATATTTAGAGTAAAACTCCAATGGCCGGAACTATGGTCCTGGATATTTTCCACAGAATGTGCCATTATCGCCAATTTTACTCTAAACAATTTGTGGACATTTAAAGAAGATCAGATCAATACCAAAAAATTATTTATTAAATTTTTACACTTTAATACCACTTCATCTGGAGCTTTGATTATTCAATCGACTGTAGGCTGGTTGGGAGTAAAAACATTTGGCCCTCAATACCGCCAAATAATTTTATTTTTTACCGTTCCCTGTTTGGTTCTCCCATACAACTGGCTCATGGCCAATCACTTTATTTGGAAAAAGAAAAAATAATTATTTTTTCTCAAAATGGTAGTGTAGTTCTTTGCAACCTATTCCACCGGTAATTCCCAAGTATAAATTAAAATTTTCTTTTTCTAATTTTATTGTCGGCATCAAAATACCACTCTTTTTTTCCTTTCCGTAATCGTCAGTATCAATATCATTTATTCCCCAGTCTCCCCAGTTTTGTATCCTAATCTCATCTTTATTTTCGATCAATTTAGATAAAAAATTGGTTATATCTACTTCATTTGGTAGCTCTATATAACCATTTTCCTCAAATTTATTATTTATACCACCATCTGCTTTTTCAATTAAATCAAACAAACTTGGTTCTTTCTCTTGATCAATCAATTTAGACATATAGATATTAAATTTTATTAAAAATAACAATTTCTCTTGAAACTGTCTGCCCTGGCCTATAGTAGACTATTGTCCCTCTGTCTGTCAAGTTTAATCCTAATTCTTTTTGTTTCTCACAATAATTCAATCTTTTAAAACCAATTTTTTCAATTTTATCCAAAATATCCAAATACAAAAACTCATTTTTGTATCTGATAACTGGCAAAATAAAGACTATCTTTCCGTCAGTATTTAATACCTTATAAAATTCTTCAAATATTTTTTCATAAAATTTTTCCAAATTTTCTCTTTCTTTAAAAACTTGATCTCTTCGCATTACTCTCAATCTTGGCGATCCCAAAAAAGGTTCCGATATTATTGCTCCTATTTCTTTGTAATATTTTGCCAAATCCAAAGCATCGATACTCCGAATATTTATTTTTTTATCTCCAAATTGCCACTCCAAATTCTTCTTGCTTTTTTCTACTGCCCTGATATCCAAATCACTACCAGCAACATTTTCAAAACCCAACAAAATTTCTTCCTGTAAAAAAGTGCCACTACCACAAAATGGATCCAAAATAGCAGTTTCTTTTGGTATTTTAGCCAAATTAATCATCATTTTGGCAATCTTTGGTGGTACCATTCCAGACTTATCGTCTCTTTCCGGACGGCCATAATCCCTTTTTGAATATTCTTCGTAATGTTGTACTTCCATCGTTTTACCAATAAAAGTTTGATCTTTTCCAGATGCTAAAATCAATTCAAAACCTTCTTCCTTGATTAAATTTTCATTTACCGAAACAGTTGATAAAATTCTATCCTTTAAAGGCAAGAATCCACCCTTAATCCGATATTCACGCATTATATCCCTAAATTCTCGGGCAATTCTAGGGGCATCATACCATAACTGATTTAATTGTTTAAATTTGCCGCCGCCATTGTAAACACTTATTCCATAAGTTACACTCTTACTTTTTGATGGAATTTCACAAACTATTTCGTTTAAATCCTTATAAAATTTTACCAATTTGGCCGTACTGCCAAAAACATCTATTTCCGGTACTTCTTCCGCCTCGATAATTAATATTTCCTCAGAAGAAGCAATTATTTTAAAATCAATTTCTTTTTGTTCCAAAACACTACATATCTCCACTTTACATAGTGAATGATTAGTTCCTAGGACAAATCCGTATAAATTCATACTGTATTATATCTTATCTTTGGCAAAAATGATTGCCGTTGCCACCCCATCAATTCCTATTCCCACATGAGTCCATCTTGGTTCCAGTTGGTTTTTATCATGTCCCTCATCACTGGCATACATCCATTCGATTAAATGTACTGCCTCAAGCCTATATCCGTAAGAAGCATTTTCTCCTAAAGCCCAAAAACCTAAATCTTTAAAACCAGCTGTAGTACTTAATTTTTCTTCAAACCCTTTATGGCCATCAACACCATTTCTACTAGTAAAATATTTTGCCCGTTCCATGGCATAATTGTTTAATTTTTCATCCATTGTCACAGGGCCTGATCCATGGACTTTTCGATAATTATTCAAAGCCTCCAAAACTTCGGCTGGTGTTCCCATTTTTTCGTCCATTTGGATTTTCATTGTCCAGGTATGTTCATCAATTTGTCGTGCTACTCCCCAGGGAGCAGTATCGGCAATTTTTGTTGGTTTAACTATTACTGTTGGCATTACCGAAATTATTTTTTCCCTTTTTATACTCGGTGTAACTATTTGCTCAACTTCCTCGTAAACTATATTTGCCTTTGGTGTGACTATTTGCTGGTGTTGTTTTAAATTAAACAAGCCAAGAAACCACAAGGCTATCACGCTTAATAGCTTTGACCACATATTTTATTATCTCATAACTCAAAAATAATCCGCTTGTATAGACAAAATCACTCACTAAAGTTGTCTTAAAAAATGGAATTGCCATTATATAAGTACTAATAAAACCTCCGCCGTAAACTACCCAAAAACCAAAGTTACTAATAATAAAAAACAATATTGAACCTACAATTGGCATATCAATTCTATATTTTTTATAAATTTGCCCTAAAAGTGTCATCAAAACATAGGAACCATAGGTAAAAAACATTAAAGTACCATAAAATTTCAAAAAGTAATCGCTGATTAAAAGAGCCAACAAGGGGATGATAAAATTCCATCTTTTAGGTAAATATACTCCGGAAAATAAAGCAATTGCACCAATAGGGGCGAAATTAACTTTATGTGGCAAAAGTCTTAATAATATTCCAAAAATAACTAGTAATATAGGCAATAACTTAAAATCACTTTCTCTTTTCATATCTAGCATTATATCATTTGTTGCCCGACATGGATTCGAACCACAGTTTCTTCGTTCAGAGCGAAGCGTCCTACCACTAGACTATCGGGCAATATGGCATATTTTACCATTAAATTGTGCTAAAATAATGCTACATATGAAAACCATCAACGAATTAGCCTCAGATCTAAAACTTACTCCCGAGCAAGCCGCCGAAATTGAAAAATATATCGGTGAATTGGTAGTTGAACTATTGGAAAGCATCAAAAGAGATAACGACAAAAACTTCGACGAAACCATCGAAAGCCTTAAGAACTAATATCTTCGTTTTTCCGCCCCAATCGTCGTATCCTCGTCATGCCCAGCCAAAACTATCGTTTCTTCTGGCAATTCCAAAAGTTTTTTTATACTTTCCAAATCCTCGTTTCTAGTCGGCAAATCTTTAAACAAGGTATCCCCCGTAAACACCACCCCTAGTAGGGGAGAGTAAAAACAAACACTATCAGTAGTGTGCCCAGGTGTTCTGATAACTTGAAAATCAAAGATTTTAGTCTCCCTTTTGTCAAAGGGAGAAACCCCGCCTCGGCGGGGAGAGGGATTTAAAATTGAAATCTTATAAATCAACTTTAATGGCAAAACCGCCCTAGTATGGTCCGGATGTCTATGAGTCAGCAAAATCCCTATCGGTTTTAAATGTCTATTTTCTATCTCGTCAGATATAAACTCAGCCTCATCTCCCGGATCGATTATAACTACATTTTTATCTTTGTCCCATACCAAATAACAATTAGTTTTCATCTCTCCCACTATTAACTTTTCGTAATTTAACATAAATCAATTATAATATAACTATATGAAAGCACTAATTATTGTCTTTTGTTCCTTATTTTTATTCGGTTGTGGAAGCAAAAAAACCAAAACTGAAAATTTTACCGATTTTGGCAACGACGAAACACAAGTAGAAGATATATCCCAATATACCGATAAACTAGCCAAAGAAAAAATTGAAATCAGCAAAAACATAAATCAAAATCAGGATTTTTCAATTATTTTTAAAACATATGATCCGGATGGTCAAGGCAAAGCCACTTTTAAAGCCAAATCAATCAAAGAAATTGCCGATGTTGACAGTCGCACTGCCGAGGAAGGTAAGAAATTAATTTTGGTCGAAATTGCTATTCAAGGCAATACTCAAAACAAAGGTATGCCTTCTACTTTTAACCAAATTGGCGATAAACCTTCGCCCCAGTTTGTTTTAATAGATAAAAGCAAGAATGAATCATTTACCGAAACTAATTATTTTTCTACTGCATACACTGCCTACAAAAAATTATTTGAGTTGGACAAAATTACCCTTGATCACGATCAATGGGTAAACACTGCTCTTGTCTTTGAAATAGACAAAAATTTAACCCCCGATTTAGCTTTCAGATTTACCAATATAGAAGGCAAAACAGAATTTTATGACATTAAAGAATAGACTTTTTGTTGGTAGCTTACCTTATAATTACACCGAAAGTGAATTATTAAAATTATTTGTCACCGAAGGCAAGGTTATTGACGTTAGAATTATCAAAAATCCTTGGGGTCGAAGTCGTGGTATGGGTTATGTCCAGTTCGAATTGGAAGAAGATGCTTTACGGGCCAAAGAAAAATATCATAATTGGCGTCTTGGTGAATTAAAAATAATTGTTGATTTTGCCAAAGATGATCCAGCCTTGGGTCCCAATGCCAAAAAATCACAAAAACCAGAAAAATCTGTTATTACTCGTTCACCAAACAATTCTCACGTTAGACAATCTGTCTATGAACAACGTCATTTCGGCTCTAAAGTCGGCAAAAAATTCTCTAGTCGGACTAAGTCCACTCGACGGAGTCACTGACGAACCTTTTCGTCTCGTCCAATGTCAAATTGCCAAGCCAGATCTAATTTTTACTGAATTTGTTTCTGCCGAAGGTATTACTCACGGTGCCAAAAAACTTTATAACACCCTAAAATATAGTGAAATTGAGAGACCGATAATCGCTCAATTATTCGGTAAAGATCCTGCAAGTTTTTTTGTTGCTGCTCAAAAAATTTTAGATCTTGGTTTTGATGGCATTGATATTAATATGGGTTGTCCCGCTAAAACTGTTACTCAGCATGGATCCGGCGCCGCTTTAATCGAAAAACCCGATTTGGCCAAAAAAATTATCAAAGAAGTCAAAAAAGCCGTTAAGAACAAAATTACGGTTTCTGTCAAAACTAGATTAGGGGATGAAAAATGGTTTCCTTTTTTACTCGATCAAGGTTTAGATTTTTTAATCATTCATGGTCGTACTTTGAAACAAGGCTATTCCGGCACGGCCGATTGGTCACAAATTTCCAAAGTGGCCAAAATTTCCAAAATTCCCATTATTGGCAACGGTGATATTCAAAATCGAAAAATGGGCGAAGAATATTGTCGCCAATACGGCGTTTGGGGTGTTTTGATTGGTAGAGCCGCTATGGGCAATCCCTGGGTCTTTAATAACCATCTTCCCACTCCCAAAGAGCGTTTTACTACTGCCGCACTTCATGCTCAAATATTTTGCGATATTTTCCCCGAAAGACGTTTTGATTCTATGCGTAAACATTTTCTTCTTTATGCTTCCGGTTTACCCAATGCCAAAAAATTACGTAGTAGAATTATTGTTTGTAATTCGGTTGCCGATTTTTTGGCGCTTGAACAAGACTTCCTCAGCTGCTAGAGTATTAAAGTATGAATGAATTAGAAAATCTAATCAATGCTCACAATACTCGTTTACAAAATCTCGAAAAAGACCTAAAACCTTTAAAAGAAATGCTTTCTGACATGATGGCCAACGATGAAGAATATACTCTTGCAGACCAAGAATCTAAAAAAGCCAGTAAGGTCAAAACTGTCGCCAAAAAGAAATTTCTTGCTCGGCCTGAAGCTGTTTCTTTGATGGACAAAATAAAGGATCTCCAGTATCAGATTAAAGAAATTAAAGTTTCTCTTTCCGATTATCTCGGTCAATATATGAGAGAAAATAATACCAATCAAATTGCTGCACCCGATGGTACTTTTTTAAAAATTATTTATTCGGCAAAATTAGTTAAAGGAGAATAAAATGACCACCATAATTAATACAGGTATTACTTTAGTTGACTTTTGGGCCCCTTGGTGTGGTCCTTGTCAAATGTTAGGACCTATCATTGAAGAATTAAAAAACGAACTTGGTGATAAAGTAAATGTCCAGAAAGTCAATGTCGATGAAGAACAAGCTTTGGCCGAAAAATATGGCATTTCAAGTATTCCCGCTGTTTTAATTTTCAAAGACGGAGAATTAAAAGAAACAATAATTGGCTTCCGACCCAAACAAGACTATCTCGACGCTTTAAACAAAATCTAATCTTATTTAAAATCCCCCGCTCCTGCCTGCCGGCACGTCGCCGCCCCCTTTGACAAAAGGGGGCAAAAATCCCTCTTTCGTCAAAGAGGGATGTCTCGAGCTTGCCGAGAGACAGGGAGATTTTAATGATATAATGTTTTCATGTTAGTCGATGAAATTCAAATAGTAATAAAAGCCGGAAACGGCGGCAATGGTTTTGTTCATTTTTATCACGACAAAAATCGACCTAAGGGCGGGCCCGATGGTGGTGATGGTGGTAAAGGCGGTGATGTTTTTTTTATTGCCGTTGATGACATTTCCCGTCTCAATCGTTTTCGTCATATGAAACACTATGAAGCTGAGAATGGTGAAAAGGGAGGGAGAAACCAACGCACTGGCAAAGACGGACAAGATTTAATTTTAGAAGTTCCTGTTGGAACGATTGCTACTTATGACAATGGTACAAGTGTTGAATTACTAAAAAGCGGCCAAAAAGTATTAATGGCTCGTGGTGGTACTGGGGGTAAAGGTAACTATAAATTTCGTTCTGCTACCAATCAACAGCCCCAGGAAGCCCAAAAAGGCCATCAAACCGATTATAAAAAACTTTTTTTACAACTAAAACTTATTGCTCAAGTTGGTTTAATAGGTTTACCAAATGCCGGTAAATCCACTCTTTTAAATGAATTAACTAATGCTCATGCTAAAACAGCCAACTATCAATTTACCACTCTTGAACCAAATCTTGGAGTTATGAAAAATGGAAAAATTATTGCTGATATTCCTGGATTAATTGAAGGAGCTGCTTATGGTAAGGGATTGGGAGTAAAATTTTTAAAACACATAGAACGCACTAATTTGTTGGTTCATTGTCTTGCTGCTGATTCTCCTGATTTAAAAAAAGACTACCAAACTATTCGTCAAGAATTGGCCAATTACAGCTCGGCTTTAATTGAAAAACCGGAAATAATTGTTGTTACCAAAACAGATTTAGTTACCAAAATACCCTCATTCAAATACGACACCACTGTCACTATCTTGGACGACAATTCAATAAAAAAATTAAGCGATCTTATTTCCTCAAAGCTTTCTTAGCCTTTGAGACCATTTTTTTATATGTTTTGCTTTTTGAAATTTTCTTAGCCCCTTGTTTCACTTCATCTCCAGCCAACACTCCGCCAATGAAACCGCTGATAGCGCCAATAATACTTCCAGCCAAAAAGCCATTTGATTTATTTTTCTTTTTCATAATTATATTAAGTCTAAATTATTTCAATTCTTGTGTCAAGAATGGGATTTCCATTTCATCCTTACTCATCCCTCCGTGATAACTTTTATGTCTTAATTCATATATTCCTTTTTTATACCACCAAACAGAATTATTAGATAAAGGTCTAATAATAATATTGCCAATTCTTTCTTTATGGCAATTTAGTTTTATTATCTTTTCGGACTTGTCTACCAATGCAATATTTTTAAGCTTTTCTTTTAACAAAATAAAAGCTTTCTCTACATATTCAGGTTTTATATACAAAAATGCACATCGGCATGATCCGCCTATGTATAATTTTTTACCATTTTTATTTTCCCGAATCATTTCGTTAATTTCCGGAATTTCATTATTAATATAAAAAGTTTTGTTTTTATCGATATCAATATGTCCATGATCGGCTATTACGATAAATAAAGTATTTTTTCGATAATCACTTTTTTGCTTTTCAAACCATTTCAAATTTCTTTTTATATGATTTAATTCATTTTTAACAATTTTTGATTTACTGCCATATTGATGTAATTTATTGTCAAAGTGATCATAATAAAAATAAATATAATTTTTATTATTTTGATTATTTTTTAATATTTTATTTATTTCTTTAAACCCTGTTCTTAAATCTGAAACAATCGGTACTAAATTAAATCCATGACCAACAATTTCTGTATAACTTGAAAAACAATATTCTTTATTTTGAACTAACCATGGGGTAATTTTTTTATCTTTCATTTTATCTGTCCATTTCCCTTTTTCAAAAATTTGTTTTGGATCTAATTTTAAGGTATTTCTTATTCTATCCTTGGCATAAGAATACAAAAGCGGTTTAATCATATCATCAACCTCTTTATCGTAGTATTCCCATTCGGGCATACCATGTTCTCCTAAAGGTAATGAAGATAAAATGCTTGTTACGTGTACAACAGTTGTCGATGGAAATTGAGACAAAATCTTTTTTCCATTTTTAAAAAATTTCCATCCCAATGCATCACAAAAAAACAAAACCACATTCTGGTATTTTAAAAATGCCTTATCGACAAAGTTTGGTATCTCTTCAAACTTATTCGGTAGCTGTCCAATATTTTTGGTCATTTATATTGTTTTTATCAATAATAACATCAATTTTGTATACTACTTCCTCGCCTGGTTTCTTTACCAACGTTCCCAAATAGTCGCTACTAATATTCCCAATTTCTAATTCCTTTCCGTTAATTTTTAAAATTATTTTTTCCTCACCAAAGCCCAAAGATCCAAATTTTTCCTTATTGGTGGAAACCAGTCCAATAATTTTAATCGTTTGCCATCTATCCAAAGTTGCTTTCATTACTTCTTGTCTCAGCTGTGCATCTTCTCTTTTATAACATTTATCATTAACACAAAATTCATTAATAATTTTTCCAAAATATTCTTTTTCTTTAAATTTAAAAAAATCTAGTTTATAAAAAATTCCAAACACCAATATTAAAATTCCCAAAAAACTAAGAACAACAAAAAGTTTATTCTTCATAATTTGTATTATTTAAAATTTTTCTTCTTTTATTACTTAACACCGCTATTAATATTAACAAAATCACCGGAAATGCTATATTTATTATTTTTATAATCAATTTTGTATCCTCACTGTAATTATTTAAACTAGAAATTCTCAAGGCCTTAGATCTAATTGTCAACAATTCTTCATCAGCCGAAAAATAATCTACTAAATTAAGTGCAAAATATAAATTTCGGTCGTTGCCGGCAATGAAATTATTTTTTATCATATCAGCATCGGCGATTAAAGCCACCTTGTTTCCCTCATTGATATTAATTGCTCCCAATACCGATATTTGTTTTTCTCCATCACTAATTTTTGTCATAGGGGATAAGCTTCCCACCTGTTCAATTACTTGTGAAGCACCGCTGGTAGTAAATAAAATTTTTGCCTGGTCATTTAGCTTAATAGGAGAGGCCCAGCCTAACAGTAAACTATCTATCCCGGACATCACCGGTAGTTTATTATTAATATTTTCTGCTTTAATTAGTGGCCAAAATTGATATTGAGTCATTACCAAACCATTACCGGTATTAAAATTTGCAGTTCCACTATTTGCATCCAAAACTAGCTTTTCTTCGATTTCCATTCCTAAATCAGCTAATATTTTTTCTATTCCAGTTTTTTCGATCAATGTATTTTTTAAATCATCATCAACAAAAATTCTATCCAAATAAACGATTAATCCCTTTTTACTATTTATCCAATTTTCAATTCTTAATTTTGTTTTATCGTCTAATTTTTTACTTAAACCGGCAATTACCAAGGTATCAATTTCTGGCCATTCCTCTTTTGAAAAAATATCTATATCATAAACCGAATAATCCTTCGCCAAATATTGCTTGAAATATTTTAATTCATCTTCTTTTTGTCCTATCATTGGTTCCGAATAAATAGCTACTGTTTTTATCTTATCGGATAAAATTCTTTTTATTCCGGACACCAAAATATATTCCATATTTTGCAAATCTAAATTCAAAATCTGATTTTTTTGACCATAATTTACGACCACTGCCATATATCCATTTTGAATTTCAAACTTATCTTTCTTTATACTATTGAATTGAATTGGCATGATTCCCAAACTAGAAACTAAGTTACTCGCCTCTTTATTTTTATCTGGGTCGGCATAAGTCACAATTAATTTATCTCGATTAATTCTACTAAATTCGTCTAGAATTGCTCTTAATTTATCTACCGCTACTTTAGTTTCTGTTGGTAAATTAGAACTTAATATTACCTTTATATTTACTACATCATCCAATTTTTTTATAATATTTTTAGTTGTCGGCGAAATAGAATGAACTTTATCTTTTGAAATATCTATTTTTAACGATGGATAAAAATACAACAACACATTTAAAGCGATTATTCCCAAAAGAAAGTTAATTAAAACAATATTTATTTTTCTTCTACTTTTTATCAAAATACTCAATAAAACAAAAACGAGTATCCATGATAGAAAAAAGATTAAATCACTAATATCTATTAATCCACTTGCAAATTTTGCACTTCGAAAAGAAAGACTAACATTAGCAAAATATTTAAATTGAGCCAAAAAACTATTCAAAACCAAAAATACACTGGTTATCAAATAGGCAATTAATGATTGTTCAAATAAAGCCGAGACAAACAACCCCAAAGATAAAAAAGACAAGCTCATTAAAATTGCACCTAAATATCCACCAATTAGTAAACCAGCCATTGGCTTACCTATAATTGCCAAAGTAATCGCCACCGGCAAACTTAAAATTAAAGTAAACAAAATAAACAAACCACAACCAATAAATTTTCCCCAAACGATATCTTTTGTCTTTATCGGTAAAGTATTTAGAATTTCCCAAGTATTATTTTTTCTTTCATCGGCAAATAATCCCATTGTCATTGCCGGTATAAACAATGACAAAAGAAAAGTTGCCGTTGACCAGTAATTCACCATACTGGCCTGATTAATCAAAAAAATATCTTTAAAAAATAACCAATTAGCCAATACTATTACAATCCCTGCTGCAAAATAACCCAAAGGATTATAAAAATATGTCGCTAGTTCTTTTTTTGCTATTAACCAAATTTTTTTCATGATGTTAATTCTACAAACTTTTTTTCTAAATCTTTAATTGTTTTTGTTTTCTCATCAAGTACTATCTTTCCTCTTGAAATAATCAACAATCTTTCACAAACCTCTCTAGCTTCAGGTAAAATATGAGTTGAAAGAATAATTAATTTCTTTGCAGCCAATCTTTTAATTAACTGTCGTATCTCTATGATTTGATTTGGATCCAGTCCCGATGTTGGCTCATCTAAAATCAATAATTTCGGTTTTCCTAGCAATGCTGCGGCTAAGCCTACCCTTTGTTTGTAACCCTTCGATAAAGTTTCAATTTTTTGTCCTAAAACATTTTTTAAACCACATTCTTTTATTACCTTGTAAATTCTTTCAATTTCTACCCCCTTAACTCCTCCGATAAAATTTAAATATTCTTTAGTTGTCATCGAACCATATAAAGGATTATTTTCCGGTAAATAACCAATTCTGCTTTTATGTTTTAATGAATCTGTTTTTACTAATTTTTCATCCCACAAAAATTTACCCTTATTAGCTTTTAGATAGCCCGCCATTATTCTCATTAAAGTTGTTTTACCCGCCCCATTAGGACCCAAGAGACCAATTACTCCCTCGTTTGGCAGTTCAAAACTTACCTTATCTAGCGCTTTAATATCTCCGAAACTTTTACTAATTTTTTTAACCTTAATCATAATCTTTCTTCCCAATGTTTATCTACCTGAACTATTAGATCCAAGTAAACTTTTCTTTGGGTCATTAATTCTAGTTCTTTTCTGGCATTATAGCCGATCTCTTTAATCTTTTTTCCGGCCTTGCCAATTATCATTTTCTTATACCTCTCTGCATTAGTCAATATTGAAGCTTTTACCACCAAAATATCCTCCTTATCTTCAATTTCATGAACTTCTACCATAATAGAATATGGCACTTCTCTTCTTAAAAATAAAAATGCTTTTTCTCTAATTATTTCACTAACAAATTCTTTCGAACCAACTGGAATCTTAAAAATGTCCATTTGTTCATCAGCCTCTCCTTCTGGTATCAATTCAAATAAAATATTCAGTAATCCTTTTATATTTTTAGCTTTAATTGCCGATAAATCCATCACTTTATCGAATTCTTCTTCCATATAGTTATACTCTGCCAAGTGATCCTTAGGTCCAAAAGCAATATCAATTTTGTTGTAAACCAAAACTTTCTTCGCCCCGCTTTTACGCACCAACCCTAACATTTTAGTATCTTCTTCATTTTTTTGTCGGCTTATATCCAAAAGACAAAGAACCACATCCGCTCCTGAAAGCGATTTGGGTGCTTCCTTATTTATTTTTTTTCCTACCAAATCTTCCACCTTTTCCATTATTCCCGGAGTGTCGATAAAGTCAATTATTCCTCTATCGTCCTGATATCTTACCCGGACATTTTTTCGAGTCGTTTGCGGCAGGGGAGAGGTAATCGCTACTTTCTGGTTCATAATAGCGTTCAAAAGGGTTGATTTCCCCGTATTTGGCCTGCCAATTACTGCTACGATGCCGTACTTTTTCATATTCAATATTATAACCTAAACTCTGCCGAAATACTTGACTTATAGCCTATATTATGATATAATCTACTATTGTCATAAACAATAGACATTTTCGTCTTTTGTCCATGGCAACATAATTATTCTTAAATAAATAAGGAGAAAATATGCCAGGAATGGAAGATTTCGACGACATGATTCGGGAAGAGGTTTACCAAAAGCAAAGGGAAGGTGGTTTCGATCTGGATAGTTTTTTGTCCATCAACCAATCTCGAAAGCTTGGTCAATTGGATGACAGGCTGCACAAACAGATGATGGACATAGGGAAAACCACCAACCATAAGGAAGAAAGTAGATGAGTTCAAGTGGGGAATTGTTGTTAGCTTAGTAATTCTAGGTATAGTATTGATACTCTAAGCTTTCTATTTTTTCGACTATAATATAGTCAATGAGTCTTTTTATTGCTTTTCCCGGTTGTTTCAATCCCCCCACCTATACCCACTTCGCTATTGCCGCCTATGTTTCCAAGTATTTCAAAGGAGCCAAGATAATTTTTATCCCCGTCTCCGACAAATACAGTAAATGGAATCTAGTTGATGCCAAACATCGTTTAGCCATGCTCCGTTTAATCAAAAATAAAAATTTTCTTGTTTCTGATATAGAAACCAAAAACGATACTCAGCCAAAAACTATTCAAACCCTTTCTAAATTAAAACCCAAAAACATCCGTTTACTTATTGGCTCAGATAATTTATTAAATCTTAAATCCTGGTATAAATATGAGGAATTGATTGTTAAATATAAGCCGATAATTGTTGAAAGGGGAGCCGACAATGCATGCCGGATCATCAAAAATCTGTATCCAAAATATGAACAATATTTTGAAATAATTAAAGGTATAATTCACTCTGACGACAGTTCTACTTTTATCAGAGAAAATGTTGCCAAAGGATTTGATTGCGATTTTTATCTACCCGATAAAATCATAAAATATATAAAAAAACACCATCTTTATGGAAAAAATAATTAAAGGAATAAAAAAGTTTTATCAAAAAAATAGTTTTCAAAAAGCTATTATTGGTCTTTCTGGAGGAATTGATTCTTCTGTAACTGCCGCTCTTTTAGTCAAATCAATTGGTAAAGAAAATGTCCTCGGTGTTTATCTTCCTTGTGGCAATCAAAACGACCTAGCCGATGTCAAAGCATTATGTAAACTTTTTAAAATAAGTTTCTTGGTAATCGATATTTCTCCAGCCTTTATTGCAATTAATAAAGTTATAAACAATCACGACAAATTAGTCAAAGCCAATATTGCCTCTCGTCTCCGTATGGTTCATCTTTATGCTCTTGCCAATCAAAATAAAGGATTTGTCTGCGGTACTACCAACAAGGCCGAATATCAATTGGGTTATTTTACAAAATATGGCGATGGTGCCTGTGATTTTGAGCCTCTATTAAATCTATATAAATCTGATATTTATAAAATAGGTCAAAAACTAAACATTCCTCAATCAATTATAGAAAAAGCTCCTAGTGCGGGTCTCTGGCCTAACCAAACCGATGAAGGGGATATGGGTGTTACTTATCAAGAAATTGAAAAATACTTAAAGCATTTAAAAATAGCCGATAATTCCAAAAAAATAATTGAAAAATTAATTAATAATTCGGCCCACAAGCGCAGATTACCATTTGCTATTTGACACTTAGCAGATGAAATGATAGACTGCTAAATATGTCTGAGGAAAACACTCAAAATACTACTCAACCGGTAAAAAAGATTTTACCTTTAGTTCCTCTAAGAAATTTAGTTTTATTTCCTTCAGTTGAACATCCAATCTTTGTCGGTCGTAAAGAAACAGTTAATGCTATTTTGCACGCTTACAACAACACCAATAAGCTGGTTATTATCACGGCTCAAAAAAGCTTTCAAACTGAAAAACCGACCTTACAAGATCTCTACACTGTTGGTGTCTTGGCCAGAATTGAACACATTGTTCAAACTGATGGCAATATTAATGCTGTTATCAAGGGAATTTCTCGTATTAATATCACTTCTCTTTTACAATTCGAGCCCTTTCCTTTAGTTGAATATGTCGATTTACCAATTATTCCGGAATCGGTTGAAGACATCAAAACATCTGCCGATGCCCTTTTAAATCAAATTAAGAAATCTATTTCTCTAGGACGTCACTTTGATCTTCCGGCTATTATGCAATTATCTGTCGGTGTTTCTAGCTCCGATCTTGCCGATCAAGTTTGTTTCTCTGTTGATGCCAATCATCAAGAAAGACAATCAATGTTAGAAATGTTGATCGTTTCTCAACGGCTCAAAATTGCCACTGAATATTTAGCTCGTGAAATTAGGGTGGCTCAATTGGAAATGGATATTGAAAAAAAGACTCAAGAAAAATTCAACGATTCCATGAAAAAAAATGTATTGGAAGAAAGAAAAAGGCAAATAGAGAAAGAATTGGAAAAATTGGGAATTAAATCAGAACACGAATACTCCGATATCGAGAAAAATATAAAAAAAGCCGACATGCCAAAAGATGTTAAGAAAAAGTGTCTTAAAGAACTAAATCGTCTTTTAGATATGGGTCCTTATGCTCCTGAATCAAGCTATATCCGCACCTATCTCGAAACTGTTGTCGAGCTACCTTGGGGTAAAAATGCTTCTTCAAAAGTAAAAATTAAAAGCGCTCAGAACATTCTTGATAATGATCATTATGGTCTAAAAGATATTAAAGAAAGAATTTTAGAATATTTAAGTGTTATTAAATTAAAAGAAACAGAAAAAAATGCTATTAGTACAGCTAATATATTGTGTTTCATTGGCCCTCCTGGTGTTGGTAAGACATCTTTGGGTAAATCAATTGCCAGTGCTCTCGGTCGTAGTTTTGTTCGCGCTAGTGTTGGTGGCATTCGTGATGAAGCCGAAATTCGAGGTCATCGACGTACCTATGTCGGTGCACTACCGGGTAGAATTGTCAAAGGTATCAAAGACGCCAAATCCATGAATCCAGTTTTTATGCTTGATGAGGTCGATAAACTTGGCTCAGATTACCGTGGCGATCCTTCTAGTGCCTTATTAGAAGTTTTAGACCCAGAGCAAAATTGTGAGTATGTCGATCATTATCTCGATTTTCCTCTCGATCTCTCAAAAGTATTTTTTATTTTAACCGGTAACGATTTAAGTACTATTCCACATGCTCTCCGAGATCGATTAGAAATTATCGATTTTCATAGTTACACTCTCAACGAAAAATATCATATTGCCAAAAAATATTTAATCAAAAAAGAACTAGAAGCTAACGGCATAAAATTAAAAAATATCAAACCAATCAAGGATGAAACCATTAAATATTTAATTGATAAATATACGAGAGAAGCCGGTGTCAGAAATCTCGAAAGAGTTTTTGCCAAACTTTTCCGCAAAGTTGCTAAACTCGTTGTTGAAGGCAAAAAAACAGCCATTAACCTAAATAATAAAGAATTAATCCAAAAATTTTTGGGACCTGAAAAATTTTCAGCTCAATTAAAAAACAAAAAGGATCAAATTGGTGTTAGTACTGGTCTTGCCTGGACTTCTGTCGGGGGAGACATATTATTTATAGAGGTCAATATCATGCCAGGTAAGGGTCAATTAATTTTAACCGGCAAACTTGGTTCTGTGATGAAAGAGTCTTGTCAAGCCGCCCTTTCTTTTGTTCGTTCCCAATCAGAAAAATTTGGTATCAAACAAAACTTTCACAAAATAGATATCCATATTCACGTTCCCGAAGGGGCTACTCCAAAAGATGGTCCGAGTGCCGGAGGCGCGATAACTACTGCCTTAGTATCGGCATTAACCAACAAGGCGATTCCACGTGATATTGCTATGACTGGAGAAATTACGCTTCGAGGAAATATTCTAGAAATTGGCGGACTAAAAGAAAAGTCTATTGCTGCTTACACTGCTGGTATCAAAAAAATCTTTATTCCAAAAGACAATACTAAATCGCTAGTTGATGTCCCAAAAGAAGTCAAAGACGCAATTGAATTTATTCCTGTCACCAACTATCTCGAAATCTACAAAAAACTATTTTAAACTTTTCCGTTTTGTTTTAATATATCCACCATGGTTCTGGCGGCAAATATTGATTCTACTATACTTAAGGATGTAAAATGTCCTGTTTTTTCATTATTTTTTCCATAACCACCTTCTGTAAAAGAATAGTACGCGATTTCTTCTACATAGACTGCATAAGGAAAATCTGTTTTATCCCCCTTATTTGCCGCCATTACTGCCCTACAACCCTTAATTTCTCCTTTTAAATAAATAGATTTATTATCATCAATAGCTAAATCAAACAATAACTTAATACACGATTGCACTTCTCGAACTTTTTCTTCACAACAATTTAATTCAACAATATCCTTCGGAAGAGTTGGTATTCTCGCCTCTATTTCTTGTATCTGTTCTCTAATGTTACTTTCTTTTTCGGGATTTGTCATATTAAGCACATTATAACACTACATCCAAATCTACAAGAAACTATTTTGATTTGTTTTCAATAGCAGGCTTAAGCACACTAATTATTTTTTGATACTCTTCTGTCTTTAATGGAATAGGCATAAAACCATATTCACTTAAAATAAGTTTGTAAGCATTCCCTTCAGCAATAGGGAAACAATATGTTCTGTTATCACCTAATTTAACTAATACTGTATTCGGGTGTTTTTTGTTTTTATTGATACTTCCGTCTTTTCCTAGTTCATTTTTAAATACAAAGGTTTTTTCATTTCTATTTATATAATCCCAAATGGTTTTTTCATATCTGTTTATTTCTTCAAGATGAACACATTCTTTCAATATCTCACAAACGGCAATTTTTTGCTCTCTACTAACTTGATCTTTTTCGTTTATCAATGATTAATAAATTTCTCCGTCCTTAATTGAGTAAGTAATAAGTCTTGTTTCAAAATTGGAAATCAATTCATTTATCTTTACAACATTGACACCTTCCTCTGTAGACAACAATACTTTAAATTGTCTACCTTTTTTGTTAATCAAAGGATATGTTTTTTCAGAAGTTGATTCGTCAAAAATTTTACCCAAAGACTCTTTTACTTCATCTTTATACAAGACTTCATCTGTTATCGTATTTCCAACAGAAATAATTGCCAAGGCCTGATCTAAAGAAAGATTCAATTCCCTTTTCATATAATGCAATTTATATCACAATATAACATTTTCATTGTATTATTTACCTTATTGCCTTAAAGCTTAAGTAAATTGATCACATGGTCATATCTAAATTCATCGGCATTTATTGGAGTTACCCCATATTTTATATTTCCATTTCCCTCACTACTATAAGTTGTCCAATTCATTGAACCACCATCATTAAGACGGTATTCAATCCCAGACATATCAACACCATTGGCTATTTTTATCGTATATTTACACACTGGCGATTTTGGTTCTTTCAAAACTTCAATCGAAATCCGTTTTTTTAGATCATCAGTTACCCAACCCATTACCAACCCATCCGGAAAAGAAATTTCTTTCTCTTTACTTCCAAAGAGTTTTGTTCTTACCAGTCCAATCAATTCCCTTTGCTTGCTTAATAATATTTGGGCATTATTATTTATTTCAGGACTTTTCATATTGCGACAATTATAACACAAGCTAAAAATCTATCAAAAATTATTTTTTGGTTAAATAATTACTCAAAGTATCGTTAATAGCTTTATGGTCGTATACTTTTAACTCTCTAATAACATTTTTTCTTCGATTCATACTATTATCTACAGAAAATTCTTGACCTTCACCAGTTTCACTAAAAGTAATATGTTTATTGTTATATTTCAACACAAAAATCCGATTATCCTTTTGCAACGAATATTTAACATTTTGGAATTCAAATTCTTGTAAACCTTCATCATTCGAACCAAAAAATTTCTTCATCAAATCTCTTGTTCTTTGACTTTCTATGTCCTTCATCAAAGAAATCTCTTCATCAAATCCGATTTCAGTCATATATCCTATTTTATCTTATATACCTACATCTTGTCCACCGTCTTTATTCCCAACAATTCCAACCCCAAATGCAATATAGAACTCATTGTCTTGGTCAAAAAGATTCTAAAATCCTCCTCTTTTTCTCCAATAATTCTATGCTTATCATAAAACGTATTATATTTTCTAGCCACTACTAAAAGATATTCTGCCAAAACCCCTGGATTAAATCTATCTGCCGCCTCAATAATTTTATTTTTAAATTTTATAAAATCTCTCAAAAGCTCTAACTCTTCATTGTTCAAAACCACACTATCCGGATTTATATTTTTTTGTTCTTTTATCTCAGTCTTTTTCAATACAGAATTTGCCCGAGCATAGGTATATTGCAGATAGGGGCCACTATCACCGGATAAGTTCATTATTCTCTCCCAATCAAAAATAACATCCTTTTTTGGATCCTGCGATAAATCATTAAATTTCAAAGCCCCAATAGCAATATTTTTTATCGTTTCCTCATCATTCTCCGGAGCAATATTTCTTGCCATTTCAATTGTTTTATCAATTATTTCCGATAGGTGAATTGTATCTCCTTTTCTTGTCGAAAATTTTCCATCTTTCCAGCGAATCAAACCATGACCGACATGATAATATTGACACTTGTCCCAACCCATCATTTTAGCTGTTTCAAATACGTGTTTAAAATACAAATTTTGATCAGCCCCCACTTCATAAATCATCAAATCCGGATTCCAAGTATCCATTCGATATTTAATTGTAGCTATATCCCGGTCAAAATAAGTTGTCGATAAATTTGATTTTTTCACCAATTCCACCGTTTTATCAGCAAATTCAACAATTGTCGCTCCCTGTGATTCCTTGGTAATCCCTTTCTCAATCATCATTTTTATCACTTCATCCATTTTGTCCTGATAAAAAGATTCACCCAAAGTATAGTCAATATGAACATCCAGTAATTCATAAACTTGATTAAACTCTACCATCGAAATATCGACGCATTTTTTCCAAATTTCTACAGCTTCTTTATTTTTTTCCTCTAATTTCAAAAACCATTCTCGAGCTTCATTTAATAATTCTTCTGTTTCATTTTCATGAAATTTTACATACAAGGCCTCCAAATCATTAATTGTCATTTTATCCAATTCCTTTTTACCCCATTTTTTTATTGCTACAATCAATTTTCCAAATTGTGTTCCATAATCGCCCAAATGATTATCACCGATACAATTCCAACCCAAAATTTTATAAATATTATAAATTGCTTGACCGATATTGGTCGATCGTAAATGGCCAATTCCAAAGGGTTTGGCAATATTTGGCGCACTGTAATCGATTACCATTGTTTTTCCGTCATTTAATTTTGCCAATTCATTTCTAAACTCAATTTCGTAATTTATCTTTTCCGCTTCCTTGATTAAATACTCCTTATTATAAAAGACATTAATATATTTACCGATTATTTCGACCTTATCAATAATTTCTTTCGGAATATTTTTCAAAAACGCTTCTTTGGTCTTTTCAATATCATCTTTGGCAAAAACTGATACATCGCCGAAATTATTCATTAAAACACCTCCGTGCCAGCAGGCATATCTTTATCAAGTAATAATATGCTAATATTTTCATCACTTCCGGCTGCAAAAATCATCGCTTGTGATTCCTCACCCATAATCTTTCGCGGCTCAACATTTGTTACAAATACCGATTTCTTACCGATTAAATAATCAGGCTCATAATACTTTGCAATCCCCGAAAACACTACCCGTGGTGTTTCCTCACCAAAATCAACCACCAGTCGTAACAATTTCTCACTATTTTCGACTCTCTTACATTCCTTAATTTCTCCTACTTCAAATTTCCAATTCATATCTTATTTTAGCAAAATATTATCAATCATGTTATTATTTGACATGCAAATAAACCCAAATATTTTTAGTGCCTCTGATATTAGAGGTTTAGTTGAAAAAGATTTATCTCCAGAAATCTGTGAACACATTGGTCGTGCTTACGGAACATATCTCAAAAATCGGGGTCTTTCAGAAGCGGTAGTTGGTTTTGATTGTCGTGCTACCAGCAAAGAATATGCCGATTCTTTTATTGCCGGTTTGACCTGGACTGGTATCGATGTCATCAATATTGGTTTAACTATGATTGGAATTTTTTATTGGTCACAATACTATTTCAAAAGAAAAGGAGGTGGTTTTATTACTGCCTCTCATAATCCCGCCGAATATAATGGTCTAAAATTAGCCTCTGATTTTTCTAGTAATTTGGTCGCCGAAGAAATACAAGAAATTAGAAATATAACTCTAAATGAAAGTTATTCAAAAGGCGAGAAAATAGGCAATATTACTCATCAAAATATTAATGATGCTTATTCCAAAGACATCTTAAAAAGATTTTCCAATTTGAAACCCATGAAAGTTTTAGTCGATCCAAGTTGTAGCACTGCCGGTTCAATAGTACCAAATATTTTAAGAAAAGCTGGCTTTGAAGTAGTCGAAAAAAATTGCAATATCGATTCATCTTTTCCATTGGGTACTCCTGATCCAACTGAAATTGAAGTCGCCAAAAGACTTTCAAAAGAAGTTTTGGAAAGTGGTGCCGATGTTGGTTTTACCTATGATGCCGATGGTGACAGAGTTGGAATTGTTGACGAAAAAGGTGGCATTATTTGGAACGATGTTTTAGTTGCCTTGTTTGCTAGTGATGTTTTGGTTTACCATCCGGGTGCCAAAATAATGTATAACATTCTTTGTTCCAAGACAGTCGAAGACACTATAGTAAAAAATGGCGGAATTCCTTTTATGTGGCGGACAGGATATCCCTTTTTAAAGAAAAAAAATCAAGAAGTTAAGGCTGCCTTTGTAGGTGAATTATCAGGCCATTTTTTCTTTTCGGCAGATTTTTATAATCATGACGATGGTATCTATTCAACCCTAAGATTACTTAGTTATCTATCAATTACTAACCAAAAATTATCTCAAGCAGTTGATGCATTACCAAAATATATTTCCAGTCCAGAAATCAAAATTGGTTGTAGTAATGACCTAAAGGTCGCCTTGATGGATAAAATTAGTAAGATTTTACAAAAGGATTACCCTCAAGCCGAAATTATTGCCGACGAAAGAGCCGGTGACGGTGTTCGCTTAAATTTGGCCGATGGCATGTTTGTCATTCGTTATTCTCAAAACGGACCATATCTTACTATAAAATTTGAAGCCAAAATTCAAGAAAAATATCAAGAACTCAAGGTTTATATTAATAAACTATTACATTCGTTTCCTGAAGTTGATTGGGAATATGGAGTCAATATCGAAAGTTTAGAATAATTTAAGAAACAAGCGTTCCTAGTTTTTCACCGTTCAAGATATTCGGGATTTTACTCATAAGACTTGTATTAATTACAATAATCGAAATCTTATTTTTTTGACAAATTGCAAAGGCTTCTCTGTCTAATATTCCCAATTCTTTGTCAAATGCTTCTTGAAAACTAATCGTGTCATATTTAACTGCATCACTAAATTTATTTGGATCCTTATCATATACACCATCAATATTATTACTCAACTTAATTAAATATTTACAATTCAACTCTACTGCTTTTTCTGCCGCTGCTGTATCGGTAGTACAGCCTACATGACCGGTTCCTCCACCCAAAATCACCACAAAATTATTTTTCAGTTCGGAATCTGCCTCATCGACATCATATTTTCTTAGTTCATTTATAGGAAAATAAGAACTCATCGCCACAACATTAATATTTTGTGATTTCAATCCAATCATCAAAGCTTTGGCATTAATATTTGTTGAATCCAATCCCAATTCGTCACTTATATTGTCAAAACCATCCAAACCATTTTTACCCCGAAAAATATTACCACCACCAATTACAATTGCAATTGAGAACTGTTTGCTTAAATCGGCAATTTTATCGGCAAGTTCCTTAATCTTTATAAAATCAACCGCCGGACTGTTTCCCAAAGCTTCACCCGAAATTTTAAGCAACAATCTTTCCATCTCCAAGTATTATAAACTAGTCTTTTTAAAATAAAAATGTGATAAAATTGCTCAAACATGAAAACTATTGAGATTTTTAATACAAAAGTAATTAAAACTCCTCAAGAAATTATTAATGAGTATATTAAAGAAGGGATTAAAGAGTTTCCCAATGGTGACGAAAATATCAGTAATTCAATTCCTCGTCGTTTGAGATTTGATGAGCAAACAGGTATTTATTGTTTTAGAAAAGCCTATGAATTATTAATTTTTACCGATGGTAATGTTCGTATCTATACCGCAGATAAACAAATAGTTCAAAGAATAGATCCACAAACATTTGCCGGTTATATTTTTAAACCAGGTGAATATCATGAAATAAAATCTAGAGATTCGTTTACTAGATTTATAAGAATACTTAATCTTAAAAATCAAAAAGAGTATTTCAAAAAATCAAATGATCGAAAAGCCAATTTCCATTTCTGAAATTTACAACACTTTCAAAAAATCCCCGGACGGTATTCATCTTGTAAAACAAATTAGATACAAAATTTATTTTGATTCGGAAAATTCTCAATCATTAGAAATTGCGGCACAAAAAAATCTTGGCGCTGACCTTAATAATTTAAAACACATGCGGTTGACACTAGGCCTAACTCAAGTGCTAACCCGAAGACTAAATATTAATGATGAAGAAAAGTATAAATTAGATATTGCCAGCATAATACATGACCTTCCGGAAGCAAAAAGTCAAGATAAATCATATCAATTAAAAACAGAAGCCGATGAAAAAAAAGAATCTTATTTTATGAAAATTATTGCCAAAGAAATACTTTTTCCAAACGAAGCAGAAAAAGCTAATTTTTTAATTAATATTTATAAAGAAATAGTTGAAGATAGGACAAGTAAATTAGGAGAAATATTTAATGTTGTTGAAAGAATTGGTTATCTTAGAACCGGCTTAAACGCCTATAATTTATCAAATCGTTGTATTGAAAACCCAAATCGTTATTTATGGATAACCCATAATGTTTTAATGAATCAAATACCAAAATTAATTGACTATTCAACAAAATATAATCCTGTTCAAGATTATATTCTTAATTCAAAAAATATTATTACTAATGCATTTCAAACTTGTAAAGAAAGGTGGAGTAATAATTTGGATATTCTATATCTAAATAGTCCACTATATTCCGAAGATATAAAAACAAAATTTAATCTCTCTCATGAAAAATATCTTCACTTTATTCAAAAACAAAAATAGACACCAAGCTAGATTCATTGTATCCTAATCATATAAATATGAAAACTCTTGTCATCAATCCCGGCTCTACCACTACCAAAATCGCTATCTTTGATGGTGATAAAAAAATCCTAGAAAATAAATTTGACCATAATCTGGACAATAAAACCAATATTGAACATCGCCTGGAACTAATTCAAAATTATTTAAAAGAAAATAACATTAACTCTCTCGATGCTGTAATTGGCAGGGGAGGCATGCTTCCACCTATCACTTCCGGCACTTACGAAGTCAACGAAAAAATGCTTGACGATCTAAAAAATCGTCCTCTTGCTATTCATGCTTCAAATTTAGGCGCACCATTGGCCAAATCTATTTCCGATCAATTCAAAATCAAAGCTTTTATCGCCGATCCTGTCACTACTGACGAAATTGATCCCAAACACAAAATTACCGGTTTTAAAGAAATAAAAAGATACGCCGCCTGGCATTGTTTAAACCACAAAGCTGTTGGTCGGCAATATGCCACCGATATTGGCAAAAAATATGAAGATATTAATATAATTATTGCTCATATTGGTGGTGGTTCATCTTTTGCCGCCCACAAACATGGCCAAGCCATCAATGTCATTAATGCTCTATCGGGTGAAGGTGCTTTTACACCGGAAAGATCCGGTACAATACCAGCCCAAAATTTAATTGATTTATGTTTTTCCGGCCAATTTACCAAAGAAGAATTACACCAAAAAGTAGCTGGTTCTGGAGGTCTTTATGATTTACTTGGTACCAAAGATGTATATTCTCTTCGTCAAAACTATGACAAATTAGACCAGAATAGCAAAAATATTTTGGATGAAATGATTTTTGCTATCGCCCGTTCCATCACTTCTTTAATTCCCGATTTTGAAGGCCAAAAAATCGACCAGATTATTATTACCGGTGGTCTAGCTCAATGGCCACTTATTACCGACAAAATCAAAAAATTACTGCAACATATTCTCATCGGCATTTCCATTTATCCTGGTGAAAAAGAAATGGAAGCCCTGGCTCTTGCCGTGACTAGACCTGGCAAAATTTATGAATAAAAACAAAACCGTTATTTTAACCGGTGCTCCATTTTCGGGGAAAACTACCCTCTTAAAATATTTCAAGAAAAAGGGTTACAAAATCATCGAAGAAAGTGCTAGATTTTTGATTAATTACAACCGCCGAAATAATATTAATATTCTTCCCTGGATTGATCAGGATAAATTTGAACGTTTATGTTTTAAACATCAAATTCAAAAAGAAAAATTAATCAATACTCTTCAAACCGATAAACCGGTAATTATGGACGAAAGTGTTATCGACTTTGCCGCCTATTATCTTCTCCGTGGCCTAAAAGTTCCTCAGTATCTTCAAAAGGGTATTGATAAATCCAATCACGATTTTATTTTTATTTTAGATGTCCTTCCTGATTACAAAAAAGACAAAAACCGTCCTTGGACTTTAGAACAAATCAATAGTCTTCAGCAAAATTTAACCAATCTTTATTTAAGTCACTATTCCAAAAACAAAATATATAAAATCCCCGCAATTTCCGTCGAAAAAAGATTCAAAATGATCGAAAATATAATTTCTTAGTCTGTGGTAAAATCCCTCATGGAACAAAAAACTATCTCCCCAGATACAAATCTTTATTTTCATGCCGCCATTGCCGAACGAGGCAAACAAATTAATTCATCTTTTTCTGATAAAAATATAAAACCAAAAGATATATTATTACAAGACAAAACGTTAGTTATTACTGATCGTTTTATAAAATATAGTATTATCGACCCAGATTACACTCGAACTATTATTTATTACGGCAAAAGTGATAGTAACAATAAAGTAAAATCTCATTTTAACCTAATCGTCCAAAAACATGATGTTATTCAATATTATTATCTTAATGAAGAAGGTTTACACAAAAATGGTGAAAAAGTAGAAGATGTAAATGAAATAAAAAAGGCACAAGATTATTTAATCATCATTCAAAACTTTCTTGAAAACCAGGAAATTACCGCCCCTGAGTATAGAAGAACCAATCTCAATTTTTGACAAAAGACCTATAATATAGTATAATATAAGAATGGAGCTACTTCACTCAAATCCCAAAGAGTATTCCGTTCGAAAAACTACCGAGCTTTTCAAACAAGAGATCACTCGAAGTCTTAAATTATATCCTCTTTTTACTAACAAAATCTTCGATATCTCCATAGTTGATCCAGAAACTTTATGTAAAATGATTTGTAATTATAATGAAGAAACTAAGGTTATTGAATTTTGTATCAATACAAAATACACCGACGGACTTAATATATTAAAACATCCATATTTTAACTGTCATACTTTCAAACAATTATCAATAAGTTTTTTTGAAAATTTGTATGGTATTGATCATATGGAAAGTACCTACAATAGTATTTCTGATAATTACAAGGATTTTATGTCAATTTATCAAAACACTCAATCCAAATTATTGTCTATCCAAAATACCCATGATTACAAGGATAATTTAAAACATAAATTTTATATTAGTAACGAAAATGAAATTGAAATATTTCCCAGCCCTTATTGCATACACGCAATCTACCGAAAAGGCAAAAAAGCTATATAATTAAATTGTGAAACAAACTTACCTGCTTATTTTTATTCTCGCTTGTATTGTCACCTTCCTTACCCTAATCCGCTATCTCACTCAAAGCGGCTATTTGTGACTCCACGGGGAATTGAACCCCGGTTACCAGGATGAGAACCTGATGTCCTAGCCGCTAGACGATGGAGCCGTATGTTGTATACTAAATACAGATGTATTTTACCAAATACAAGCCTCAAATTCTTCTTTCTATCCTAACTATTTGCGCTACCTTTATTCTCTGGCTAGTCTTCTATTACAAACTTCCATCCAAAATGGGCTTGCCACCATCTAACCTTGAAACCATTTTTGCCAACTACGATGGCCCCAACTATATTGCTATTGCCAAATGTGGCTACGACAAAGGTTGTATTGGTCCAAATTTTTCTCTTCCTCAACCACTCGAATATTATCCGGCTCATTTACCTGGTTATCCTGCCTTAATTAATTTTTTCAATAATTTTACGACCGGTCCCAAGGCCATGTTATTGGTTACTATGCTTGGTTCAGTTCTTTTAACCCTTGTCACCTATGCTCTATTTAAATCATTTTGGCTTTCATTTTTTCTATTATTTTATCCTCCTCGTTTTTTCATCCTTCGTTCTGTCGGTGCTCCCGAAACTTGGTTTATTGCTCTCACCCTTCTCTCGATTTTATATTTTCGACAAAAGAAATATATTTATTCCGCAATTTTTGCCGCCCTATCAATACTTTTCAAAACTCCCGCCCTTCTCCTTGGCCTAACTTATCTTTTTTTCTGTTTTAAAGACCTAAAAAATTTCAAAAAATATTTACCTTATTTACTAATGCCAATAACCTTATTTGGCATTTTTCTTTATTACAAATTCCAAACAGGGGACTTCCTCGCTTATTTTCATAGTGGTGACAATTTTCATATCAACCCTCTTCCTTATCTGGTTTTTATTTCCACCAAATCATGGATCAACACTATTTGGTTAGAAGATATCCTTTATATTTATTTTCTTGCCCTAATTTCTCTTCAAAAATTATTTATAAAATTCAAAACCGATATCTTCTTTATTTATCCTGCAATTTTCACTCTCGCCACTCTATTTGTTGCTCATCGTGATATTTCCCGCTATATAGCCCCCGTTTATCCATTTGTCTTATATGCCTTCAAAGATAAATTGGAAAATAAATCTTTTCGTTTAATACTTTTTATTCTTATTCCTGCCGTCTACCTCTATGCCATTAACTTTATTATTGGCAATACTGCTCCTATTTCTGACTGGACTCCTTATTTATGATGATTCAACAACCATTTTTAAAGTCTAATTCACCCGGCATCTTGGCTCATCTAAAGAATTACTATACCAAAATTATTACCGGTGAACCGTTTATTTTATCCGATCTAAAAACTACCTTTGATGCTATGGATCCCGTTTTGGGCGAAAATTGTCAAGATTATGTTAAAAAAAGATTGCCCCAAGAAATCGAGAATAATCCAAAAATCATTTTTATAAACACCAAAGAACAATTGGAAAAAATAGATGCCCGAACTCACAATTGGAAATCGGTCAAGGCTAGTGCCAGGCGTCGTTTCGTTTATTACAACCAAATTTTAAATATATTAGCTTTTCAAATTAGTTCCGATTCCGATCTTGACGATATTATAAATATTTTATTGGCTCGCGGTATTTCTTTAAACCTACAATACCTTAAAAATCCAGAATATGATTATTATCAAAATGCCAAAAATTATGTTGATGATTTAATTGCCAAAACTAGTGTTCTAAATATTACCGATTGTCCGGTTTATTTTATCTCTTCTAATCTTCACAGTATTGTCAATTTAACTGGAGGTTTTCTCTATCATTATCAAAACGATATTTTTAATTACGTTCAAGATAATTTACCTGATCTTCAAAATATTTGGAATTCAATCAAAGAATCCAACAATATTTTGAGAGTAAATGATTTTCTTTATTATATTTCTAATCAATATTTTATTTCCAACCCCGATAAATTAAATGAAAAAAAAGCTTATGAATATGAACTCGGTTTTATTCAAATTAAGCCGGAAAAATATATCGATTCTGGTATTCAAATCCTTCCTATTCGCTCAATTGCCCAATCAAAGTTTATCGATCCATTTTTAAAAATATCCAATCGGGATAAAATTAATTCCTCTCAGGCCATTATAATTAATATTGAATATCCATTGGGTTTTGCCGCCTATTTTATTTTAAAAGAATTACTCAATCGTCTTAAAAATATCAAGGGTGTTTATGTCATGGGCAAGGCCGCCATTCTTTCCGGTGATATCGGTGACATTCAAATCCCCAATACCATACTAGATGAAAGAACCAATAATCTCTTTACTTTTCAAAATGTTTTTAATAATAATTTTCCTCAAACTTCTTTTCAAAGTAATATTTTAAATAACCAAAAAGCAGTTTCAGTTTTTGGTACTTTTCTAGAAAATATGGAACAATTAATAAAATATAATGCAGATAATTTTAATATTATTGAAATGGAATCGGGGCCTTATCTCAATGCCATCTACGAATTTATAAATAAGCAATTACCTTTTGATAGTAAATTAAATATAGAAAATATACCTTTTGATTTTGGTATTGCCAATTATGCTAGCGACAATCCCCTTTCCCAAACGCTAGGGGAGGGCTCAATGAAAATAAAAGGTATCGAACCTACCTATCTCTCGGCATTAGCGATAATCCAAAGAATAATTGATTTAGAAACTCCTTAGATTAGTTCTTGACATTTGTAACACACTGTATTACAATCTATTACATGAGACAAATAGTAAATATTTCACTTCCTCAAAATTTAGCCAATCTTGTTGATGACACCGTTGCTGTTGAGGGTTATGCCAGCAAAAGTGAATTCTTTCGGGAATTACTTCGTAATTGGGCTGACATTCG
This sequence comes from uncultured Gammaproteobacteria bacterium, assembly GCA_964605545.1. Classification (GTDB taxonomy): domain Bacteria; phylum Patescibacteriota; class Microgenomatia; order UBA12405; family UBA12405; genus DAOTMI01. The sequence goes on from CAZSCX010000004.1 coordinate 34,206, forward strand.
TTTGCTCACCGAATTAAACAAAAGTCGTGAAGAAATAATTAATGGTAAGGGTAAAACTTTAAGGTCTTTAAAAGATCTTCGCTAAATGAAAATAATCTATTCGCCAAGATTTGCCAAAAATTACAAAAAAATTCCCAATAAGACAAAATTACTCGCCGAAAAACGGGAAAAAATATTTCGTAACAATATGTATGATCCGAGACTCAAAACCCACCGTTTAACCGGTAAATTAAACGGTTTTTGGTCATTTTCTATTGATTACAAAACCAGAATAATTTTTGAAATTAGATCGGATGATGAAATTTGGTTTCTTGCCATCGGCTCCCACGACCAGGTATATTAATCCTCTTAATTTGCTAAACTTAGCTGTGCAGTGTTTATGTTTCACAACACAAATTTTTAATTCCCCTTTCGTCAAAGGGGAAAGCCCCCGCAACGGCGGGGGAAGGGGATTTTAATGGAAAAATTTAGC
>CAZSCX010000005.1:0-26314 GCA_964605545.1 uncultured Gammaproteobacteria bacterium
TACCAGCGAGTGATTCATGAATTTTTTCTTTTAATTCCAAGCTACCAGATCCGGTTACAATGAATTTGTAGGGTAAATTTCGATCATAAATTCCTTTTAAAAATAGCCCTGCATTTTCTAATCTTTGGATTTCATCGATAAATATATAGCTCTTTTTGTCTCCAAGATTAAGTTTTAGTTTGTCAACCAAAGCTATTTGACTTTTGAAAAAAGGCTGATCTTCTTCCCTGTCTAAGTTAAAGCTAATGGTTTCTTCTCCACGAGATTGTAATTCATTCTTCAACAACTCCATTAAAGTTGTTTTTCCTGCCTGTCTCGACCCTACCAACATGGTAATTTCTGGTTTTTCGAGATGCTCAAGTAACTTAGAATAGATATTTCTTTTAATCATATACCACATTATATCCGTTATTTTGCTGGTTACAATACCCAATTTACCCGCTATTTTGCTGGATTTGTGTATAATTTGCCTGTTTAATACCAAATTAGGTAAATGTCATGTCCCAATTAGGAATTTTTATGCTCCCCCGCGTGGACTCGAACCACGGACCTTAATCTTAACAGGATTCTGCTCTACCAACTGAGCTACAGGGGATCAGTTTGCTTTTGAATTATATCATTAGAACGGCAAAACGGGAATATTATTCAAGATAGTCTTGTAGTTTCTTCCTGCGAGAGGGGTGGCGGAGTTTGCGGAGGGCTTTGGCTTCGATTTGACGAATACGTTCACGAGTAACATTAAAAATCTTACCGACTTCCTCAAGAGTTTTTGGTGTCTCTCCCATTAAGCCAAATCTAAGAGATAAAACTTTCATTTCTCTTTCGTCAAGAGATTCTAAAACTTCTTCGATTGATTCACGTAATAATTCTTTGGAGGTTTCTTCGTAAGGGGAAAGCTGAGTAGTATCTTCAATAAAATCACCTAAAAATGAATCTTCATCGTCACCAACAGGTGTCGATAATGAAGTAGTATCTTGGGAAATACGATAAATTTCTTCAACTTTTTCGATGGGTAAACCGACTTCTTTAGCAATTTGTTCAACAGTTGGTTCACAACCGAGACGTTGAGTGAGAGCGCGAGTAGCTTTGTAAACTTTGTTGATAGTTTCGACCATATGAACAGGAATACGAATAGTTTTGGCTTGATCGGCAATGGCACGAGTAATAGCTTGACGAATCCACCAAGTTGCATAGGTAGAAAACTTAAAACCCCTTTTCCAATCAAATTTTTCGACAGCCCGCATTAATCCCTGATTCCCCTCTTGGACTAGATCGAGGAATGAAAGTCCTCGACCAATATATTTTTTGGCGATAGAAACAACAAGTCTTAAATTTGCATTAATTAGGCCTTCACGAGCTTTACCTGAACCTTTTTCGATATCTTTGGCGAGTCTAATCTCTTCTTCAAAAATCAATAAATCGATTTTACCGATTTCTTTGAGATACATTCTAACCGAATCAACATTGCTTTTTTGACTTAAAAGTGCCAAAAGATCGGCAGAAGCGGCTTTGTCTGTTTGAGCAGCCAAAACTTCTTTTGATTCAACTTTATCGAAAACATCGATACCTTTATCGAAAAGGAAATTAAACAACTCATCAACTTCTAAAATATATTTTTCTGGTTCAGGAATGAGTGAAAGAACTTCATCGTTGGTTAGATAATGAAGTTTTTTGGCCTGATTAACAAGAGTTTTTTTGATTTTGGAGAAATCTAAGGATGTTGGCATTGTAATTTTGATAGGTTAACTAAGAGCTTATTATACCTTATTTCCAGCATTTTTGAGGTATTGTTTTGATCATTGTCTTCAGCGGCGGCAATTTGCTGGCTAAGTTGCTTTAATTCGGATTTAATTTTTTGAATTTGAAGTTGATTAATAATTTTTTTTATCTCGCCATTAACACGAAAAGAATCAAAATCCAGATTTAAAGCTTCAAGATAAATATTTTGAAAAACAGCCATCATTTCGGGAGAAAGTTTTGCTTGAAAGGAAGATGGGTGGTATTTTTTTTCTTTTACTAAAAGTTTTAGAAGATTTTGAAATCGAGGGAAAATAAACTCATATTTCTGAGAAATTTTTTGAGCAACAAGATGGGGTTTTTTGGCATAGAGAATAAGAGTGAAGAGTTTTTCTTCCAATTTTTCTTCAATGGTATTTTTTTCAGAAAGGGATATTGGGGCAATATTTTCCGTTTTTGTAGTTTGAGAATACTTTTTGGATTCCTGGTCGACAGCGTTGATGTCGGAATCAAGAGTGTTGGCTAGTTTTTTGAGATAGTCGGAACGAATCACCGCGTTGTTTATCTTGGAAATAAAAGGGAGACAAAGGGCAAGGACTTGTTTTTTCCCATGAGGAGAATCGGTTCCAAATTGTTTTACAGCCGAATGGATGACAAAATCCCAAACCGGTAATACTTTTTGAAGTCTGGTTTTGAAAAATTCCAAATCTTTAATGACCGCTTCGTCGGGATCTTTGAATTTGGGTGAAAGATCGAGAACTTTAATATCAAAATCGAGAGAATCGGCTAATTCAATACTGCGAAGAGCAGCGGTATTGCCGGCAAAATCAGAATCAAGAGCCAGAATAAGAGAATCACAAAAACGATTCAACAAGCGTAATTGATTTTCGGTGAAAGCAGTGCCTTTGACAGCGACAATATTTTTAATACCGGCTTGGTAAGGTGATATCATATCAAATTCCCCTTCGCTGACAAGACAAGTACGGGATTCACGGATAGCGTCTTTACTTAAATTGAGACCATATACTAAATCGCTTTTATGATAAATTTCGGTTTCGGGAGAATTGATATATTTAGCTTGATTTTTATCGGCGCCAGGCAAAATACGACCAGAAAAACCGCAAATATCACCACGATGATTAAAAAGAGGAAAAATTAACCGATTTTTAAAACGATTATAGGTACGTCCATATTGGCTTTTGGAAAAACAACCGCTATTGTTGATTTCGTTTTCAGTAAAATTCTTTTTCTTTAAATAATTTAAAATTAATTCGTCTTTATCAGGCGCAAAACCAAGAACAAATTCTTTGATTGTTTTGATGGAAAGACCTCTGTTTTTAAGGTAATCAAGACAATTTTTTCCCAGTGGATGGGTTAAAAGAATGTAATGAAAAAATTTTGCAATTTCAAAATTTAGAGAAAATAATCTTTTTTTGTGTGATTCTTCTTGGTTGTAATTGGAGCTTCTAACCAAAGTAACCCCAGCCATTTTGGCGGTAATTTCGAGAGCTTCACGGAAATCTACTTTCTCAAATTCTTGAATAAAAGTAAAAACATCACCCGATTTACCACAACCAAAACATTTAAAAATTTGAAGTTCCGGAGAAACGGTAAAAGATGGCGTTTTTTCTTGATGAAAAGGACAGCAGGCCATATGAGTACGGCCGCGTTTTTTGAGGGTAATAAACTTACTAATTACATTGACAATATCGAGCTTTTTTTTGATTTCTTCAACTTGGTTTTCCACTGGCTTAGTTTAACACAGACAATGATAAAAGCACTGGTGGCAATAGTGAAAGTACCGGTGACGGAAATAATCTGCATAAAGGAAAATTTATTAAGGAAGAGAGTGGAAAAAGGAATAATAAGAGAAATAAAAAGTGATTTATTTTCAGAAAGATTGTAATCATGGCTAAGTAATTTTTGAAGACACATGGCAAAATTTAAACAAGCTTTAAAAGTTAAGGCAATGCCAAGAATAGCAACGGCTAAACCTAGTTTGGGATGGGTGGTTAAAAGACCAGAGATGGTGTCGGAACTAAGGTGAGAATTACTTAGAAGCATAATGGAAATGGCAAAAATAAAATAGGTTAAGGCAGCAAGAGCGATTCCGCCACGATTGGCCCAGATAATTATTTGACGATTTTTTACCTTGTTTTTGGGTTTATTTTTGTGACTATTTATATAGCGTTCGACCTCGGGAACAATCACAAAACCGGTCATAGCAAAAATTAAACCACCAAGAAAAGAATAATTGGGAGAGGGAAATTTAAGAATAGAAAAAGGAATTTTGAGAGAAAAAGAAAATAGAATTAAAATAATGGAAATACTAATCAAGGGAATGTAGTGATATATTTTTTTAATAAGGGGAAAATTACTGGTATGAAATATTCCAAAAAATGAGAGAAAAATTAATTGATAAACTAAAGGAGGAGAACCAGGAAGAAGAAGTTTAATAAAGTCGGAACCAAGACGAATAAAGGCAGAAGTAGCCCCAAGTCCTAAAACAATCATATTGGCAGAAGCTAAAAATTCAAAAAAACGACCTAAATAAATTCGGGCATAACCGGCCAATTGGTGATCACCTTTGGTATTGACAATAATATCGATATAAAGTTGATCAAGAGCCATCATAAAAAGAGCAATAACGATCAACCAAAAACTAACGAAATAAAAGTTTGAATAGAAAAATAAATAAGGAAGAATAAAAATACCGGCACCAACGATACCGCTATATTGCATCAAGATAGCTTTAATAAATTTTCTTTTACTCATTTTTTTCTATCGACAATAAAGTCGATAATCAGGGCAAGTTGCTGACGATAAGGTTCCCTATTTAAGAATAGCAAATCTGTTTCAAAAAGGTGACGAGCAGTAGCGGCAAAATCAGCGGCCAGCTGATAACCGTATTCTAGTGATTTATTTTTTTTCATGGCATTAATAATGTAATCAACATCAGATGGAGTTTTATGAGAGCGATCTTTCTTTAGAATTTCGAGAATTTTTGGATCTTTATCGTGCTGCAGTAAGTGAACTAAAAAAACAGTTCTTTTACCTTCGTAAATATCGTTGCCAATTTGTTTTTTTTGACCTTCAAAATCGGAAGTTAAATCAAGATAATCATCTATTATTTGAAAAGCTTTGCCTAAAGCTAGGCCAAAATTATATATAGATTGAAGTTGTTCGTCAGTACAATTAGCCAAAATAGCACCAAGACGCATTGGGCCGGAGATAGTATAATAACAAGTTTTGGTTTCGATAATTTTATAAACTTGCTCATAATTTAAATCAAAATTTTTATCTTCAATAAATTTGATTTCATAAGTCTGACCGGCAATAGTCTGATTGAGAATTTTGCTGAATTCAGTAAATAATTTTTCGTTTTTTAGAGAATGGATCAGTTGCCAATTGAGAGCGTGGAGGGCATCACCGGCATTTAAAGCCAAGGGAATACCAATTTTTTTATGAAGAGACATATCTCCCCTTCTTTGCTCCGAATCATCTTCAATATCGTCGTGATTTAAAATCCAATCTTCGGACATTTGCATAGCGGCGGCGGTAGGAATAACCGTGTCTTTATCCACTCCCAAAGCTCCTGCGGTCATCATAACCAGAGCAGGTCGAAGATATTTTCCCTGCCGTAAGGGGTAATCCCTGATAATTTGAAGATGAAACTTATCGGTGGGATTTTTTTCTAAATAATCTTTATAAAAAGGCCAGACAAGATTCTTGTATTGTTCTAGTACATTCATAGGGTAAGATATTATATACTGTATTAAGGATATGATGGAAAATAAAGAAATAACACCAATCAAAGAATCTTTGGGAGATGTTGAAAAGCATTTAAAGCCAGTTGAGGTCGATTTACCAATTCCAAAAGATATTCAGACATTATTGAGAAAAGCAGAAATGCCGAATTTAGACCGTGATGAAAAAGTGTTTTTAGATCAAGAACCAAAAATTACAACTGAGAAAAAAACATCTTTACCATTAAGCCAAAATGAATTTGCTTCTAATTTAGGAAAAAAATTTACCGAAGCAGGCAGATGGCTGGCAACTTTTGTTTTGAGATTAATAAAGATTAAGGGAGGTAGAGTACAATTTAAAAAAGAATAATATGGATACTTTAATGAATTGGATACAATGGGTTTTAGGAATATTAGTGATAGTACTAATGATAGCAGGGACAGGGGTGGGACTATTCTTTTTTTTGACTTTATGGTTGAGATTTAAAGATAGGGAAAAAGAATCGTTAAAAATGGTAACACTGCAAATAGCTGTTCCGCAAGACAATGAGGTAAAAATTGATGCCATGGAGCAAATTATTACTTCAATTTCCAGCCTTCACAAAAGTGCCAAATTTAAATGGATGGATCGATTTGTCTATCAACCATGTATTTCTTTGGAAATAATAGGCACTCATAAAGATATTAAATTTTATATTTGTGTTCCAAAAAAACATAAAGATTTGATGGAAAAACAAATTTTTAGTGTTTTTAATGGTGCCGATATTCAGGAAGTAGACGAACCAAATATTTATTTTGAAAATGGCAAGGTAGAATATTTATGGTTAGGATTAAAAAAATCTCCTTATTATCCATTAAAAACTTTTAAGGAAATTGCTACAGACTCAATGGCGGCTTTGACTAGTGCTTTATCTAAATTAAGCGAGAACGAAACGGTGGCAATTCAATTAGTAATTTCACCAACTGACGGCAAGTGGGCAAAAGCAGGAAAAAGTTTTATTGCCGGAACAAAAAAATCAGAAGCCAATCCAGAGAAAGCATCTTTTAAGGTGGATGTAAAACAAATGGAAAGCATTGAAAATAAAATTGGAAAGGCTGGGTTTGAAACAGCAATAAGAATTATCTCTGTAGCCCCGAGCCAAGAATTGGCAAAATTAAATATCGGAAATATAAAATCGGCTTTAACTCAATTTGAATCACCTTATAACAAATTAGCCAAAAGACCAATTAGATTTAAGGGGATGTTTATGCAGGATTTTATCTATAAGTATCCGGTAATTTATTGGTGGAAGGCAAAAACAATTTTGTCGGCAGACGAAATTGCCTCAATTTTTCATTTACCAAATAAGACTGTAGAAACACCAAATATTTTTTGGTTGAAATCAAAAAAGGCACCGGCACCGGTTGATAGCCCGCAAGAAGGTTTGTATATTGGCGATAATATTTATCGAGGTATAACCAAAAAGTTTTGTATGACTGATGTTGACAGACAAAGACATTTCTATATTGTTGGACAAACTGGTGTGGGTAAATCTTGGCTTCTGGCCGATATGGCCTTACAAGATATAAAAGCCGGCAAGGGAGTCTGTTTTATTGACCCTCATGACACTTTTGAAAGTATTTTGGAAAGGATTCCCCCAGAGAGAGCTGATGATGTTATTTATTTTGATCCATCTAATACAGAGAGGCCGATGGGTTTTAATGTGATGGAATGCGATAACGATGAACAAAAAGATTTTGTAACTTCATCAATTATCAATTTAATGTATAAACTTTACGATCCTTATAAAACAGGTATTGTCGGTCCCCGATTTGAACATGCCATTAGAAATATTATGTTAACGGTAATGGTCGAACCTGGAGCAACTTTTGTCGAAGTGGTACGTTGTTTAACAGATCCAAGTTATGTCCAAGAATTATTGCCAAAGGTAAAAGATCCGATGGTTCGGCGTTATTGGACTGATCAAATTGCACAAACCAGTGATTTCCATAAATCGGAAGTGTTGGATTATATTGTGTCTAAATTTGGCCGATTTATCACCAACACGATGATGAGAAATATAATCGGTCAGTCAAAATCGGCTTTTAATTTCCGACAGGCAATGGACGAGGGGAAAATATTGATTGTCAATTTGGCTAAAGGAACGATTGGTGAAGAAAATAGTGCCTTTTTGGGATTGGTATTGATCCCAAAAATTTTGATGGCAGCAATGAGCCGGCAAAATGTGCCAGAATCGCAAAGACGAGATTTTTATTTGTATGTTGATGAATTCCAAAATTTTGCCACTCAAGATTTTGCTGTAATTTTGTCTGAAGCTCGTAAATATCATTTAAATTTGACGGTGGCCAATCAATTTATTTCGCAGATGGATGATGAGGTTAAAAACGCTGTATTTGGAAATGTAGGTACAATTTGTAGTTTTAGGCTGGGTATTTCCGATGCCGGTTTTTTGCAAAAACAGTTTGCTCCGACGTTTTCGGAAAAAGATTTATTGAATTTGGCGACAGGAGAAATTTATTTAAAAACACAAGTAAGTGGTATTCCAAAAGATCCTTTTTCAATTAAGGTAGCAGCGGTGGAGAAGAAAAAACCTGGTAATCCTAAGTTGGCCGAAGATTTAAAGAAAATATCGGCGTTAAAGTATGGTGTGGCTAGAGAAATTATTGAAAGTGAAATTGCCAAAAGGGCCCGTCTTTAAAGCTCTTTCAATTTGATGCCTTTGCTTTCTTCTTTGGTATCGATTAGTTCAAGGTATTTTTCGGTGGTAGAAATTCTTTTGTGACCGGAAACCTGAGAAACGAGATCGATGGGGACGCCAGATTTAAGCTGGAAAACAATGAAGGTGTTTCTCAAATCATTGACTTTAATACCTTGCAAATCGGCTTTTTCAAAATAACGATTGAGTAAACTTCTGATGTTTCTGGCAAGAAGAGTACGGCCGGATTTGGTAACAAAAACATTTTTTGACTTGGTTTCGTAACGACTATCGTTTAAATAGCGTTTGAGAGCAGTTTTAGCAGAGTTATTTAGAGGAACAATGCGTTCTTTGTGACTCTCATAGCTTTCGATTACGAGTTCGTTATCTTTGATGTTGTCTAATTTTAGATTTTCGATTTCTTTTATACGAAGACCAGCTTGAAGCATTAATTCAACAATGGCAGTAGCGCGAATATCATTGCGACAAGCGTCGCGAAGAGAACGATATTCTATCGGTTTTAAGACCTTAGGAAGATCATTCTCGTATTTAGGATGTTTTATGTCGCTTGAGGGATTACTTTTAACAACGCCCTCTGAAACAAGATAATTGAAGAAATTTTTTATGGAATTGAGCTTGCGGCTGACAGATTTGGCAGTGTAATTGTTTTTGCTTAAATCGTCTTTGAAACTGTCGATATGGGCTGGAGTGACAAGATTGATATCGTTGATATGAAGCTGGGCTTCGAGGAAGTTGATAAGTTGATTGATATCTCCTTTGTAGGCTACAATAGTATTTGTTGACTTGCCTTTCTTGGATAGGGCAAGCGCAAAAGTATTGAGAGCATTAATTAACGTTACTTCAGCCATTATGGCTTATAGTAACATATCTAAGGATAAAATTCAATCATTTATGAGATTAATCAAGTTTATAGGGTTAAACCTAATTTTGGCATATATTGGGATTGGAGCTTTGATAAACGTTATTAAGCAATATAATTTAATTAAACAGGCAAAAATAAAAAATGAACAAATAAGGGAAAAAATTATAAAGCTGGAAGAAGAAAACCACAAGTATAAGCTGATGATTGACTATGCGACAAGCAGTGCTTTTTTGGATCAACAGGTACGGGATAAATTAGGTTTAGGTAAGCCTGGGGATGTGTGGATTAAGATAGGGACAACAGACTCATTTACTCGGTAAAAAATGTGTGTTAGAATGCGTGAGTTATTCACATCATGCGGGGTAGTGTACGGCTGCACGTGAGGCTCATAATCTCGCAGACTAGGTTCAACTCCTAGCCCCGCAACAAACAAAGAGGCTCTCCTTAAACCGAGGGCTTTTTTGTTGGAATTATTTTTCAGGGAATTCTTCAAATTTCTTTTCCAGAGCCTTATATTCTTGATCGAGTTTAATGAGTGAGGCCGGTATTGTCTTGTTTGCCATCTCTTCAAGTTTTTCTTTTAGGTTTTTAAAGACCTCGTCGGGTTTTCCTGATCCATTTTGTTCTTTATATAAATTTGATATGCCACTACGATCATAGTTATCTGTCTTCGGAAAACGTATTTTAATTATTTTTTCAAAGATTTTGTTTCGTGTTTCTTCTATATTCTGAATTTGTTCAGTTAATTTTTCTCTTTTTTCTTCCAATTCATCTAATTCTTTTTGCCATTTTCCCTTGATAAACCTTGGTTCGTTGGATTTTTTTTCACTAATCTGATTAGAAATATTGTCTTGTTCATCTTGTTTACTTTTTAGGGCATTATCTATTGTTTTTTTATCTTGTTCATATGATAAAACCTTGATGTTTCCATTTTCTACAATGATATCCTCTTGCCCAATCATACCTTCTAGCTCGACCAATTGTCCCATTACCTCAACTGCAATACGATTGTCTTCAATTGATCGTCTCGCTGCTTCTCCGACATCACCAGAAAAGTGTTGGGCTTCTTTTTCTTTATCAAGTTCTCTTGTTTTTTGCTCTAGATCAATCTTGATATCAATTAAACTCATGAGTTTTTCTTTTTGATTATTTCGGAGTGATTCGTTTTGATTAATTGAATCAAACGCCTCTTGGTATGATTGAAATTTTTCTAATAGGTTTTTTGCCTGAGGAGATTGTAGACTTCCTTTTAATTCCCGTTGTAAATCGTGAGATTCCTCATAATGTGAGGGATCAGCAGCACTAATTATGCCTTCTTCGTCAATCATAAAATTGTAAACATCTTCTTTTGTTTTTAGATTTTGGATAGTATCATGAAGTTTATCGATTGATTCTATTCTGGAATTTACATATTTTATTAAAACATTAAAATCGATTTTTGGAGGATATTCATTTCTATCCATATTTGTATTAATAAATGATTTTGATCTGGCTAAGGTAAAAACATTTTCGAAATTTCCAGAGAAGTTGCTGAGATAATGCTTGGTATCTATTGTATGGATTCCGTTTTTTCTTAATTCTGAGCCTTTGATCTCGAACATCATTTGAACATGTTTTGATAAACGCCCAAACTCCTCTATTAAACGACGAGCCTCTTCTTTTTTTTGGGGATTAATTGATTCCAATATGCTTTTTAATTCTTGATCCGACTCAATAGTCTTTTTTTCTCTTTTGGCAATAAAATCGCTGGCTTTTTTCTCATATACCTTCATAATGACACTTTTGACAATTTCAGAACCAAATTTGTTTTCCAACAAGGCTAAATTTTTGGGCAATAAATCAGCACGACGAATTTCTTCTTTGGTAAATGATGTTAATTTAGGTAAGTCGTTTTCAATTCTACTGGAAAGTATTTCTATTACTTCATCCCTTCCTTCGGGTGTTTTTGATTTTTCAATTAAAATATCCTCTTTGACAATTTCTTTTTTTTCTTTCAAGGCTTTGACCGTCAAATCATAGGAAAAATTATTCGGATCAATTTCGACACCTAATTCTTTCAGTTTTTCCTGTAAATTTTTATCATCAATTTCGACTAACTCCTTGGCATCGGTTTTGGCTTTTTTATAGGCAATAACTTCTTCGGTGGTAGTAAATTCCGGATTATCGATTAATTGTTCTGTGGTCTCAATACCCATTTCCGTCAAAAGTGATTTATTTTTGTTTGTGAGTGTTTGAATTTTTGAGGATTCATCCTTAAATTGTTGTTCGATGTTTTTGGCATAATTTTTTATGCCATTATCCTTGACTACTTTTTCGTCATTAGATTGCTGTGTGTGTTCTTCAATAGCACCAATTACCAAATCGATTTGAAAAGCATTTTTTTGAAGATCTTTGATTTGATTACGAATTGGAGTAAGGGATTCATCTTCGGCATTTTTTTGATTGGTTTCCTTTTGTTGTTTTATCGCGGCTAGTTTGTCAGCAAGTGAAATCTTGTCTGTAGGTGTGGACGATGGATTGTCGTGACCAGTACTTATTCCCATTTGTATAGATTATGACAGAATTTAAATTGAATTCAAGACAAAGAGGCTCTCCTTAAACCGAGGGCTTTTTTGTTAGAATTGATTAGAGTTTGTTTAGGGCTTCTTTTACAATATTGTTTACAGGAATTATCATCGTTACTTCCCCGTTTCTGTTTGGATCAAGTGATCTGATAATACCTTGTTCGCCGTTAATTTCCAATATTGATTTATTTTTAGGTAAGATTGATTCATGATTGGGGTCTATATCTGGAGAAACAACTTGGGCTAATAGTTTTTCACCTTCTTTAGTTATAAGTAATCTTCGATTGAATTCTTCATCAGGACTTGAGCCATCGGGGTGTTGTTCAAGAAAATTAATAAGAATACCCCCTGGAGCTGGTTGTAAACTTTTAAATTCGGGCATAGAAAAATTTGGTTGATAAAGATTTTCTGACATACGTTAAGTTTAGAAAATAATAATTAATGCAAGTGTAGCATATTTGAGTGGGCAAACTAGGATTAGAACCTAGGACCTCTCCGACATAATGTCGGAGTGCTCTAACTAATTTTGATGGTACATTGTTTATTGTTAATTATTTTTTCAATAATTATTTTAGATTTCATTTGTTTGAGTCTTCTTTCGACTTTTCTTGCTAAGGTAATAGTCACATATTCTTGTGTAAATTTTAATATCCAAGGGGTTAAATATTTTGTTGCTTTTACTTTTTTTAAATTATGAAATTCTGTTAGTCTGCGTTCAGGATTTGTTGAACTTCCAATATAATATCTTAGATTTTTTGTGCTTTGTATTATATAAACATAGCCTTTCATTGGTGGATGTGCCAGGACTCGAACCTGGGACCCTCGATGTATAAGATCGATGCTCTAACCAACTGAGCTACACATCCAAATTTTTAAATAGCTGTTATAGCTAAGAAGATAGGACCCCTCCGACATGTGTCGGAGTGCTCTAACCAACTGAGCTACACATCCAAATTTTTTGTAGCAGGAGCGGGAATCGAACCCGCGACCTTAGCGTTATGAATGCTACGCTCTAACCATCTGAGCTATCCTGCTATAAAATACTCCTTATTATAGCAAAAATATTAGAATTTTAGCTTGTTATTTTTTCCCAAACAAAAAAGCTTCTTGGTTAGATTGTTGTATATTTCGGGCAAATAAAATATAACCATCGTCACTTGATAATATTTTTTGATCACCGTCAATTCCAATTAATTGGTCTTTCTTGATTTTTTCAAAATCATCGAATAACTTTGATAATTTAAAATTAGTTTTTGACAGATATAAACGATTCATATTTATAAAAGATTGTTTTTGGGGAATCAAATCAGTAGTAAGATGTCCCCTAATTTTTAAAAAAGCAATAATACAATCAAAAGCAACTTTGATAGATTTAGAATCATTAAAATAACCACATTCAATACAAATTCCAACTTTACCAATTTTGTTCATATAATAGTCTGTTCCACCTGGCTCAATATTATCAAAACCAGAAACGATAAGTTTTATTGGTAAATATTTAACTATTTCTCTGGCGTTGGCTTCACAAATAATAAATGGCCTGCTTTTTGGTGTTGAGCTGGCATGAATATCAAGAAGTACTTCACCTTTATTGAAATACTTTTTTAAGATTTGAGCTCGTTTATATTCGTAACTTTCTTTTTCTTTTTGAGACAAAAGATTGTCATCTTTAAACATTCTGTTTAAATTTGCCTCTACGAATCGAACATTTGATTTTATGGCAGCTGGATTTCCATAAACAAATAAAATGCATCCTTTCTTAATTGAAAGAGTCGGTAAAATTTTTTTGAATACTTCTATTCCACATGTTTCGTCTCCGTGAACACCAGCAACAATGATACTAGTTGGTCCATTTTCTTTTCCCTTGATTTCGATAAAATCTTTGGGCATATCTTTTAAAATCCCATAGCCTTGAGAACTTCATTTAGCGTCTCTTGAGCAATAGCGGCGGCGGCGACAGAACCTTTTTTGACTATTTCGTCTATTAATTGTGGTTGTTTTTCATATTGTTGGCGCAAGGTACGAATAGGATCTAAAAATTTATTGATGGCAAGAGCTAATTTTTCTTTGACCTCGACATCCCCCACTGTCCCTTTTTGGTAGCGATCTTTTAAATCGGCAACTTCATTTTTGTTGTCATTGAACAAATCGTGATAAATAAAAACAGGATTACCTTGAACCTTGCCGGGATCGGTGGCCTTGATACGATTAGGATCGGTGTACATAGACCGGACTTTTTTGTTGACAGTTTCTTGGTCATCAGACAAATAAATACAATTATCAAGTGATTTGCTCATTTTTGATTGGCCGTCAAGTCCAACCAAGGTACCGGTTTGGCCGATTAAATCTTTTGGCTCGGGAAAAACCTGACCATAAAGTTTATTAAAATCTCTGGCGATTTCGCGCGATAATTCAACATGACTTTGCTGATCTTTACCAACCGGAACTAAGGATGCCTTGACCATCAAAATATCGGCGGCTTGAAGAATGGGATAGGAAAGTAGACCAAGAGATGGTTTTTCGATGTGAAGATCTCTCATAACGTCTTTGAGAGAAGGAATGCGTTGGGCTCGGGGAACAGAAACAAGCATCTGAAAAATAGCCGAAAGATAGGTAACTTGAGGAACTTGGGATTGTTGATAGATAATTGTTTTTTCGGGATTAATACCAACAGATAAATAATCAAGAACTATGTCGTGGATATTGGCCTTAATTTTGGATATTTTTTCTTTGCTAGGATCGGTAGTAAGCATGTGAAGATCGGCCAAAATCAAAAACATTTCATAATCGTTTTGATATTTGACGCGATTTTGAAGGGAACCAACCAAATGACCTAAATGAAGTTTGCCGGTTGGTCTATCCCCCGTTAAAATTCGAGGTTTTGCAATTTTGTTCATAGTGATATAATACCATCTAGTTTATAAGAGCCCAAGACAGGTAGTTGAAAGACGAAGGGTCAGGGCAAAAAATTAAAAATGACAAAAATAAGTCACCAATTGATTGCAGAAGTCCGTGAAGTTAAAGGCGGAAATAAGGTTAAAAAATTGAGAAAAGAAGGATTCGTTCCGGCTACTTTGTATGGTAAAGCAATAGAATCTATATCTCTTCAATTTAAAGAAAAGGAGTTAATTAAGGTATTTAAAGAAGCTGGAGAATCGGTCTTAGTAGAATTGATTATTGGGGAAAATAAATATCCGATTTTATTTAAAAATCCACAATATCACTTTTTGAGTGGAAAATTAATTCATATTGATTGTTTTAAAGTTAATTTGAAAGAGAAAATTACTGCCGAAATTCCAATTATTTTAGTTGGCGAAAGTTTAGCAGTTAAAGAAGGAAATGTTTTGGTTGAAGTCAGTGATCAAGTTGAAGTTGAAGCTTTGCCTGCAGATTTACCGGAAAATATTGAAGTAGATATTTCTGGTTTGGTGGCAGTTGATGATCATATTTCTGCCGAAATGTTGAATATTGATAAATCAAAAGTAGAATTAAAAACCAATCCTGAACAAATTATCGTTAAGATCGAAGCACCAAGAGTTGAAGAACCTGTTGTAAGCGAAGCTGAAGTGGCACCGGGTGATGTACCGGCAACTGAACAAAAATCAGAAGAAGAAAAAGCTGCGGAAGCTAAAGATCAAGATCAGGAAAAGTAAAATAAATTTTTTCGATATCGGATCTGATGGGGTCTATTTTGTAAGCCTCTTTAATAGCTTGATAGGCCTCTTTGGAATGATTGAGAAGGATTTCCATTTGAGTGATTTCTAACCAATCGTCAATTGTCTTTTTCTTGATTTGATATTTTTCCTTTAATCTTTTTTCGACAGCACTAGGTAAATATTTTTCTTTATAATAGCGGATATCGTCATTTTCAAGTTTATTTTCCAATTTAGAAGCTTTGTCCCATTGGCCAACTCTGACTAATTCATACCAGTAGTTGAGACGATTAAAATATTTATCACCCCTAGAAAAAGAAAAAATATCTTGATAAAAATATGAAAAAACAATAAAAAATAAAATCGAGAAACTAAGCAAAATCGACAAGAGCGAGATCTGATTTTTCCAAAGAAATTTCTTGAGCTCGGGTAACCGCTTTAAGATCGTATTCAAATTTTTCCAATTCATTTTTGGTTAAAATGGGATGTTTAATAATTAACTTATTTATTGGTGAAGAAAGAGTAATACCGGAAGTGGTTTTTTTGCCACGAACTAGAGAAATTATTTCAAATAATTGATTGACAATTTGTTCGTTTTCTAAAACTGAATCACTTTTTGGCCAAGATTCAAGATTAATTGATTTTTGATCTTGATAAAATAATTGATAAATACTTTCGGTAATATGGGGAATAAACGGAGTAAACATAATCAAAATATTTTTTAGAATTATTTTGAGAGCATTTTGGACCGATTGTTTTCTTTGATCGTTTTCATAGATTGGTTTTTTGATAATTTCTAAATAATAATCACAAAAATCATTCCAAAAAAAGTTTTGAATTAAATCACGAGAATGAGAATAATCAAATTGAGAAAAATATTTGCTCATTTGGTCGGCAATAGTTTTTGATTTTTCAACCATGTAAATATCAAGAGGTGAAGTGATCTCTCCTGGTTGTAAATCTTTGATGGCATTGATAACAAAATTACTGGCATTGAATAATTTGTTGACAATTTTTTTGCCCATTTCAATTTCTTTTTCTTCATAATAACCATCAACACCCAAACTGGCACCGCTTACCGACCAACGAATGGCATCGGCCGAATGAAGTGCAATTTGATCTTCTGGCCGCATAGAACCGCCACCGGTTTTTTTACTGATTTTTTCACCCTGACGAAGAAGTAAATGTCCAGATATAGCAGCATTTTTCCAAGGTATTCCTTGGTTTTTGTAATAAGCCATGACTAAGGTATAGAAAGCCCAAGTGCGAATAATATCGTGAGCTTGAGGACGAAGAGAATAAGGAATTTTGCCGCCTTTTAATGTTGAAATTTCAGGAGTATTGCCTGATGTAAACCAAGTATCAAAAACTAAATTATCTTCACCCGGAATTGGAATACCATAATAACGTTCGCGAGAAATACACCAATCCCATTTTAAATTTTCCACCCAATTTATAAAACGAGTTTTCATGTATTTTGGGAACCAATTTATTTTGTCGGCTAAAGCAATAATTTCTTTTTTGATATCCAAAACTTTGACAAAATATTGATCACGCAAAATTAGTTCAACCGGAGTACCACAGCGTTCATGGATACCAACTTCATGAGACAAAGGAGATTCTTTGAGGACTAAATTTTTATTTTTTAATTCTTCAATTATTTTTTTACGAGCGTCTTTTATTGACAGACCATTAATTTTTCCATTTTCATCAATTATAATTTTCTCATCTAAATTATGTTTGTTTTTCCAAAAGAGATCAGTTTCGTCACCATAAGTACAACACATGACCGCACCAGTACCCTTGTCAATTAATGCCAATTCATCGGCAATAATTTTAACCTTATCACCTAGTGGAGTAGTAGTTTCTTTACCAATTAAATTTTTGTATCTTGTATCTTTGGGGTTGACAAAAATAGCAACACAGGCAGGTAAAAGTTCGGGTCGAGTAGTAGCAATAATTAAGTCTCCAAATTGGATATCGTATAGAATACCGGAAAATTGTTTGTCTTCAACTTCGGCTTGGGCAACACCGGTGTGGCAAGAGGAACACCAAAGAGAGGGGGCTTTTTTCTTGTAAATAATTTGTTTATCTAAAAATTCTTGGAAATTTTTGATGGTTAATTTTTGAACTTCAGGAGAAATAGTAGAATACAACAAATTCCAATCATAAGAAAAACCAAGAGAGTTAAAAAGATCGGTATAAAGTTTATGATAGTTGGCAACGAGACCTTGAACTTTTTTTATGTATTCATCTTTGGGAAGATTTTTGGAATTTATTTCCAGTTCTTTTTCGGCCAGTTTATCGGTGGGCAGACCGTTGTCGTCCATGCCAATTGGATAAAAAACATTGTGGCCGGCAAGACGAAAATAACGGGCAATGATTTCTGTTTGAACATAAGAAAAGACGTGACCCATGTGAAGTTTGCCGGAAACGGTGGGTGGTGGAGTATCGATACTAAAAAGAGGTTTTTGAGAATTAGAATCAAATTTATAGATATCGTTTTCGCGCCAATAATCCTGCCATTTCTTTTCTTCTTCAACAAAATTATATTTAGCCATAAACTAGATTAGTTTAGCATGAAAATAGTTTAACTAATTGTTTTTCAAAATCATGTTTAATTTCAGAAGCTTTTTTTCTACCGTCAATAACTATTCTATTATTTTCGATTAAAAATCTTTCAATATCTAGTTGGGTTGGCCCAAAACTATTTAAACATTTTTGACAACTGCCTTTACTTGATTTTACCTCGACTTCAAGTTTTTTTATTTCACGTTCGTTAATTCTGTAATAGACAAAAAGGTCGATTCCAGAATAGTCTTCGTCTGAAAAGCGGCGGGTTTCTTTAATTTTTACGACATTGTTAATCTCTTTTAAGGCATTAATAGTATTGGAAACAGAACCTTTGCCCTTGTATTCGTTTCGATAAAACTCATCGTGGACAGCGTCCAATTTTCTTTGAATTTCTTGGGTATCGGTTATACCCTGAGATAAACAGTCTAAAATAATACCAACACGGTCTTGCATTAGTTTTTTGTGATGAAAGGCAAAACGATGTTTTTCTTTGATGGAAGACATATATTTTGGTATTGTACAAAATAGTCCATCATTTGGCAATAAAATGGTAAAATAGGGCATGTTTGGTATTAAAAAAATTATTGATGTCCTAAAAAATGGAGGCTTGGTGGTAATGCCGTCCGATACGGTTTATGGATTGGCCGTGGATGCAACCAATAAGACGGCAGTTAAAAAACTACTGGGTTTCAAAGAAAGATGGCCAGGAAAAGCAATTTCAGTATTTGTTTCTGATTTTAAAATGGCTAAAGAGTATGCGTTAATAAATAAAGAATCAGAAATAATTTATTCTTCTTTGATTCCTGGACCTTTTACTTTAATAGTTGAAGGAAAACATAAATTGGCAAAAGGGATAGAGGCTGAGGATGGCAGTTTGGGAATTAGAATTCCGGATAACAAATTTATTTTGGATTTAGTAATAAAATTTGGAAAACCGATTACGGCAACATCGGCTAATTTATCGGGACGAAAACCACACTATTCAATTGATAGTTTTTTGAAAACTTTGTCAAAAAAGAAAAAAGGGGTGATTGATTTAATTGTCGATGAAGGAAAATTGCCCAAAAATAAACCATCAACAGTAATTGATATTAGAGAGCCGGAAATTAAGGTTCTAAGACGTGGAGAATTGATAGCCAAAAATAGCAAAACTTTTATTTCCAAATCGTTAAGAGAAACGCAAAAAATAGCCGATTATGTTTTTGAAAAAAATAAGAAACCAATAATCTTTGGATTGTCGGGAGATTTGGGAACAGGAAAAACAATATTTTCGCAAGAAATAGGAAAATTGGCTGGTGTTAAGGAAAAAATCACCTCCCCTACTTATGTAATTTACAATGATTACGGAAAATTTTTGCATATGGATTTGTATAAAATAAATAATCAAAATGAAATTGATGAATTGGAATTATTAAAAATAATTTCTGAAAAGGAAATTGTTTGTATTGAATGGATAGAAAATTTGGGAGACAAAAATTTTAAAGAAATAAAAAAAGAAAATAATTTAGTATTAATTAATTTTGAATATGTTGATGAAAAAACAAGGGAAATAAAATTATGAAAATTTTGGCAATTGAAACTAGTTGTGATGATACTTGCAGTGCAGTATTGGATGATAAAAAAATAATTTCCAATATAATTTCTTCTCAGATAAATCTGCATAAAAAATGGGGAGGAGTAGTGCCGGATATTGCCAAGCGGGCACATAAAAGCAGAATAGATGTAGTAATAAAAAGAGCAATGAAATCAATTAATTTTAACGATATTGAGATGATTGCTGTAACACAGGGACCGGGTTTGGCGGTGGCGCTGGGAGTGGGAATTGATAAGGCGAAAGAATTGGCTAAGAAATACAATAAAAAATTAATAGCAGTAAATCATATTGAAGGACATATAATGTCTTCGGTTTTTGATCATGAAATAAAATTTCCGGCGTTGTGTTTGACTGCATCGGGAGGACATACCAAAATAATATTGATTAGAGATTTTGGAAAATATGAAATTGTGGGTGAAACTTTGGATGATGCGGCGGGAGAGGCGTTGGATAAGGCGGCAAAAATGCTGGGGTTGGGATATCCGGGTGGGCCAATAATTGAAAGATTGGCAAAAACGGGAAACGAAAAATTTTTGGAATTACCAAAGGTTTTGCGTGACAATAAAATTATGGATTTTTCTTATTCGGGGCTAAAAACCAGTTTTTATTACAAAATTAAAAATTTGCCAAAAAAAGAGATTGCCAAACATATAAAAGACTATGCGGCCAGTTATCAGAATGCGGTGTTGGAACATTTAATTAGAAAATTTAAATTGGCGGCGGAAAAGTATAAACCAAAAATGCTGATGGCTAGTGGAGGGGTAATGTGTAATTTGGAATTGAGGAAAAGATTAAGAAATATGGCCAAAGAATTGAATTTAGAAATTGTTATGCCGTATAAAAAAGAATTGAATACCGATAACGCGGCGATGATAGGTCTGGCCGCCTATTACAAGGCGCTGAGGGGTGAGTTTGTAAAAGATATTGATAAATTGGATAGAGAAGCCCGCCTAAAACTTTAAACCCCTCTGTCCTTCGGACATCTCCCCTTGACAGGGGCGAAACACAAATTATTTATAATCCTGTGCCGCGGCGGTAGACGACGGGTAAACGAGACTGTGTTATAATCGCCAAATGGTTGAAAAAGCGCCTTGTTGGAAAAAAATACATAACTTTTTGAGGAAGTATTCTGAATTGGATTGTGTAAGCAATATGGTTAGTAAGGATAATAAACAGCACGATTTTTCTATTAATGAGGAAGAAATGGTAGATATGGAACTGCCATTTGTTTTTGATTTTAATGTAATAATGGCAAAAAAGAATAAAAATAGTCAATGGATAGTTGATGCAGATTATAGATCATGTCTTTATAGGGCGGCGTTGGAAGATGAAGTAGAAGATAATATGTTGGAGTAATTATTGACCGGTGCCGCGGCGGTAGACGGCGGGCCAGGCGCGGAAAGCAGAAGAAAAAGTTTGTTGATGAAGAATTTGACCATCGCGGGTAACTTTCCAATCAAAAGCGGTCCTTAGACCACCGACAGCATGTTCATCCTGAATGACTTTGCCACTTGGAAGAGAAGGATCGTCATTATAAATAGGAGGTGGAGGTGGAACACTCCCCCATTTTCGATAATTAGTAATTTCTACTTTACGACCATCTGAAGTGCCATATATTTCGTAAGTTAAAATTTTGTTAACACCATCGTAGATACTTTGAATTAGGATATTATTACCAGTATCATTAATAAATTGGAGATCGGGCTTGGGAGAAAAAACAGTAGCGTCGTAACCGGGAGGCATATCTTCTTCATAATAGCCGACACGATAAGCATGGGCATGACGTTCGGTAATATTTAAACCAGCATTTAAAATGGCTCTAAAAAGAGTCGTGGAAACTTGACAAATACCACCGCCAACATCAAGAACAGTTTTTCCTTCCTTGATTACATAGGCTTTGCCAAAACCATTTTCGGTAATAACTTGTCCTAAAGCTTTGGTGAAAGAAAAGGTTTCATTGGGAGCAACTAGAATACGATTTACAATAGCAGAGCCACGGGCAACGTTGACATTGCGATAAGAAGCACTGGTTTTGAAAGAGGAACTACCTTTGCCAATTAATTCCTTGATACCTAAATTATTAACTTCGGAAGTATCAACTTTGGGATTGGTAAAAATCAAAGGAAGTTCGAGATCAATATTTTTTTCTTGACTGTTAATAATTGATGGTAAATGACGATTGATGAGTGATAATAGTTGGGGTGAATTAAGAGAATAGCCTTTTTTGGCTGGTTGAAAAGCAAGGACTTGACCATTTTCAAATTGAAAAACAGCATCGATGGGATCTTTTTTTAAACTATTAGCAAGGTTGGCAATGTATTCATTTATCTTGCTAATTTTGTAAGTACCATCAAAATCGTACCAAGAAATAATCAAATCGTCATCGATAACAATTTTTTGATCAACACCTATAAGAGTAATTGATTTGCCAATAATTTTTTGGGCTTCTTTTTGGGCAATATTTATTTGTTCTTGATTGGGAAGAGAACCAATTGTATCAACAGGAATATTTAAAGGAATATCCATTTGATATTTATTTAGAATATCGAGAAGAGCCAGTTTTAGATATTTAGTATCAACTTGTTGACCAATTTCACCAATTTTTGGAATTACTTTTTGGTACTTATCGACTACAAATTCAGAAGGAATAAAGGGTTTATTAATTTCGGCAGCAATTTGATTAATTCTTTCATCTAGTTTTTGATTATCGATTTGATATATCAATTCAAAATTCTTGGGTCGAAAAAAGGCTGTAACATATCGATAAAGACCTTGATTTAAACGACGAAACAGAAGTGTTGATGCCATTTTGTTTTGGTCAATAGTGGCGGAAATACTAGCAGTATTGATAATAATTTTTCGATCGTTGTAGTTTAACTCGATATCTTTTGGGAGGGGAAAATCGGCATTGAGTTTGTTGATAATTTCGGTTTTGGAAAGATAAGAATAATTTTGATTTAAAACATTTATATTCTTGCCGGTTTTGCCAAAATTGATTACTAAAGGAGAGAAAAAAAGTATAAAAGCAAGAATAATTAAAAGAATTAGATTTAAATATTTTCGGTTCATAGGCGCAAATCCATGGCTTGATTGGCAAGTTGATCAGCCAAAGAATTTTCCTCTCGGGGAATATGTTTAAAAATAATAGAAAAAGGAATATTTTCCAATAAATTTTTGGATTGAGCAAACAAAGGTTTTAGATTTTCGGCTTTGACTTTGTAGAGTCCTTGAATTTGGCAGATTAAAAGCTGAGAGTCAGAATTTATTAAAACTTGATTGATATTAAGATTTTGATAGTTATCATTAAGCCATTGAAGAGCACTGATAAGACCGGCATATTCGGCTTCATTGTTTGTTTTTATCCCAAGATAGGATGATTTTTGATAAAGAATTTTATTATCAGATGTTTTTGCAACAACTCCATACCCTGCTGGACCAGGATTACCACGAGCACCACCATCGATAAAGATGTTTACAATCATAATGGAGTTTATCAAAAAAATTGGGTATGATATATGTGTGAGTGAAGAAAATTTACAATCACCATTGCCGCCAAGAAGAATAGATACACCTGAAACACCTGAGACTCCAATGGTATCAACACCAGTGGCCGAAACGATAGACAAAACAACAATAAGCCAACAAATACAAAAACAAAAGGAAAATTTTTTTAAAAAAAATATTGTTTGGATAATCGCTGTAGGATTGATATTGTTGATATTTTTGTTGGTAATGGCTTTGAGAGGTAGAATGAGCTTGCCTAATGCCGGAAAAGTCGAGCTAAATTATTGGGGAATTTGGGAAGAAAACGGAGTAATGGAAGGAGTAATTGCTGATTTTGAAGCAAAAAATCCAAATATTAAAATTAATTACAAAAAGAATAATCAGGAAAATTACAAAGCGAGATTGCAAAATAAATTAAGCAATAGTGATGAAGAAAGTGAAACAGATATACCAGATATTTTTAGAATTCATCAAAGCTGGATTCCAATGTTCAATAATGAATTGGCAATTGTACCAACAGAGACGGCCAATAAAATAGGATTAGACACGGATTTTTATGAAACTTTTAAAGCTTTAAAAAGTGGAGCAAATTACAAGGCAATTCCTTTAATGTATGACGGTTTAGCTCTTTTTTACAATAAAAGTTTAATTGAAGCAATAGGAGTGGGAGCACCAAAAACATGGAATGATTTAAGAATAGCAGCTGAAAAAGTGGTAAAAAAAGAAGAATTTGGTGGAAAAATTATTACCGCAGGAGTAGCTTTGGGATCGGTAAACAATGTTGACCATTGGAGTGACGTGCTTGGATTAATGTTAAAACAAGGCGGAGTTAATCCATTAAAAACCAGTGATGATGAAAAATTAAAATCAGTTTTGCTTTATTATTCACTTTATCGAACGCAGTATGGTTTATGGGATGAAACCTGGCCAGCATCGACAATTGCTTTTGCCAATGGTAATTTGGGATTTTATTTTGCTCCATCGTGGAGAATATTTAATTTAAAAGATATTAACGCCAATTTGGCGTATGAAATTGTGCCGGTACCCCAATTGGAAATTGAAACCGGTCAAGTGACGGATATCAATTGGTCAAGTTATTGGGTGGAAGGAGTTAACGCAAAAAGTAAACATCAAAAAGAGGCTTTTAAATTCTTGGAATATTTGGCCTCGATAGAAAGTCTACAAAAAATGTTTACTTTAGGTAGTCAAATAAGAGACTTTGGACCAATTTCACCGAGAAAAAGTATGAATGGTACGATGATTTCAAATCCTAAAATAAGGCCATTTGTAAATGCAGCAGATACCGGAGAAAATTGGTATTTATCCAGTCGAACTTTTGATGGTGGATTAAATGACGAAATGATTAAATATTTTGGAGATGCAATAAATTCTATCGTAAATGAGAATAAAAATGCCAGTGATGTAGTACCAATATTGAGAAGTGGAATTAATCAGTTGAAACAAAGGTATAGCTTATGATTATTTTATTAAACTTTAAAGTTTATAAACAAACATGGGGGGAAGGGGCGATAAAATTGGCAAAGATTTGTAAAAAGGTGATGGAAGAAACGGGGACAGAAATAATTCCGATAGTGTCGGCGTTGGATTTGGTAAGAGTAAAAGAAATAATGGGAAAAAATAAGGTCTATTTACAAAATATTGATGGTGATTTTGATGGTCAATATACTGGAAAAATATCCTTAAAACAGGCACAAATGCTGGGAGCATCAGGAGCGATAATAAATCATAGTGAAAATCGAATAAAACCGGGAACAATTTTGCAATTACTAAAAATCTGGCCGAAAGAAATGGATAGTGTGGTGTGTTTACAAACTTTAGGGCAAACAGAAAGATGGGCAAAAAATATAAAACCAACATTTATTGCTTATGAGCCATCTTATTTAATTGGCAGTAGCGATAAATCGGTGGCAACAGAAAAACCGGAAATAATAAAAAAAATGGTTGATGGCTATAAAGGAGTAAAAGTTTTGGCTGGAGCGGGAATTAAATCAAAAGAGGATATGCAAGTAACAAAAAAAATGGGAGGAGAGGGTGTACTTTTGGCTTCAAATGTAATTAAAGCGGAAGATCCGGAGAAGGTGTTGATGGACTTAGCCAGCTAAGGTGAGAAACCAGATTTCGCGGCAATGGGATTTTAAAATTTTAGCGGCGGTGCGGAGGGTTGCGCCAGTAGTGTAGACATCGTCAAAAATTATGATATTTTTTGGAATTGGTCCGTCAGTTGACGGATTAAGAATAAAGGCATGGTTTAAATTCTTGAGACGATAAATTTTTTGGGTAAAACTTGCCTGTGATCTGGTATTTTTTGTTTTTATAAGTAAATTAGGAAGATAATTTAATTTTAATTTTTTGGCGATATTTTTGGCTAATAAGTCAGATTGATTAAAAGAACGCCAATTAAATCTCTGCCAATAAAGTGGAATAGAAATAATGACATATTTATTTTTTTGCCAATATTTTAATAAACAGGGATAATTTTTTTTGATTGATTTAACCGATATGTCGGTTAAATCAAATACCATGTCGGTAACAAAATGATATTTTAAGTCAGTAATGGCTTTTTGGATACTATCGGTATATTTAAAAAGACTTAATCTTTGACTTTTTGGATCTAGCGAAAGAGGAAATAATTCACTTTGACATTTTGGACAAAAATATTCCCCTATTTTGCCACAAGCGTAACAACGGCGAGGAAACAATAAATCAAGAAATAACATGATTTATAGTAACTAGTAATCAGTAATTAGTAAACAGTAAATTTTTATGGTATAATAGGGACATTGGAGATGTATTGCATCGACATAAAATGTACTTTAAAAGACTGCAGGCCGACTTTGATTCTAGAGTCGTTAAACAGGGATCAAAAAAATATGCTAAGACAAAACTTAGTGCTTTAGCAACTGATTTTTCCAATTATATTGGAAATGTCTTTGCTCCTAGTTACGCTCCAGCGCAAGCTTTAGCGTAAAAGCCATTCTACTTTTTTTAGTCCGAGAGAAAAGATAGAGTGTAAATAAATCGGAATGCTTTTTTGTAGATCGCAATTTCTATAAAAATTAAGATTCGGGTAAGACCGAAGCCAATTGCCACTTAAAATAGATTTGTTTGTTTTATATTTTAAGATTAAGTTAAAACAAATTAAGCTTGTAGATGTCTTTTGTTGTCTTTTGTGGACCTTGGGTCATTCCCGAGCATCTCCGCCTTCGCTCGCCGTAGCTCGCTTCGGCGGACGCAGTCCGCCTTTTTGCGTAGGCGAGATTCGCCCTTTTGGGGCTTCGGCGGATAAATCCGCCTTTATATTTTTCCTCTTTGGAATTCACGGGCTTTAATCTTCTCTCGTTT
>CAZSCX010000006.1:0-26127 GCA_964605545.1 uncultured Gammaproteobacteria bacterium
ATTATCAGAAATTTGTCGAGGAAATGGTTAAGAAAAATGATGTTTTATCAAAACTTTTTTATGTAGTGGTGCCTTTTTCGACCTTGGAACTGGGAATAGGATCTTTGGTACCAAGAGGAGGAAAAATGCCATTTGATAAACAATATATTTTGGGCAAAGCCAGGGCGAGTTTGGAACCAAAAAGAGATCATTTGTTGCGATTGTTTTCGCGAATTGGACTGGATATTCGACCTTTGGACAACAAAGAATTGATTGAATTATTTTATGGAATTTACAATGAAGAAGTGGCTGATTCTCAAAAAATAGAAAATTTAAATTTTGAAGCACCGATGGTGGAAACAAATTTGGAGGGGAAATAATATGGGGTTGCTGGATAAAATAACAAGTAAAATTAAACCGTCATTAACTAAGGCTTCGGATAGTGGAACGGTTAAAACAGACAGTAAACAACAATTTAACGCTGGAGTCGTGAGTGCTAAGGATATAATTGCTCCAGGAGCCTTAGAGGTGGATTTTGATTATGTCAGAATTGACAATAAATATTATCGAACATTGTTTGCCGCTTCTTACCCAAGATTTGTAGATATAGGCTGGATGTCTTCTTTAATTAATTTTGACGCAACGTTAAATGTATCGATGTTCGTTTTTCCTCAGGATGGAAAAGAAGTGCTAGATGATTTGAGAAGAAAAATAACAGAAATGGAAGCAGAGATGAATTCCGATGTCCAGAAAGGAAAAATTGTTAATCCGGCAACTCAGGCAAAATTAGAAGACGCTTTAAATTTACAGGCAGATTTAGTTCGAGGACAGGAAAGATTTTTCCAATTTGGTTTATATATAACAATTAGTGCCGAAAGTGTGGCTGATTTGAATAAAATTAATAAAAATTTGGAAGCGACTTTGGGAGCTTTGATGATTAATACCAAGAGAGCAACTCTGCAAATGGAAGATGGTTTTAAAACAACTTTGCCCATATGTAGCGATAAAATTAATATTTTAAGAAATATGGACACGACTTCTCTGGCAACGACTTTTCCTTTTGTTTCAAGTGATTTGTCCGATGATAAGGGAATAATGTATGGGATTAATGAACATAACGGCTCGTTGGTAATTTTTGATCGATTTTCAATGCCGAATTATAATTCGGTAGTTTTTGCGACAGCCGGAGCGGGAAAATCTTACTTGGTTAAATTGGAAGCGTTGCGTTCGGTAATGATGGGAACGGATATTATAATTGTTGATCCAGAAAACGAATATAGAGATTTGGCTGAAGCAGTGGGAGGACAATATATCGCTTTTGGATACAACGAGGATTCAAAGATAAACCCTTTTGATCTATCGTTGATAAATGAAGAAGGAGAAAATGCTTTGAACACCAAGGCATTGAATTTAAATAAATTGTTTAAGGTAATGTTAGGAGTAATGGATCCGATGGAAGAAGCAGTTTTGGATAAGGCAATAATGGAAGCCTATCGAGCTAAAGGAATTACTGCCGATCCAGAGACTCAAAAAAAGGAAGCGCCGTTGATAGAAGATGTTTATAAAGCGCTTTTGGGTAATGAAGATGAAAAATCAAAAAATATTGGTTTTAGATTGGAAAAATTTATCAAAGGATCTTTTGCCGGAATATTTAACCAAAAAACAACGGTTAATTTGAAAAGTAATTTTGTGGTTTTTGGAATAAAAAATTTGGAAGAAAGTTTGAGACCGGTGGCAATGCAAATTATTTTGGATTATATCTGGACGGTTGTAAAAAAGGATTTAAGAAGAAGAATTATGGTCGTCGATGAAGCTTGGTATATGATGAAATATCCGGATAGTGCCGAATTTTTGAGAGGTATTGTAAAAAGAGGAAGAAAGTATTATTTGGGGGTAACAACAGTTACCCAGGATGTGGATGATTTTTTGAAAACCGAATATGGAAAAGAAATCGTGACTAATAGTTCAATCCAAATTTTATTAAAGCAACACAGTGCAGCAATAGACCAAATCGGAGAAGTGTTTTATCTGTCTGAGGGAGAAAAACAATTATTATTAACTGCAGATAAAGGAGAGGGAATATTTTTTGCCGGACCGAATCATGTGGCTATCAGAGTAATTGCGTCAGACGAAGAAAATAAATTGATAACTTCAAATCCGGAGGAGTTGATGAAAATTAAAAAAGAAAGGGAAATGATGGAAACGAAAATAAAAGTGGAAATGAATAAAGAGACAGTGAAACCTGAATTAAACCCCTCTCCGCCTACGGCGGATCTCCCCTTGACAGGGGCGAAAGACTTAAACCAAAAACCAATAATTAATAACCAAACAATAAATCAACAGCCAACACAAAACCCCTCTTTAAATCTCTCCTCTCCCCCGGCCGCTGCGGGGGAATTAAAATCCCCTTCCCCTGCAGAGCAGGGGCTTTCCCCTTTGACAAAAGGGGAACCAAAACCAAGTGAGGAGGTGGTGATACCAATGAGGCAAAAAATTCAGGAGTTGGAAGAGAAAGAAAAAGCTAAAATTGAGGAACATAAAAAAACACTAGAAGAGGATAATGCTCGTAAGATCGATGAATTTAAAGATAATAAATTGGATGAATTAAAAAAATTAATTGAAAGTGCAAATAAGATACCGCAAATGCCAACCAATAAACCTTTGACGCAAAAACCGATATTTATTAATCAAACGCCAGAACCAAAAATTCCTCAACCGCCACAATTACAGAAAAAACAACAGCCGATTTTTCAAAACCCCTCTGTCCCCGCAGCGGCGGTTTCTAAATCTCCTTCCCCTGCAGAGCAGGGGCTTTCCCCTTTGACGAAAGGGGAACAAAAACCAGTAAATTCTGTGCCGCTGGCGAAGATACAACTAGAGAAGAAGGCGTTTGATGCAAAAACAGGAAAACCAATTTCTTTAAATCCCCTTCCCGCCGAAGGCGGGCTTTCCCCTTTGACCAAAGGGGAATCAAAACAAGATTCTCCGGCCACGCCGACAGCTCCGCAATCAGGCGGGCAAGCAAATGATAAATCTAAAATGGATTACGATAAGTTATTTGGCAATGGAATAGTATAATTTTTATAGATGGCCATAGATATTGAAAAATTAGAAAAGCTTCGTGATAGTGGAGTGAAATTTTCAGGAGATGTTTTTGAGGTAGCCCAGGCAATGCAAATACTGAAAACGAATGGTTATGAAAATTTAAAGGGAATAAAAACTTTTAATGATTTGATCGCTGTTTTGGGTGATATGTTAAAGGTGGAAAACACGGAATCAGTAATGGAAAGTGAAATAAGACAAATAATAACCGAGGGAAAGATGATCGACAAGATTACCTTGGATTATTTAGTAAAAAAATATGAAAAAGAAATAAATACTAGGCAAGGACAGGAAGTAATAGCAAAATTGATTAGAGATTATGTGGAACAGTTTAGTGTAAAGCATAAGGTAGAAGGAAAAATAGATGAAGTAGCCAAAAAGGTAGTAAAAGAATTGGGAGGAAAGGAGGAATTATTAAAACCGGTAAAAGAGGTATTGAAATTAGATTTGGAAGAAGTAGAAATTCAGGAAGAAAAAAACATTACCACCGAATATATTGAGAACGAATTAAAAAAATTTGATACGGGAAAAGATTTGTTGGATAAAGAAATAAATTTATATAAAGAAGCTGAAAATGAAGCAGTCAAGGGCTTGAAAGAGGCAATTAAAATTGAAGATTTGTCAAAAGAACAGGAAGAAAATATAAAAGAATCTTTGAAAAATCTGGATCCGCAAAAAGCAACGGAAAAAATTGCCCAAACGATATTTGTCAAAGATAAGGAAGTAATAGATGTAATCAAAAAGGAAGTAATTAAATTTAATGAAAATAAAAATGAGACATTAAAAAAAGCGGAAATTATTGTAGAGGAAGGAACAAAAGAAACTGGAGCAACAAAGGAAGAAAAAATAAAATATAGAGAAATTGTTTATCAAAAAATTGTTGATTTACCAGTAGATCCGAAAAATATAACAGCAGAGAATAAAATACTGCAATTGATAACCGGCGATATAAATCGTGATTTAATCAGAGTTGTCGATGATGAATTTAGAAGAAATGTCGCTTATTTGGGAGACAAAAATTTTAAAGAAAATTTATATACGGCACTTTTATTTAGAAAAGATATAAAAGACAATTTAGTTTTAAAGGGAATTATAGAGAAAAACAGATACCGAATTTTGGATTTGATAGAAAAGCAAGTTCTGGCATTTACCGGAGAAAGTAGTAAAGCAGTAGAAGAAATTAAACAAACGAGCGGGGTGGAAGATAAAAAGATAGAAGTAGTTTTGAAAAAAGCTCATTTGGAATTAGAAAAATATAAAAAAGAAAATAAGGAACTGATAAACAAGTATGAAAACCAAGTGATGAAAGAGGTAATTCAAAAAAATATTTTGAATAAATTTATCCCGGAAAATAAGGATCAAAAAAGAATTATTAAGAATTATTCCGAGTTTATAGCCGAATCTTTCCACCCGATAAAAAAGAAAAATCTCCCAATTAAAGATTGGTTGGAAAATTTCAAAATGATGAAAGGAGAGATGATAAAAGAAAAAATTCCCGTCCCTTATTCATTGCCAATAATAAGAAAAACAGAAAAATTAGCCAATTATTTTGAGTCCAGACCTTATTTTTTAAATCGAATGCAATTTTCTCAAAATATTGAAAATATTTTTTCTAGAATCGGAATAAATAGACCCGTTTTTGAGAATCAATTAATTTTTAGAAATGTCTGGAATGAGATAAAAATGGTACCAACGAGTGGAATGCAAGTCGGAGTGAAAAGTTTTTTTAGTGATATAGGATCAAGTTTTAGAGGAATACGACAGGGAGGAGTGGGAGGAGCAATCCAATCTATTTCGAATTTGGGAAATAATATTGGTGAAACATTGGGAAAGGGATTTAATAAAACAATGGATGGATTGGGAATAACTCCTGGGGGATTGAAAAGAGATGTGGGTAATGCATTGGGGAAAACAGGTAATAGTTTGCTGAAAAACGGGATAACTGTTGGAGAAAATTTAACAAAATTAGGTTCGAAAGCACTGGCAATGGCAACAGCAAAGGGAGTAGCGGTATTTTTGTTGTTGATAATTGGAGGAATTTTGCTTTATTCGATTTTTATGAGTGGTTCGATTTCGACATTAGTACCGCCAAATACATTAGCGGGGCAAATTACACCAGGAGAAGGAGAAGAGGGGGAAGAAAAAGACCCTGTTAATGGAGTGTGTTGGGTGACAAGAAATATTTTTGGAGTAGATGAAAAAATTGGATATTTAGGGGTTTTTGGTAATATAGATCGATGTGAAGAAATTGATGATAGAGGAGAGACTAAAAGCTGTAGAGAAGAAGTTTTTCATATTACTAAATGTGTTAAATATGGAACAATGAAAAAAATGTCCTTGAAGGACTGTCCTTCTGGAGATGAATGTTATTTGGATGAAGTAGCTTATGATGCTTATAAAAAATTAATAAAAAGAATAAGAGAAGAATTAGGAGATAATATTGATAATGGTTTTGAAGGTTTAGAAATGGACTATGCCTACAGAGATTATTGGGGACAAATTTGGAGATATTGTGATCTTGGTCCAGAAGAGGCGGCGTATCCGGGAAATTCGCCGCACATGAGCGGATTGGCTTTTGACCTCAAAATACCTTCTAAAGATATCTTGGGAAGAAAATATTCGTATGATTTCTGGAAAAGATATAATTGGTTTGTTTTGTGGGATAAATATGCCCGTGATTATGGCTTTTTCCCATGTATAGAGGCTGATACTTGTGGCCGTGATGAACCGTGGCATTGGGAATTTAGAAATAAAATAAAACAAGGGGATATCAAAGAGGGAGATGGTTGTCCTTGATTTTAGTCTTGGATGCGGACGGGCATGATGATGTGAGTGTAGGCGGGGTCGGAAAGATCGGAAAATAAACCAGGGGTCAAAGATTCGTTGAGTTTTATGGCTAATTCTTTGCCTTTGGCGGCGGAAACAAAATCAAGAATAAATTTAAAATTAAAAGCAATTTCGAGGGGTTCGCCTTCAATTCTGGCGTCAAGAGTAATTTTATTTTTCCCAAGTTGAGGAGCGTTGGCAGAAATTTCGATTGAATCGGATTTGATATTCATTTTGACAACATTGGCACTTTGGGAAGCAAAAACTGAAGCAAGTTTGATGGCCTGCAACAACTCATCTTTGTTAATAAAAATATTTGTAGTAAAATTTTCTGGAATTATTTTTTGGTACTCGGGGTACTGGCCATCCAATAGACTAGAAACCAGCTCCAAGTCCTCTAGGACGAATATTATCTGGTGTTCATCACACGTGGTTCCTATTTTGATTTTGGAATTCGTTTTAGCGAGTTTGGTGACCTCGGTCAAAGTTTTAGCAGGGATTAATAAAGTTATTTTTTCTTTACCACCAGGAAGTTTAATAGAATCTTTCAATTTTATTTCTTTTAGAGATAGACGAAAACCATCGGTAGCGACAAAAACTAAAGCATTTGGGGTGAAACAGCAAAGAATACCTGTTAACACTGGGCGAGAATCATCGGTAGCAGCGGAAAAATTTATTTGATTGATGGTAGAAATAATTTCATTAATATTTATTTCAAAAGTATCTTTTTGATTAATAGAAGCAAGGGTAGGAAAATCAGTAGCAGGACTGGTCGCAAAATCGGATTCGGATTTATTTGATTTAATATTTAATAAATTATTGTTTAATTTAATAT
Source organism: uncultured Gammaproteobacteria bacterium (assembly GCA_964605545.1). Taxonomy (GTDB): domain Bacteria; phylum Patescibacteriota; class Microgenomatia; order UBA12405; family UBA12405; genus DAOTMI01. Next base: position 6,743 of record CAZSCX010000006.1, read on the forward strand.
CAATTTTTCCGGCGTTGAGATAAGAAACAAATTCAGTAATTTCGTGTGAAGGAATGGTGACACTTCCCTCTTCTTCAATTTTGGCACCAATCCAATAATTAATACCAAGATCTAAATTGGTGGCGGATAATTTAAGACGACCAGAATCGGTACTGAGTAAAATATTATTGAGAATCGGTAGTTGGGCTTTAACGGAAACAAAACGAGAAACATGTCCCAAGGCGAGATTAAAATTTTCTTGCAAAAGGGAGAGTTTCATAATGAATATCTTAACATAACAAATGATAGAAAATTGATTAACAAAATAGTAGTATTGTTAGGGTCGGTGAAAAAGTGGGGAAAAAGAAAAAAGGAGCTTTGGGTTTTGGGTAATGTTTGTGAGGATAAGAGTGTGGATAAATATGTGGATAAGTGCATAAAGAAAATGAAAGTTACAAAGATGTTTTTATAAGGTTAATAACTTGTTGGGTTTGTGGATTGGTGGAAAGTTCAGTGTGGATTTTGTCGCGGGCGTGCATAATACTCGTGTGGTCTTTTCCTCCCAAAAGATAGCCAACTTCTTTAAGGGGAAGGTTGGTTTCGGTGAGTAATAGATATGCAGTGATATGTCGAGCAGTGACGAGTTCTTTTTTACGGCTATTACCACACAAGTCGCCGGTTTTAACATTGAAATGTTTGGCACAAATAGAAATTATATGTCGTGGGGATAAGTCTTTTTTGAAAGAAGGTGAATTTTCAAAATAAATATTGTCAATTGTTTGTTTTTGCTGGGACATGGCGCCGATAGCTAATTCTTGAAGTTTACCTTCGATGTCTCGAATGTTGGATGTTAAATGTTCAGCCAAATAACTAGCGGCTTCGGGAGTTATTTTAAGATGTTTTTCTTCAATTTTTTGGTTGATAATAGCGAGACGCATTTCGTAGTCGGGCAATTGAATATCGACAGTTAAACCACCCATAAAACGAGAAACAAGTCGGTCTTCAAGGCGATCAATATCAATAGGTTTACGGTCGGAAGTTAAGACAACTTGTTTGCCGCTCATATGAAGAGCGTTGAAGGTGTGAAAAAATTCTTCTTGAATATATTCTTTGCCGGCGATGAACTGAATATCGTCTACCAGAATGCAATCAAGATTGCGATATTTTTCTTTGAAAGGATTTATATTTTTTGATTTAAGAGCAGAAATTAATTCGTTACCAAAAGTTTCGGCGGGAAAATATTTAACTTTTAATTGAGGGTTTTTTTTGAGAAGTTCATGGCCAATAGCTTGCATAAGATGAGTCTTCCCTACTCCGACACCACCCCAAATAAAAAAGGGATTGTAAGCAAGACCGGGATTGGCAATGATAGCTTGAGCGGCGGCGTAAGCAAAATTATTGCTGTTACCAACAACTAAATTTTCTAAGGTGTATTTGGGATGGAGACCACTGCTTTGATTGGATTTGGGAGCGGAATATTCAAGGAGAGGAGTGTTGGTAGAAATTGAGGTGTCTTTGATTATTTCTTGGACAATAAATTCAAGAGTGTTGTTTTCTTTGGTTTGATTGTCGAGGGCATTTTTGAAAAGTGAATAGTATCGCTTGAGATTTGTTTCGGCAAGATAGGCATTGGGACAGGCAATAGTCGCATGATTGTCCCTTAATACGACCAATTGAGTTTTGGCGACAAAGGTTTGAAAAACTGCCGGGGCCATAACGACCTTGAGCTCTTCTTGTGTATTTTTCCACAATCTTTCAATATCCATAAAAAAGTTAAGTAATAAAACGGGGGGATTTATCCACATCATGATAAAGGAGTTTTCCACAATTGGGAAGGTGTCAAATCCCCTTAAATCTCCCCCTCCGACATTTGTCGGAGAGATCCTCTTTGATAAAGAGGGTGGAGAACATGGAGAAAAGTATGGTAAAATTGGAACATATGGCAACTAAAAGAACCTATCAACCAAAAAAGAAAAAAAGAGTTCGAGTTCATGGTTTTCTAAAGAGAATGTTTTCTCTTTCGGGAAGAAATGTAATTAGAAGAAGGAGAGCAAAAGGTAGAAAGAAACTAACTGTCTAAAATGCTAAAAAAAATTAATAGAATTACAAGCAAGAAGGAATTTGGAGAAGTAAAGGGCAGTGGACAAATAAAACAATTCCCCTATTTTGGATTGATTAATTTAGTGAAGCCAGATACCGATAAGAAATTTGGATTTATTATTTCGAAAAAGATTTCAAAAAAAGCGGTGGTGAGGAATAAGATAAAGAGACTGTTGGCCGAAGAAGTGAGAAAGAATTTGGACAAATTTAAAGATGGTTTTAGAGGAATATTTTTGATTAAAAAAAATATAATCGATGAAAAAGGTAATCTTAAGTATATTAAGTTTTTATAAAAAAATCCCCTATCTTGGGCATTCTTCATGTCGGTTTGTGCCGACTTGTAGTGAATATACAAAAGAGGCGGTAGAGAAATATGGAGTAGTTAAAGGTTTGTATTTGGGAACAAAAAGAATTCTCCGATGTAATCCCTTTAATAAAGGTGGAATTGATTTGGTAAAATAAACCCATGAATATTTTAATTGCACCTTTTATAAATGCGCTTATTGGTTTCTATCACTTGTTTGGTAGTTTTGGATGGGCGGTGATTGCGGTAACAGTATTAATAAGAATTTTATTGATCCCCTTGGTTTTGCCGACATTGAAATCTTCTAAAAAAATGATGCAGCTCCAGCCTAAATTGAAAAAATTACAGGAAGAATACAAGAATGATAAAAAAGCTTTGGCGACGGCACAAATGGAATTATATAAAAGAGAAGGGGTCAATCCCCTGTCGGGGTGTTTGCCACAAATTTTGCAAATTGCGGTGTTAATTATTTTCTTTTCGGCTTTTAATATGGTGGTAAATTATTCGATGGGTAAAGGAAACCTTGAAGCAGTGAATAAGAATTTGATTCCGGCTTTTCAATTGAAAGCGGATCACAAAATGAATTTGATGTTTTTGGGAAGTGATTTGACTAAATCACCGGGAATGATTTCTAAAACCGGATGGAACTTGAATATGATTTTACCTTTGATTTTGTTATTGGGTTCGGCAATATTACAATTTTTGAGTTCAAAATTAATGATGCCCAGTACTAAAACGGATCAAAAAGTTTTGGAAAAAGCGACCAAGGATAAAGAGGATGATATGATGGGGGCAATGAGAACACAGTCTCTTTATATGATGCCGGCGATGACAGTGTTTTTGGGTTGGAGTTTTAATTTAGGTATTTTGCTTTATTGGTTTATGAACAGTTTAGTGATGTATCTCCAACAATTAATGGTGGAGAAAAGCAAATAATCTGGTAGAATAGCGACTATGGATAATAAAAAAAGAAACGAAATAATACTAGCACTAACCTGCGAGTTGCTGGAGAAAATGAATTTTGAAATTAATAAAGCAGCGGTTGAGGATGTGGTGGGAGAAGATAAACAAGTTTTAGTTTCGGTAACAGTGGCTAACCCGGCGGCTATAATTGGATTTAGAGGGAAGAATTTGGCAGCGATTCAATTAATTTTATCTTTGGCGGTGAAAAATAAATTAGGTGAATGGGTAAGAGTGGTTTTAGATGTCAATAATTATAGAGGTGAGCAAAAAGAGCGATTGGAAGCAATGGCAATTAGTTTGGCAGATAAAGTTGTAGCTACCGGAAAACCAGTATCGATGGCACCGATGAGTTCATTTGAAAGAAGAATTTGCCATATGGCAATTGCCGATCGTGAGGATATAACGAGCGATTCGGAAGGTGAAGGAGAAGGAAGACATATAGTGATTAAGCTAAAAGCTTAATCAGGAGATCGTAGAAGATAGATTGTAGATGATAAGATACGGTTATAAGAAAAAAAATAAATAATATTTTAATTTTTGTATTTTTGTGTTTGATTCCGACGCAGTTGGGAAAGCATTTTTGGCCAGAGTTTGCTTTGGTAAAAGGAATAAGAGTTGATTATCTTTCCCCGACTTTATATTTGATAGATATTTTGGCTTTGGGATTAATATTTTTGAATTTAAGAAAAATTAAAATTAGATGGTGGTGGTTAGCGATAATTTTAATCAATATTTTGGTTGCCAAAAATAAATGGGTGGCGGGGATTGGTTGGGCAAGGGTGGCGGAAATTTATTTGGTTTACTTGATTTTTAAAGACGAAAAAGAATTGGTTTTTAGATATTTAAAAACGGTAATTCCCTTTTGGATAATTGTGGAAGTTTTGTTGGGTTTAATACAGGTAACCAAAGGTGGAAGTTTACAGGGAATTTTTTATTGGTTGGGAGAAAGAAGATTTACCTTAAATACAATTGGGGTGGCAAAAATAAGTTTATGGGGCAGAGAAATGATGAGAGCATACGGAACCTTTTCTCACCCGAATAGTATGGCGGGATTTTTGTTGGTGGCTTTAGAATTTTGGAATAAATATGAAAAGGATTTATGGTGGTGGGTGGTAAGATGGTTTGGAGTTTTGGGTGTTTTACTTTGTGCCAGTAGAATAGGAATTTTGCTTTTACCAATTTATTTATGGCCAATGTTATTGTTTTTTTCGGGGTGGGATTCGTTATCTTTAATTAAAAGAATGCAATTAAATTGGGAGGCGATAAAGATGTTTTTGAAACATCCCCTATTTGGAGTGGGAATGAATAATTATTTGGTAAACAGTCGATATTTCCAACCAGTACATAATGTTTATTTATTGATTTTGAGTCAGTTTGGAATTATGTCTTTGTTTTTTGTACGAAAAATAAAGTTTAATAAAGTTTGGATTATTATTTTATTGACTGGTTTGGTGGATCATTATTGGGTGACTTTGCCACAGAATTGGTGGCTGATGGTGATAGTGATGGCGATATGCTAGGATTATTTATGGAAGAAATGATAAATAATGAACAAATTATCGCCGTAACTCCAGTTAAAAAGAAACCTTCGGCTTGGATGTGGGTAGCCTTGGTTTTTTTTGTTACGACTATTGTTTTCGCATTTTTGTATTTTAGGAAACAATCTGTGATAACGATGAAAAATAATATTAGCGAAGATATCGTTCCCATTCCGACAGAAAAGATTGTAACTGATTATAGGGGAAATTATATTAATGAAGAATTTGGAATAAGTTTTCAAGTTCCGAATGAATGGGAAGAAACAATTAAAACTAAAGATAAAATTCCGGAAGGTTTATTTACGGATTTAATATATAAAAAAAGTAAGACTCAAACGTATCCTGATGAACGTTTTCCTTTAGATGCTACTCTAAGTATAAAAAAAATTAATAACTCCGAAAACTTAACTATTGATCAATTATTTGAAAAAGAATATGAGAAATGTGAACAATCACAAGATAATGATAGTGGTTTTGGAACTAGGGGTTGTCCAAAATATTCTACATTAGGATGGAAAGCTTATACTATTGATGGAATAGAAGGATTGAGAGGAATAATTTCCGAAGAGCCTTTATCTTCTGATGTAATTTATTTTAAATTTGATAAATATTATCTAATGATTTCAATTAAACAGTGGAACCCTGTTTTAAAAGACGAACTAGAAGACTCATTTGAAAAAATAATTCAGTCAATCAAATTTACTAATAAATAATTGGGAATAATTGAAATTTAAATTATTGGTATTTGTTGTAAAATAGGATATGTTGTTAAGGCCGATATGGAACACTGCAGTGCAGACTATAGGAAAAGTAATCATGATTTTGATTAGCTTGGTGACAACGGCGATTTTAACCAGGAGATTGGGAGCGGGAATATATGGCGGTTTTGTGTTGACGACTTCAATCTTTTTGCTTTTGGATGCTTTGGCGGATTTTGGTAGCAGGGCGATTGGGGTGCGAGAAGCAAGCAAAAATCCAGAAAAGGCAGAAGAAATATTTGCTCAATTAACGGGATTGCGTTTAATTTTGGCCAATATTGGTTTTGTGATTGGAGTAATTTTGATATTTACTTTTCCGGGGTTTACCACGATTAAGTGGGAAGCTCTCATTTCCCTACTGATGATCTTTTTTACCAGTATTGCCGGTAGCTTGGAAATAGTTTTTCAGACGAGAATGAAAATGGATTTGAAAACGATTATGGATGTTAGTTTCCCTTTGATATTTTTGGTTTCATTGTTGATTTGGCCGGTAACTTTGAAATTGATTTGGGTGATGGTTTTGTATTTACTGGCAAGAATTTTGAGTTTGATAGTGGGGCAAAAATTAGTGAAATGGAAAATTACTTTTAAGATAGAAAAAATGGGATATTGGTTGAAAGAATTGTGGCCAATGGGAGTATATTTGATTGTTTTCACGGCTTATGACAGGGCAGTAGATTCGATGATGATATCAAAGATGTTGGGATTAAAAGAGGTGGCTTGGTATGGATTGTCTTACAAAATCTATAATAGTTTGGTACAACCGGCATACTTTTTTGTGGCAAGTGTGTTTCCCCTATTGTCCAGCCAAATTGAAGGAAAAAAGAAATTATTTTTAAAATCATTGGGATTGATACTGGTGGTTTTATTAATTGGGGCACCAATCTTGTCTTTAATGGCACCTTGGATGATACAAATATTGGGAGGGATGGATTATATGCCATCGGTTGGGGTGTTGCGAATTTTGATTTGGGCAATGGTTTTTGCTTATGTAAACCACCTTTTGGGTTTTTCGTTGATCGCAAAGAGAGGACAGAAATCTATCCTGTTTATAGGGCTTTGTAGTTTGACTTTTAATATATTGGGTAATATATGGTCAATTCCGCGATATGGAATTAATGGGGCGGCACTAGTGACGGTATATACGGAAATGTTGAGTGTGATTTTGCTTGGAGCGAGACTTTGGCAGATTAGATAAGTTTTTCATTATAATTTTTTTGGCTCCGGTTGAATGCTAGCGTTCAAAGTCGCAAAAAAATTACAATTTCAAAACTTTTGAATTGCCTTTATTTGATGTAGTTCCCTAGCTAAAATACTTACATTTTTTCACGGTGTAGAGTATTCTTTTAATATCAAATTGGGTGTTATAACAAATTTTGGAAAAAATCTCCGCATAATCTCCGTATTATTACCGTAGAGAGAATTTAAGGTAAAATGATAGTATGAGTCAAGGATTACCAGTGGCATTAGTTTTAGGGTGTGAGAATTTTGTTGCCAGAAAATTAGTGGAAAGATTGAGAAAAGATGAAATTGAGGTGATAATGGATGACGTTGAGAGTTTGGAAAGTGGAACGGTGAGGTATTTTTTCGATTTTGAAGGAAAAGGGAATGCCTGGGAAAAGGCTGAGACAAATAATACTAAGACGACAGTGGTGGTAGTTAATGATGAAAAGAAGACAAAAGAAATTGAAGAAAGAATGGGAGTGGAAGGAGGGGATATTCGAATGGTTGCGGCTTTTGGAGTTTATGGACCTAGAATGGAAGGGAATGAAATTATTGCCGGGGCTTTTGAGTCGGCAGTGAAGAATAAAAATTTAGTATTGCCTTCTTTGTCTATGACGTATAGATTGTTGGCGGTTGATGATTTGGTTGAAGCGATATTGAGAGCGAGTTTTATATCCGGAACTGCCGGAGAGATTTTTATCGTTGAAGGTGAGGAAATAAATTCGCAAGAGGTGGCAAAGACATTGATTGATGCGGCAAAGATGACTAAGAATCAAGTAATTCAGAATGAAATACAAGTAGAATTATTCGATAAAAATGTTGTTTTGGAAAATTGGAGAAAATTGAGATGGAAGCCGGAAATTGAATTTAAAGATGGAATTGAGGAAACTTTGCAGTATTTTTTTGTAAAAGTGGACGAGGAGAGTAGGAAAAAGAAAATCACCGAGAAACGAATAGAACCCGCCGTCGCCAAGGCTATGGCGGGCAAGAGAAGGTTTGAGGTGGAGGTGGAAGAGGGTTTAAATCCCTCTGTCCCGCCAAGCGGGACATCTCCCTTTGACAAGGGAGAAAGACTTGAACAGCCAGAACAGGTTGAAGAGGTGGCGGATGAACCCGCCGACGCCAAGGCTATGGCGGACGAGCCTAAATTTGAGATTAAACCGATAATAAGAAAGCCCTTTGTTGCTAAAGCTATTAAGGATGAACCAGTCGCCGCCAAGGCTATGGCAGGCAAGGAAGAGACGGTGGAAGAAGTGGAGGGGGAAAACCCCTCTCCGCCTGCGGCGGTTTCTCCCCTTGATAAAGGGAGAACAGCAAGTAGTGAAGGAAAAGGACAAAAACTACCTAGAAAAAAAAGTAGATGGATGGGGGTGGTGGTTGGATTGTCAATAATATTTTTGTTGTATTTGCCGACGAAATGGACTTTGGCTTTGGTGTCTTTGGCTAAGTCGGTTAGTAAATCGGAACAATTAATTAAAACGAGCAAGTTTGATCAAGCAGTGGCAATAATCGACAAACAGACAAAAAAAGTGATGGCTAATGAAGAACAGATTACAGAGCTTGGCTTGAACAGGATTGGTTTTTTTCGTAATATTCAGGAGATTTTTAGAATGGGAAAATCGGTTTTGAATTTAGAAAAGAAGGCTGTAGAAGTGGGGGAGCAAACAGTGGTGTTGAATGAAGGATTGTTTGGAGAGGAGAAGGTCAGTTGGGCTTTTGAATTGAATAAATTATTTCAATTATTATTGGGATTTGAGGAAGAAATAGGAATGTTGGAGGCAAGAGTATCGGGAAATGCCAAATGGTTACCAAAAAGATTTAAAAAAGATATTGATAATCAGTTAAAGGAATTGATTAAAACAAGAGAGAATATAACAATATTGAGACAATTTTTCCCTGTAATACCAGATTTAATTGGTACTGATGGAAAAAGAAGGGAATATCTGGTTTTGTTGCAGAACGAGATGGAGTTGAGAGCGACGGGAGGATTTATTGGTTCATTTGGAATTTTGGGTTTTCAGGATGGTAAAATGTTGAATTTTGAGATAAAAGATGTTTATGATGCCGATGGTCAAATGGAAGGACATGTGGAACCACCATCTGAAATTAAAGAATATTTAGGTGAAGCAGCTTGGTTTTTGAGAGATGCCAATTGGCAGGCGGACTTTGTGGGAGCAGCGAAAGATTTGAGATGGTTTTTGGAAAAAGAGATCGGTAGAAAAGTGGATGGGGTAATCGGAATGAATTTGGCGGTGGCTAAGGCTATTTTAGGAGTTATTGGCGAAGTAACCGTGCCGGATTATAAGGAAAAAATTAATGAGGGGAATTTGTATGAGCAGGCGGAATTTTATTCTGAAGATAAATTTTTCCCGGGATCGGGACAGAAAGCGAGTTTTTTGTCTGGGTTGGGAAAACAATTGTTTGAAGAAATTAAAGATATGAATTCGGAGAAGAGATTGAAATTAATGGAAGCTTTGATTGAAAAATTGGCTGAAAATGAAATGCAAATAGCCTTAAATAATACCGATTCGGCACAAATAATTGCCAGTTTAGGATGGGATGGCTCAATAAAAGAAGGGAAGTGTGCAACTGAGAGGTGTGTGGCTGATTATACTTATGTCAATGAATCTAATTTTGGTGTAAATAAAGCAAATTATTTTATTTTAAGAGAGATTGAGAAGGCGGTAGAAATTGGGTCAAACAGATTAGCCAGGGTATTAAAAATTAAATATGAAAATACGGCAAAAAGTATGAATTATCCGGGAGGAAATTATAGAAATTATTTGAGGGTTTATTTGCCAAAGGATATTAGTTTGGAGAGTATAAAAATAATTGATGGAGAAAATAAAAGTAATATCGAAACAGTCGAGGGTGATAAATTAAAAATGGAAGAAAAGTATGGTAAAAAGGAATTGGGATTTTTGGTGACAGTACCGGTATCTGGAAAGAAAACAGTGGAGATAAGATATTTCAGTGATATTGTTTTGAATTCGGACACATTTTCGTATTTGGATTATATTCAGAGACAGCCTGGAAGCGGGAAAACTGATGTAGTGGTGATGGTGGGATATCCACATAATTATCAGCCAATGCAGGTAGAGCCGGTGGCAACAGTGGAGGGAGACAAGATTGTGTTTGAAACAAAATTGGAGAGGGATTTGAGAATTGGAGTTGAGATAGGGAAATAAAATTGATTATATTTAATTTTTCTCATTAAATTTTTTCTGCGCTGGTCAATGTGCGTAGCACGTTGAAGGCTTGAAAAAACATAATTTCAAAAAATTAAACTATAATCAATATATGCATCCTAAAAAAATAATTGAGGATTTTGTGTGTGAAAATTGCGGGGAGAGGGTGAAGGGAAATGGCTATACGGATCATTGCCCGAAGTGTTTATGGGGGAAACATATGGATGAGGAAACACCGGGGGATAGAGCGAGTGGGTGTAGAGGCTTGATGAAACCGGAATATTCAATATATGAAAAAGGAGAGAAAGTAATTTATTATAAATGCCTATCTTGCGGGCATAAGTTTAGGGTTAGGGCGGGCGAAAAGGATGACTGCGGTAAAATTGAGGAAATTATGCGGTAAAACCCCTTAAATCTCCTTGTCAGCCTAGGCTGACATCCCTCTTTGATAAAGAGGGAAGAGAACCAAGATTTGATGTTATAATACGAAGATTAGAAAAATATGAATTTAATTAATAAAATATTTAAGAAAAAGACGAAAACACAATCAAAATCCCCCTCCCCCGCAGCGGCGGGGGAATCCCCCTTTGACAAAAGGGGGACTAAGAAAATTAAAAAAGATATTAAAGAAAGTGATTTTTTGAAGAATTTGCCACCGGGAGTAAAGATTACAAAGATAGAAATAGGACCAAAACAGATTTTGAGAATGGTTGTTTATATTTTGTTGATTTATTGGATAATGTCGACATTGCAACAGATATTTATGCCTGGAATAGTGGAAAAAGTGTCGTTATCAGAAACGATTGAGGCTATAAAACAGGATAAGGTTGAAAAGATTACCGTGATAGACAATGAAATTATGGCGAAACTGAAAGGTGAAAATAAAACAATTTCAAGTTCAAAAGAAAGTACGATTTCTTTGGCGGAAATTTTACAAAAAGATGGAATTGATTTATCGAAAATTAAATATAACGTCGATAATCGAACCGGATGGAAAATGGTTTGGGAGGGATTGACTTTACTTTTGTCGATAGGGATACCGATTATATTTATTTTGTGGTTTTTTAGAAAGCAAAGTGGAGGAGGAGCCGGAGGAGTTTTTGGATTTGGAAAATCGACAGCGAAATTATTTGTAAAGGGAAAGCAGAGTTTAACTTTTAAAGATGTGGCAGGAGTGGAGGAAGCAAAAAAAGACTTGGAAGAGGTGGTAGATTTCTTGAAAAATCCGGAAAAATACAAGAAAATTGGAGCGAGAGCGCCGAAGGGTGTTTTGTTGGTTGGGCCGTCGGGAGTGGGAAAAACATTGTTGGCTAAAGCAACAGCAGGGGAAGCGAATGTGCCGTTTTATGCCATGGCAGGATCGGAATTTATGGAAATGTTGGTAGGAGTTGGAGCAAGCAGAGTAAGAGATCTTTTTGGAACAGCGAAAAAGGCGGGTAAGGCAATAATTTTTATTGATGAAATTGATGCGATTGGTAGAATGAGAGGAGGAATTGATGGTGGACACGGAGAAAGAGAACAAACATTGAATCAAATATTGGTGGAAATGGATGGATTTGAAGCGAATACGGCAGTTGTGGTTTTGGCGGCAACAAATAGGGGTGATTTATTGGATCCGGCATTGATGAGGCCGGGAAGATTTGACCGACGAGTGGTTTTGGAAATGCCAGATTTGGCGGCAAGAAAAGAAATAATAGCAATTCATGCAAGAGGAAAACCATTCGATAAAGATGTTAATTGGGATTCGGTAGCAAAGAGAACAGTGGGATTTTCCGGTGCTGATTTGGAAAATATGTTAAACGAGGCAGCAATTGCGGTAGCCAGAACGAACAGAACGGCAATTACAAAAGAAGATATTGAAGAAGCGGCATTGAAAGCAAAATTGGGATCAGAAAAAAAGAGAGCACAGACAGATGAAGATAAATTGATGACGGCTTATCATGAGGCGGGACATGCGATAGTAAATTATGAAGAGAAACTTGACCCAGTAACCAGAATTTCGATTGTTTCAAGAGGAATGGCATTGGGATTTACCCTAGTACCACCAGAGAAAGATATGATTCACCAGACAAAAGGAAATTTGATTAAAAAAATGGCAATGGCGATGGGTGGAAGAGCAGCGGAAGAAATTCAATTTAAGGATATTTCGACAGGAGCGAGTAGTGATATTTCTCAGGCAACCAATATTGCCAGAAATATGGTGGTGGAATGGGGAATGTCAGAATTGGGTCCTGTCAATTTGGGTCCTCAAATTGATATTGAAGAGTTTGGTCGAGCATATTTCGAACCGGCAAAAATATCTGATAATATGTTGGCCAAGGTTGATGAAGAAATTAAAAAATTAGTTAACAAGGCTCATGAGCAAGCATTAGAGATTTTAAAGAAAAATAAAAAGAAATTAGATGAGTTAGCGAAAATGTTGGTAGAAAAGGAGACCTTGGGACAAGAAGAGTTTGAAGAGGTGATGAAAAACAGGTAGAATGGATTATGGCAGAAGCTAGAGGAGATAATCAGACAATTAGCCAAAAGACAGTTGAGTTTACAAAAAGTGCAGATAGACTGAGGACGGCTGTTGGGGATTTGTCAAAGAATGTTTTGAAAAAAGATTTGAGTGATGCGGAAAAAGAGGCAGGAATAAGCCGTGTTTTAAAAAAACTATATAAAGAAGATCCGGCTTTTAAAAATGCATGGGATAAGGGGACTAAGACAAAACATGATTTGTATTGGGGTTATATTTTGTATTGCGGTATGCGAGAAGGTAGTGATTATGGGAAAACACAAGCTTTAAAGAGTGGTAGTTTAATAGAGATTGGAAAATATCTTCCCTCCGATATACATCCCGATGTTCTAAAAAGGATTCGAAAAATAGTGGTGTCGAACAACAAACTTTCTGGATTAATTGATAAATATGAGAAAGAAAATATGAATTTTAAAGATTTGGTTTCTGAGGTGGAGGAAATAAAGAAAATTCGGAATAATTTACCTAAAAAGGATAGGTACCAGGCGGATATGGTTTTGGCAACATTAGAAGTGAGAATGGATGATTTGATGAACAAAAATAATGTGGAAAAAGTAGAAGAAAATGTAGAAACTCAGTATGGAGAAAATTCTTTGTTGAAAGAGAAAACAGAATTAATGGTTAATGTCGAAAGAAGCGATGGAATAATAGAAAATGATTGGGAGGTTTTGGGAATTGATGGAGATATGGTGGTGGTAGGCAAGCAAGAGAATGGTAGGGGTATTATGAAAAAAATGCCGATGGAAATATTTTCTAAATTGAATCCAGATTATTTGGAAAAAAGAAACAAGGTTAAGTCTGTTAATGATCAAAAAGAAAATGAAATAAAAGAAATAACAGTTAATGTCGAGAGAAGCGACGGAAGAAAGGAAGGTGATTGGACCGTTTTGGATATTGATGGAGATATGGTGGTAGTAACTAAAAAGGAAAACGGTAAAGATATTATGAAAAAAATACCGATGGAAATATTTATTAAATTGAATCCGAATTATTTGGACAACAAAACCGAGAAAAATATTGCGGTGAAAGAGGAAGAAAAAGTGGAGGGTGCTTCGTTAGAAGATTTATTGAATATAGTAAAACAATCGAATGACTCTGTTCCTGAAGTTAAAGAGCAAGATGGTAGTGGTAAAGAAGAATCTGTCCTGACATTGGGTGATTTGTTGAAGACAGCGAAAGGACCAGGTAATAATGCTGAAGTAAAAATGTCCGAAGAAAAGATTAACTCTAAGATAGATCAATTAAGAATGATGATAAATGAAGGAATAGGAAGTGGAAAGAAATTAACTGAAGAAGATGTAAAAAAGTTTTGTATGGAAAATGGGATTAAATATAAAATGGCGGATTATGAAAATGGTAAATTTACGATCAGTTCATTTTTGACAAATAATATTTTACTTGAAGACAATAATGAATTTTATATAATTCCGTCTCCCAGTTTATTAAAACCTGATTTTTATAGATTCTTTTATGATCGTGAGGATATTGAAAACCGATCTCTTATTGCGATGGATTTTATTGCAAAAATAGAATCTTTTACTAAATTGGTAAAACAAGGAAATGGTTACGAAGTCGAAAAGAAAGGTTTGATGATAACGAAACCAGACAAAGGAAATGAGGATTATTGGAATAAGGAACATAAGAGGTAGAAAATAATTAATAAATTAGGTTATAATTAAGTATGAGTGAGAATATTCTATTGATCGAGAATGCAATAAATGTGAGCGATAAAGGAAAAATTGTTTTGGAAAGTGAGAGTGCTAAAAATTTGAGTGGATCAGTAAAAGATATATTTAAACTAGAATATGTCGAACAGGTTGATAAGGCTTTTAGGGAAAAAATTGGTTTGGGAAAAGATTTTGTGTCGTGGAATGATGGAATTTATGCCGATAAAAGATTTGATAAAGCAAAAGAAGAGTTGGCGGAGGTAATAATTGATGCGATTGTTTCGAAGGGGGGAAATGAAGCATTGCAAAACCTTTTGGGTTATGGAAGTATCGCAATGTTGCAAGATACTTTGCCATCGTCGATGAGGGGTTTGGAAAAGATTATAAGAAATAGAATTTTTCATCATGAGGCTTGGGGAGAATTGGATAATTTTGAAAAGAAAATTGTATGCAAGGATGGAGTACTGGATGTTGATGTTAAAGAAATAAAGAAATTTTTGGAAAATATTGATAGTAATAAAAATATTCCTAGTGAGGTAAAGATGATGTTGCAAGCAATGTGGACGCCGATGATTTTGGATGAGAAAGGTATAAAAAATGAAGGAAAGACTGAAATAGAAAACGAAGATGCAAGAAAAAAATTTGAAGATTTAATAGCGTTAATAGAGTCGGATGAAAAATTTGGATTTATTACAAAAGCGGATTTTGAAGAATATTTTAGACAACTGAAAGAAATTTACAATATTAAAAATCTCACAAAGAAAGAGAAAGAGGTGATTGAAAAATTTAGGGATGATATATATGGTAGATATTTAGATAAGGGTTATGGTGATACTCCTGAAAGGAAAAACAGAGAAAGCAAAGAGGCTGTAGGTAGTATTCCTTTAGATAAAATATTTGAAGCGTATGGTATTGTTTCTGATTCTTTGGAGCAAGTAAAGGAAAGGGTAGATGTGTTAAAAATTGACAAAAAAGATAACGACTCAATATTATTAGTTATTGAGGAGTATGGGATTTGTTTGCAAAGATTAGAATTGTTGAAAAAAAAGGTTTCTTACAACAAAAACATTAGCGAGAGAAATAGAATTGAAAAAGTAATTGATTTGGAGATAAAGAAATTATTATTCTCATATGAACCATATCTTAAGTCTTATGCAAATAATCAAAGATATGAATGGGAGAAATTGCCGAAAGAAGAAAAACAAGAAAAAGGTGAAGAATATCAATTTGTTGGTCCACCAAGAATAAAGGCGGTTTTAGCTGCAGATGGAACGGAAATAAGTGGAGAAGTGGGAGGTGATGAAGAGGAAAAATTGTTTGATAAATGGTTAAAAGAACTTGGGTATCCGGGTCTTGATGCAACAGATAAAGGAGAATACACACCAGAGGACTATAAAAACTTTAGGAAGAGATTTAGACAAGCACAGATAGCATCGGAAACTGAAGGACAAAGTGATGATACTGAAAGAGAATGGAATTGGTGGCGTGACTTTAAAGCATTTATCAAAGCAATGGATGATGAGTTGCAATATCAACAGGGGTCTTTGTATACAGTTCTTATGCCAGAGTTTCCAAGAGGTTTACCCCCAAAAGAAATTAGAAAGTTGATACCGGGATATGAAAGAATGAAATTGGCTACCTGGGAAGAATGTGCCATCGTATCTAACGATATTTTGAATGCAGTTTGTGGTATGAATAGTGTTGGCAATAAGGCTGATTTGAAGGCGATTAATGAAAGAGCAGGAATGAGTCTTTATATTTGTGACATAAAAGTGTTGAATGAAATGCCGGCATATAGAGTTGCAATTGAAGA
Organism: uncultured Gammaproteobacteria bacterium; assembly: GCA_964605545.1. Lineage (GTDB taxonomy): Bacteria > Patescibacteriota > Microgenomatia > UBA12405 > UBA12405 > DAOTMI01. Next base: position 22,795 of record CAZSCX010000006.1, read on the forward strand.
TTTATATAGGTATTATTTTAAGAAAAGTACAAGGGAAGATAGTTTGGGCGATCCCGATACTTATTTAGTTGAGTACACAGAACAGGGGCAAAAAGATTTGATAAATAAAGACAGAAGTCAGATGAAGAAAGAAGCATATCAAAGGTTAAAAGATGCAATTAAAGAAAATAAAAATGGAAGATATGATGATTTACAAGGATTGTTGGAAAATGACAAGACGAGGTTATTTTTAGATTTGGCTTTCAAGACAGCATGGAATTTTGTATACATGAGTAATTCTTGGGGTGTGTCAACTCCATTTTTGAGACCTATTTTGAAAGAGGAACTAAAATATAGTGAAGAACTAGGAGTATTGGGGGATTCGGAAAAGTATTATGACCCTAGTAGGGGAATAATAGTTGATAGGGTGACAGGAGAACAGGCGTATGAAAAAATTAATGCCGGAGCTCAAAAGAAAATGTCTACCTATGGAATGTCTTTGCTTAGACCTTTTCATAGAGAATGGAAGAAATGGAGATTGTTTGAATATTATGATCCAAAAACTAAAAAACATATTCGGGTTGGAGGCGACCAGGAAGTGTTTGGAGGACCTTTTGGTGAACATATGGTTAAATGTGCAATTTCTGGGAATATTGAAAAGAGAAAATTTGCGGTTGGAATGCTAAGGAAAATAGCAAAAGGAGAATCTGCCTTTTTGCCTTCAAGACTTGGTTTTAGTTTATTTGATTTTATGGAGGTTACATCTAAAAAAGTGGATGATAAGGGTCATAAAAAGTTAAGAAAGATTTCTTATAGTCAAGCATTATTGGAGGATGTAGGAGAGATTGATGTACCGATGAAGATTATTAAGGTGGAGAATGGAGATGATATCGAGGGAAATAAAAAAGACACTAATTATGGAAAAAGATATACAACGGCGGAAAATCAATATTGTTGTGATTTTGTTATGTTGCTGTTGGGAAAAATGACAGGAGCAAGTAAATATGAAATACAGCAATTGTTGCATGATATAAGAACAATTTCTCTTAATGATAAGGTTCCTTTTAAAAATATAAATAAAGATCCACGAGTGATAGCGGCAATATTGTTGCAGACAAAAGGTGTGGCACCGTACGCTGAATTATCGTTGGCTGGGGCACGTTCTTCTAACTTAACGTACACGGAAGATTTGAGAAGGATTTTGAATGAAGAATTTGATACAACAATTGGTATTGAACATAATGATCCAGATAGAGAAAAATTGATACGACAGGTGATCGAATATTTACATGGGGGGAAAGATTGGCTTGGAGAGAAATATCGAAATCAAAGGGCGAGAGATGAATTATATTATACTAATTTGGTTAATAATCCGAAAAAGAATAAAAATGCATCATGGGAAGAGGCAATACGAAGTTGAGATGTTTGTTAATGTTTTTTTTCGGGTAAACTGTCCGGTTCTGCTGGTTTTTGTTTGATACCTCCTTTTATTTTAGCGAGTTTTGTAAAGACATTACTATTTATACCAAGTTCTTCTTCTGTTTTCTTTCTTGCCTCGAATTCATTTTTTGCCTCTCCATTATTTAGCATCTCTCCCATTCTATTGCGTATCCTACGTTCTTGATTTTCACTTGCGGCTTTATCATAACGCTTATATCCCTCTCTAAGAGCACCACCGGCAAAAGGACTTTTAGAAAGAGAGGCATAAGATTGACTTGTAGCTTGTCCCCAAGGAGATGGTTTAATGCCGAAAACTGTTTGAGGAATGAGTTCGGGAATTTTTGAAAGAATTAAAAAGGATGTAATTGAAATGGCGAGGCGAATACCAACATTGCCGATACCTTGCATTCCCCAGGAAATAACGTTTGGGGCCCAAAGATTTGAAATGGTTGAATTAGTTGCGGCTGTAACAATTGTTGTTGGTTTGTCAATGTAATAAAGAAGAACATTTATAAAAACTAGGAATAAGTAAACAATTGGAAAAACGGTAAGATTGGCAATTAAATTTTTGAACCATGATTCAAACCCGGTTTTTGAGTTTGGAAAAGCCCCCATACTAATTATAATTGGAGCAAATATTATATTTAAAATAACTGAAAGATAACACTTAAATAGACCAAGAATGGTGATTAATAATTGAATAAAAATAAAAGCTAAAACTATTAGAATAAAAAGTAGTATGGCAATTACTCCAACAAGAATACCTCCCCCTAGAGTGGTAACACCAATAGTAGCACCAAAAATAGTGAGACCGCTTATAGCTATTGATATTGGTGTGACAATTCCAGCTACTATAGCGGAAAGACCAATAGGGAACCAATTGGTGTTGGAGAATATTATTTTTGTTAAAAGAGCCATATGACGGCCAAAACCGGCTTGATTGAGCTGAAAGAAATTATTGTTTCCAGGAATGAGATTGTCGTTGAAACCAATACCGCGGATTTGGAAAAGAAGAGCGAGGCCGACTGCTTGAATAAGGTACATAAGATCAATTAGAAGACCAGCAATGGCGTAAGAGAAAGTAATAAGAATTAGAGTGGTAATAAGTTTTGGGATGGCACCTTGGATGGTAATAACGGCTTGAGGAGAGATTTTGACTCGAAGCATTACCATAACACCAATAACTATAAGGATGAGAGAAATAATTGAATATGCAATATTACGCATACCACGCCAGAGAGGAAGAATGGGCTGGAGACCTTGAAAGCCAATACCTTGGGCATAAGCAGGTTTGCCAAGAATATTATCTTTGATTGAAGCCAAATATTGGATACCAGAAGCGGGAGGATGAGCATACATACTCGCCATAAGATTGGTAGATATTCCAATAGCCCCTCCTGGTTTTTGAGAAATATCAAAATCGTCAAAATTATAGTTTGTATTGGTTACGTTTTCTGGGAGAGGTCCTCCTAGTGCATTTGTAATAGAGAGAAGGTTGCTCCCTAAAGCTTCGGCGAGCCATGATTCTTGACTAGAACCATTGAACATAGCATCTTGTTTTTGCTTCAAATAGTTTTCTTGGGCGAAGATTTTGGTCGCACCAAGAATTAGAACAAGGGAAAGACCAATTAAAATAAATTTTTGAGTTAAAGGGTGAAAGCGAAAAATGGGCTTATCTTTGCGATTTAGACGGTGTAAAAATGCTTTGAAGGACATTAACTAATTTTAACATAATTATTTCTTTTGCTGGGAAGCTGGCCACATAAGTTGAGTAAAAAGAATTCTTCTTTCTTCAGCTGAAGTGGGCATGGCCGATTGAGGAATCATATTCATATACATTAAATCGGTGTGGGCACCGGTATCTTCTTTGGTGGTTTCGAGAGGTTTGTTTTCGGTAATTTCACTTAGTTGGGA
>CAZSCX010000007.1:0-21130 GCA_964605545.1 uncultured Gammaproteobacteria bacterium
CCATCATATTCATCAAATTACCCCTATCTTTTTTAGCAATATTTTGACTCTGTCCACTTAACTTTTCCGTTCCTAAAATAAACAAATTTGATAATTGCTCATCATTTAATTTATTCCAATAATTATCCTGGATTGTTTTAAACACCTCGTCCAAAAAAGCAACATATTTATCTTTTTGTTCCACTACCTTGGTGTTAATTTTCTTTCCTTTTACTAAAATACCACTACTAAAACCTATTCCAAAAATTAAACCAATTATTAAAAACCAAGAAAAAACTTTCTTCATCATACAAGCCATTTTATCAATCCAACCCTCCCCTATACAACCCATAAAATTTTAATTCTCAAGATGTTAAAATACAATTATGAAAATAATAAGAAATAAAGACAATGAATTTATCCCCGCCAGTCACGAGAACCCACTTGACCCTGGCTGTCTCAAAAAAGTTCTTTTCAAACGTGATGATCTTGATCCTGGTCGAGTTCAAATGATAAATTGGTCAATTTTGCTAAAAAATAAATCATTTGAAAAACATTATCACGAAGATATGGAAGAAGTTTTCATAATTTTTAGCAATGAAGCTACAATAATTATAGAAAACGAAAAAGAAATTCTAAAAAAAGGCGATGCTGTTTTTGTTCCAATAAAAAAAATTCACCAAATGATAAATGAAACAAACACTGACACCGAATATCTCTCTATCGGTATTGCCACCGGCGACACAGGCAGAACTATCAATGTCTAAATTACTATAAAGTAATTCTTTAGAACTAAAATTTAATCAAATATTTGGTGTTTCTTTAGAAATGATCGACCAGAACCAGTTTTTAAATAGGACTCAAAACCAAAAGCAATATATTGATTTTTAAAAGCAAAATAGGCAACTAATTTAACCGGCAATCTATTTTTTGTAGCAGGAACATATCCTTTTGAATGTCTATCAAATCTCTCTTTTAAATTCCCTGTACACCCAACATACGATTTATTATCCTTACACATCAACAAATATACATAATACACATTATTATAATAATCCCGCTTTCGCTACATTTACAATAGATTGGTAATTTTTCAAAAACAGATGATTTATAAAGCGGGTTTACCCGCCGTAGCCGAGCTTCAGCGAGGCGAAGGCGGGCTCAATGGTTCCAGTTTGGAACACCTGTTTGATAGTTTAATAAAAACATATCAAAAACTCAAAGAATTGGAAATAGTTTTTTGTCAAAGACCGGTATATCCATCAAAAGGAGATGGTTCTGATAAAGTTGGCAATACTTCATCAAATCCTTTCAAAACTTGGATTATTTGTTTCTCACTAATATCATCTTGGTCGGCAATAACTTCTCGGTCTTGATTTTTAAGATAAAATTCAACATGTTTATCTTTAAAAATATTAATCGAAAATACACCTATTTCGCTTTGTTCTGGAAGAAACATGCCAAAGGTTAAATATTTTGCATCATCATCATAATTTACCCATAACTTTCTAAAAACTCCAGCCATACCATCCTGAGTATTAATTTGTTCCTTAATTTTCTGATTGTTACAGCATTCATGAAGTATTGCCGGAATTTTCTCACCAAGTTTTTTATAAAAATCAACATTGGTAAGATCTTTATAAGAATTCCAAGCTTCTGATAAAAGATCTACAGGATCCTTGAAAAAAGTAAAAGTATTTACTAAACTACCACGAATTGTGTTACTCTTCTTCTGCAAATAAGCGGGTGTCCAATCTTTTGACCAAATATCTAATGGAGGTTGTAATGCGTCTTTTTTTGCCATATGCGGATTGTATCATATTAACACATATTACCACTTGACAATCGTCCAATAATCGTCTATTATTTGTCTATATATGTTCAAACCAAAATACACCATCACCGATCAACTACTTGCTAATATTAAATATATTAATTCTTTGATTAGAGACTTAAATGATCGTCGATTTCCAAAGGTAGTTTTGGTTGAATTCGAAAGAAAAGCTAGAGAAATTTCAGCTCACGCTTCAACCAGTATTGAGGGAAATCCTTTACCTTTAACCGATGTTAAAAAAATTCTAAAGTCTGCTCCTGTCAACATTCGCGATACCGAAAAAGAAGTTTTGAACTACAATCAAGCCCTTGAATCACTAAACCAATTATTAAAAAACAATCAATTAGAATTATCTTTGAAATTAATTTTGGATATTCATAAACAAATAACCAACGGCTTGTTACAACCAATTGACTCAGGAAAATTAAGAACCAGACCAGTGGTTGTTAATGATCCAAAAACTAGAAATGTAATTTATTTACCACCGGATGTAGAAAAAGTTAAAGATCTTGTGCTTGATCTAATTAATTATGTCAAAAATGAAAGCGAGAATATCGATCCCTTAATTCTTGCCGGTATTTTTCACAAACAAATGGTAATTATTCATCCGTTTATAGACGGCAATGGCAGAACTACAAGACTAGCAACAAAAGTAATGTTAGCAAAAATGGGATTAAATACTTTTAATTTATTTAGTTTTGAAAATTATTATAATCAAAACGTAACTAAGTATTTTCAAACGGTTGGGGAATATGGAGATTATTATGAATTAGAAAAATCTATCGATTTTACTGTTTGGCTAGAATATTTTACTGGTGGATTAATTGACGAATTATTGAGAGTCAAAAAAATATTACCGGAAATTGGTAATACACCAGATACTCGCCTAGAAACTCATCATTTAAAATTAATTGAATATATAAAGAAAAATGGTTTTATCAAAGATAGTGATTACGCGAAACTAACCGCTCGAGCCAAAGCTACTCGCGCCCTCGATTTTCAAAAACTTCTTGATCTTGACTTAATTAAACGCCAAGGCAACGGCCGATCAACATATTATATTTTGAAGGAAAATTAAAAAAGCGGGTTTACCCGCCGTAGCCGAGCTTCAGCGAGGCGAAGGCGGGTCCTATGGGATTCGAACCCACGATCTTTCGCGTGACAGGCGAATGTGCTAGACCGCTGCACCAAGGACCCTGAAAACTCATCTAATATATCAATCTTTCTCTCCCTTGTCAAAGGGAGATGTCCGAAGGACAGAGAGATTTGTATTATAATAGATATATGTTCTATACCAACGCTGAAATTGCAAAATTTTTGGAAAAGATAGCTGTTGCTTACGAAATAAAAAAGAAAAATCGTTTTCGAATAATTGCATATCAAAATGCTGCCGATTTTATTAAAAATTATCCAAAAAATTTAGAAGAAATTTGGCAAAAAGACAAAAAGGAATTAGATAATGTCCCGGGAATAGGGGAGGCAATTTTAAAAAAACTAGATTACTTATTTACTCATCATCAATATCCACCAAAAGTTAAGGCGTTATTTAAAACCATAAATCCGGCAATTTTCGTTTTAAACGAAGTTAATACTATCGGTCCTATAACTGCCTCCAAATTAACCAAAGAAATCAAATTTCCTCATGATAAAACAAAAATAATCGAAAAATTAATCAAATATGCCAAAAAAAACAACAAGACCGCCCTTCTAAAAAATGCTAAAGAATATATCGGCAATGTTGACCGTTTACCCTACGAAACCGCCAATCAATTAGCCAGCGAAATAGTTGATTATCTAAAGCAAAAATTTCCTACTTACAAAATTCTTCCTCTTGGATCACTTCGTCGTAAAACCCCAACAATAGGGGATATCGATATTGCCGTCTGTGCACCTAACTCAAAAGAAATTATTGAATATTTTGTCGCTTATCCAAAATCATATGGCATTTTTGATCAAGGGCCAAAAAAAGCCTCGATAAAACTAAAAGGCAATATTCGTGTCGATCTAATGGTTGAACCAAAAAATAATTGGGGTAATTTAGTTCAACATTTCACCGGTAGCAAAAACCATAACATTGAACTTCGTCGTTATGCTCTTAAAAAAGGCTTTAGTGTCTCAGAATATGGTATAAAAGACCTAAAAACAGGCAAATTACATCAATTTAGTAATGAAAAAGATCTGTATATTTTTCTTGGTTTTCCTTACTTAAAACCTGAAGAGAGATAGTGCTATAATTAGTCTATATGTACATACTATACGGAATTCTAACCATCGTCGTCGTTTATATTATCGCGTTTTATAATCGTCTTAAAACAGCTCTCGTCCAAATCGGCGCTAGCAATCAAGAAATAGGCAATCAGCTCAAACGTCAGGCCGATTTAATTCCCAACTTAGTCGAATCAGCCAAAGGTTATCTCAAACACGAAAAAGGAATTTTTACCCAATTAGCCGATGCCAGAAAAGCCATTAGTTCAAACAAAATTGAAAAATCACAAGAATTGATCAGTAAAGCCTTGGGTGCTCTCCAAGTAGTAGTCGAAAGTAATCCAGAAATCAAAGGTTCAACAGTTGTCACCGATCTTATGTCAGAACTTCGCGACACCGGCGACAAACTAATGTACGCCCGTCGGACAATGATTGACTTATCCGCCGATTATAACGCCGCCATCGTCACTTTCCCCAATTCTTTACTTGCCAATCTCTTCAATTTCAAACCCCAAAAAGGTCTTGAAATTACCAAAGAAGAATCAAAAAATCCAGTTGTCAAGCTATAAACGTAAAAATCAGTTTATAATAAGCTATGCCTAGTTTTGTTCACTTACATGTTCATACTGAATATTCTTTACTTGACGGACTTACTAATATTAAAAAATATGTTCAAAAAATAAAAGCTTTAGGGATGACTGCCTGTTCTATTACTGACCATGGCAATATGTATGGTGCTATTGAATTTTATAAAACCTGCCAAAAAGAAGGCATTAAACCAATTATCGGCTGTGAAGTTTATCTCTCTCCTACTACCAGATTTGACCGTAACAACGAAAATCGAAGAAATAATCATTTAATCTTATTGGCCAAAAATCAACTAGGTTATAAAAATCTAATGAAAATAGTATCAATTGCCCACATTGAAGGTTTTTATTATAAACCACGCATCGATTGGGAAACTTTAGAAAAATACCACCAAGGATTAATTTGTTCAAGTGCTTGTATCGAAGGAGAAATAGCCAAATTGGTATTGGATAACAATTTTGATAAAGCAGAAAGCAGAGCTAAAGATTATCAAAAAATATTTGGCGATGATTATTATCTTGAAATTCAATCACATCCAAGTATGAAAAATCAAGATATTGCCAATCAAGGCATTATTAAAATTAGCCGTAAATTAGGCATACCCCTAATCGCCACCAACGATTCTCACTACTTAAATAAAGAAGACTCTTTTGCTCAAGATATTTTGATGATGATCAACACTCAGACAACCATCAATGATGAAAAAAGGTTATCAATGATCAATTGTCCCGATCTTTATGTTAAATCAGCCCAAGAAATGATCGAAAGCTTTCCTCAATACCCCGATGCTATCGAAAATACAGTTAAAATTGCTGAAAAATGTAATTTGGATATAGAAATTGGCAAGTGGTATTTTCCCGTATATCCTCTCCAAAAAGGAAAAACTATCAACGAAATCCTAAAAGAATTAACCTTTAATACTGCCAAAGAACTTTATGGAAATCTTACCCAAGAAATTATCGATCGTTTAAATCTAGAGTTGGATGTCATTTGTAGCAAGGGCTATGCCAATTATTTCTTGATTATGAGAGATTTTATCGATTGGTGTGAAAAAAACAACACTCCTACCAATACTAGAGGTTCAGCCGGTGGTTCTCTTGTTTCATATGTCCTCGGAATTACTTCTGTCGATCCATTAATCTATCAATTACCATTTGAAAGATTTCTCAACAAAGATAGACCATCACCACCCGATATCGATCTCGATGTTGCCGATGATCAGCGCCAAAATATGCTTTATCATATTATCGATCAATACGGCAAAGATGCTGTTGCTCAAGTTTGTACCTTTGGTCGAATGATGGCAAGAGGTGCTGTCCGCGATACTGCCCGGGTTTTGGGTTATGAATATGCTATCGGCGACAAAATTAGTAAACTAATACCCTTTGGCTCCCAAGGTTTTCCCATGTCAATCGAAAAAGCTCTTCAAATTACTCCTGAATTAAAAGCACTTTATGATACCGATCCAGAAGCTAAAAAAATTCTTTCCACTGCCAAACAAATAGAAGGCAATGCTCGTCATATTTCTGTTCATGCCTGTGCTATCGTAGTATCTCCAACCACAATTAATGATTTTTGTCCCACTCAAATAGAAACTGGGGGAGATAAAACTATTACCCAATATGAAATGCATGCCTGTGAAGATGTTGGTTTAATCAAATTCGATATTCTTGGAATTAGAAACTTATCTTTTCTTCGCCAAGCCGTAATTAACGTTAAACAAACAAAAAATATTGACATTAACCTACGCAAAATCCCTCTTGATGACAAAAAAACTTTTGACATGCTTTCCAATGGTAACACCATGGGTGTATTTCAACTTTCCGGTGATGGTATGACCAAGTGGATCAAAGAATTAAAACCAAATCGTGTTGAAGATTTAATGGCTATGGTTGCATTATATCGACCAGGACCAATGGGTATCATTCCAGAATATATTGCCAGAAAAAATGGTACTTCTCCTATCGTTTATATCGATCCAAAACTCGAAAAATATCTTAAAAAATCATACGGTCTTTTGGTTTACCAAGACGATTGTCTTTATACCGCCATTGAACTCGCCGGATACAATTGGGTTGAAGTTGATAAATTTAGAAAAGCTATAGGTAAAAAAATTCCTGAAGAAATGGCCGCTCAAAAAGAAAAATTTATCGATGGTTGTATAAATAATGGTTATACCAAAGAAAAAGCTAAAGAAATTTTCTCATACATTGAACCATTTACTTCATATGGTTTTAATAAAGCTCATGCTGCTTCCTATGGCATGCTTGCATATCGTACCGCTTACATGAAAGCTAATTATCCTGTCGAATACATGTGTGCTCTCTTAACTGCCGAATCAGGAGAAACAGAAAAAGTTACCGACGGAGTCAATGAATGCCGTAAATTAGGTATTATTGTATCACCACCAGATATTAATAAATCCAAAAAAGGGTTTATTGTTGAAGAAAATTCCGCTTCCACCGAAAAAATGGCCATTCGTTTTGGTCTTTCCGGTATCAAAAATGTTGGTGATGCTGCCATCGATAATATCTTAACCGAAAGAGAAACAAATGGTAATTTTGTTAATTTCAACGATTTTTGTCTTCGTGTCGACAGTCAAAAAGTTAATAAAAGAGTATTAGAAAGTTTAATTAAAGTCGGCGCTCTCGATCAATTTGGCGATAGAAATGCTCTATTATCTTACATCGATAAAGTTCGAAATGATGCGGAAAAATCTATTAGCAAAAAAAATTCTGGTCAATTTGGTCTTTTTGATACTCCCACTAAAGCAACAAGCAAAATAGCCCCTCCATCAGACAACTTACCTCAAGTCGAACCAATGTCGGAAAAAGAAAAATTAGCCTTAGAAAAAGAACTCCTTGGTATTTTTGTCACCGAAAACCCTCTTTTAAAAATTTTATCTCCTTTTGAAGAGTATGGTTTTCCTAAAATATCGGCAATTTTAGAAAAACAAGCTGATAGTACCGTTAAATTTGCTGCTTCAGTCAATCGTTTCAAAATTATAACCACCAAAAGAAATAACTCTAGAATGGCTTTTTTAACCTTAGAAGACGAAACCGGTAAAATAGAAACCGTTCTTTTCCCCAAAACCTATGAATCTTTCAAAGATCTCTTAATCGAAAACCGAGCTGTTTATATTGAAGGTAAAACAAACCTTCGCGAAGGAAATTTATCGATTATTATCGATCTAATTTCACTTGATGCTCCCAAAAAATCATCAAAATACAATTTTATAATTAAAGTTCCTCCAAAAACTTCTCAAACCCAACTCATGTCTCTCAATAAACTTCTCAAAAAGAATCCTAATGGTGATAGGGGATTGATTATTCTCCCTAATGGAAAAAATATTCCCATCGGCTACGGTGTTAACTATTCACCCTCCCTTCAACAACAGATTGACGAAATACTTAATCTAAGCTAAAATACCAAAGTCTTATGGCTATAAAATTTACTCATAACAATCTAGAATTTTTTGTTGGCGATACCCTTCGGGTTAACTACAAAATTAAAGAAAAAGATAAAGAAAGAGTTCAAGCTTTCGAGGGAATTTTGATTGCTATTCAGGGAACAGGTGAAAACAAAAATATTGTAATTAAAAAGGAAGCTTCCGATAGCATTACTGTCGAAAGAATTTTTCCCACAAATTCACCTCTAATTGACTCAATCAAAAAACTTCGTTCTCCCAAAACCAAAATTCGTCGAGCCAAATTATATTACCTTCGCTCTCCCAAAGCAAGAAAAATATAATCCACCCGGGTCTTTAGCTCAGTTGGTTAGAGCATCTGCCTTTTAAGCAGGTGGTCGTGGGTTCGAATCCCACAAGACCCACATAAAAATAACGCTATTTTTTCTTCACCACATTTGGCGGTTTTTGTGACATTTCTATTGCATATTTAACCGCCATTTCGGACAAAATATCACTAGAATATTTTCCAGCATATTCACTTAACCAGTTCTTCATATTTTCAGTTACTAATCCAGAAAAACTATTTTCTTTAGAATCAGCGGCAATATTTGTTCTACCAAGTTCTCTTTTTCCTTCACTAATATTATTTTCCTTCATCCAACTCCTTAAAGTATTTAATACTTCTTCACCATTATTTTCATTTTTAAAATGTACAACTATCGAATCATTATGTGCCAAAAAACTAGTCAAATTCCTAGGAACTTTTATCTTTATTACATCATCAGTTTCTACAGCCAATTCTCTTAATTTCTCTGCAATTTCAGGAAGATGCTGAATAAAAGAATATTCATTCATTGGAACAGTAAGATATGCCTTTCGATTATTTTCTTCTCTGTCATTAACTTCTGGTCTCGTATTTATTCCAAACCAAGCCGGATTATCGTCACAACTCAGATTGTCTTTTTGTTTAATATATTCCTCAATTGACCCCAAAGTTTTTTTATACCATTCTCTTTGCGGATTTAGAGTTTTCATTTTTTTATCAAGTCCACCATCGGCTTGTTCGTAAAATTTAATGTAATCACCTCTTTTAGTAAGCATATCATTAATATGTGTCCCTAGGGCCAATACGGCATTTTCGTCTAACTTTCCATTATCTTTATCTAAGATTGATTTTATTTTATTCTTTGCTGAAACAACATTTTCTAAATTCATATATGGTTCAGCGTTAATTTCTTTCGGAACAATCTTTTGGGGACTTATTGCTACACTATTTGACACCTCTACAACACCAACACCACTATCTATCATAAAACAAATGTATCATAAATATAGTATAATACAATGCAATGTTTTCACCCTACGGCCTCTTCATTGGCATTTCCATTGTTGTTTTTTTAAATTACTTTGAAAAAAAACACAAATATATTCCACTTGCCTTAATAATTTTTGCCTTTTTAGGCGCTCGTCTCTATTTCGTCCTTGCTCAATTACCATATTTTTTGCAAAATCCTTCTCAAATTTTGAACACTCGTGTTGGGGGACTGGGAATCTTTGGCGGCATTATTGCCACAATAATTTATTTATTAATATTCTGCAAAATTAAAAAAATTAAATTTATTAAATTTACCGATTCTTTTATTACGATTATTCCACTTAGTCAAGCAATCGGTAGAATAGGCAATATAATCAATCACGAAATTTATCCTGTTTGTATTTATGAATTATTTTTAGATTTAATTATCTATTTCATTTTATTAAAGTCAAAGAAAAACCAAACCGCAATTTATATAATTTCTTATAGCCTTGTCCGTTTTATTTTAGAATTTTTGCGTACCGACGCCCTACCATTTTACCTTGGCAACCTTATCAGCCTTATAGGAATAATAATCGGTATAATACTACTTAATGATCAGAATCTTTCACGGCGACGATCTCACAAAAAGTCGTGATGCTTTTAATCTTTCTTTGGGACTTCTAAAAGGCGATATTCTCCGTCTTGAAGGCAAAACTGTTGATATCAATAAAGTAAATAATTTCCTCGAAGGTGCTTCGCTTTTTGCCCAAGATAAATATTTGGCAATTTCTAATTTTTTTTCTATTCCTAAACCAAACAAAGATAAATTACAAAAAATTTTTATTAAAACCAATACTGATATTTATATTTGGCAAGATAAAAAAATTAGTGCTACTGACTTAAAATCTTTCCCAAAAGCAAAAATAAATTATTTCCCTTTACCTAGCACTCTATTTTTTTGTCTAAATCAAATCCGTCCTCACAATATCAAGAATTTTGCCAAAGCTTATGAAACCGCCCTGGAAACCGTTCCTTTTGATTTATTATTTTTTATGATCAAGAAGAAACTTCGTCAAGAAATTTATAAAAAAGCTTATCTCCAATTAATCGAATTGGATTATCAAAACAAAACCGGTACTCTTACTATCAGTAAAGAAATTGCCTTACTTCGCATCATGATGAACCTGCTCTCTTGATTTGTGATATCATTTTTTAATGCCCAAAAATATTCTTTATTTTAAAGAAATTTCCTATGAAGACATTCCAATAGTCGGAGGTAAAGGTGGAAATTTAGGAGAAATGTATAACTTGGGTATTCCAGTCCCAAACGGTTTTGTTGTTACTACCGCCGCTTACTACCATTTTCTTGAAATAAACAATCTTATCCCAAAAATTAAAGAAATATTAAAAAATCTAAATCCCGACAATCCCGATAATTTATTCGCTGCTTCCAAAAAAGTAAAAACTTTAATTAAATCTGCACCTTTTGACCAAGAAACAATTGAAGAAATAAACAAAGCTTACAAAACACTTGGCAAAATTCCCGTTGCCGTCAGATCATCTGCCACCGCCGAAGACAGCGCTGACGCTTCTTTCGCCGGTCAACAAGAAACTTTTTTAAATGTCTTGGGTGAAAAACATGTTTTAAATCGCATCCGTGATTGTTGGGCTTCTCTTTTCACTCCTCGTTCTATTTTTTATCGCAGTAAAAAAAGAATTGACCATTTTAAAGTCGGTGTCGCTGTTCCTGTCCAAAAAATGGTTCAATCCGATGTTTCCGGTATTATCTTTACAATCAATCCCGTTTCCAACGATAAATCTCAAATAATTCTCGAGGCAATTTTTGGCCTTGGTGAATATATCGTTCAAGGTGTTGTCACTCCAGACCAATTTATCGTCGACAAAAATAAATGGGAATTAATTCAAAAAACCCATGTCTCTCAAGATATTAAATTAATCAAATCAAAAATAGAAACTAAGGAAGTAAAAATTCCTAAAAAAGAACAAGATAAACAAAAAATAAACGATGAAACTATTATTAAACTTGCCAAAATTGCCCAAAAATTACACAATCATTATGGTAAGGCTCAAGATATTGAATTTGCCATAGAAAAAGGAAATATTTATATTGTTCAAACCCGTCCCATTACCACCATTCTAAGTAACCAAAAAACTCTTGATGCCCAACAATTAATTACCAAAGCTCCCGATTTAAAAGGCGAACAGGCCTCTCCGGGAACTGCTACCGGCACAGTTATCATTATTGAATCACCCAAAGAAATCAATCGTGTTAAAGAAGGACAAATTTTAGTTACTTCTATGACTACTCCCGATTTTGTCCCCGCTATGAAAAAAGTAAATGGAATCATTACCGATAAAGGCGGTCAAACATCACACGCCGCCATTGTTTCTCGCGAACTTGGTGTTCCCTGTGTTGTTGGCACCAAAACCGCTACCAAATTTTTAAAAGAAGGCGATATTGTCACTCTAAATGGCACCACCGGTGAAGTTTGGAAAGGGGATTTAACTAACTCTACTATTCCTACTACCAGAAAAATTCAAATTCATCAAAAAACTGCCACCAAAGTTTATGTAAATTTAGGCGAACCGGAATTAGCCGAAGATATCGCCAAAAAGAATTGTGACGGCGTTGGCCTCTTACGCGCCGAATTTATGATTGCCAACATCGGTATTCATCCTAAAAAACTAATTGCCGATCATCAAGAAAAAATATATATCAACAAATTAGCCAAAGATATGGTTAAATTTTGCAAAGCATTTTCCCCTCGGCCAATCATTTATCGGGCTACCGACTTCAAAACCAATGAATATCGTTTTCTAAAATATGGTAAATATTATGAACCGGAAGAACCAAATCCGATGCTTGGTTTCCGTGGCGCCAGCCGATACATTGCTTGCCCCGACGTTTTTATGATGGAACTTGAAGCCATAAAACTTGTCAGAAACAAATACGGTTTCAAAAATATCTGGCTGATGATTCCCTTTGTTCGTACCCCCAATGAATTAATTCAAGTCAAAAGAATAATTGCCTCAGCCGGACTCCTCCGCACCCCATCATTCAAATTATTTATGATGGCCGAAATTCCCAGTAATGTAATTCTTTTAGATAAATTTATCGATGTTGGCATTGATGGTATCTCCATAGGCAGTAACGATCTAACTATGTTGACTCTAGGCCTTGATCGCGATAACGCCGAGGTTGCCAATACTTTTAATGAAATGGACCCCGCCGTTCTTTGGAGCCTAAAAAGATTAGTCAAAAAAGCCCACAAAAGGGGAATAATGGTCGGTATCTGCGGCCAAGCTCCCAGTAATTATCCCGATCTTGTCGAAAAATTAGTTAAATGGGGGATAAGCAGTGTTTCTGTTTCTCCCGATGCTATCGATAGAACCCGTGAAATCGTCGCCTGGGCCGAAAACCGCAAAATCAAGAAGAAATAACCACTATTTTCTATCTTTTGTCTTGGTATTTATATTTTTATCCAGCCTATTGATAAATCCCGAAATCTTAGCAGGAAACAAATTCTTGTTAGTATTCATACTTCTCCTTTCACGAATCATACCCGCCAGCATCCCTAAACAAAAAACATATTCCAAATCCTCTTTATCTAACTCTTGTTTTGTATTACCCACATCAGTTTCTTTACTCATAAGCACATTGTATCACAACAAATTTTTCTCAATTAAACACCACCACCATCTCACCAAAATCCAATCAATCTCTCTTGATAAAGAGGGTCCCCTCCGATAATTATCGGAGCAGGAGGAGATTTATGCCTGAGAATTGGCAATACCAAATTCTTTTTCTCTCTCTTTGATATTCAATTTAATATCATCAAAAACATATTCTAATTTATGTTTTACTATTTCATCTTCATAATGAAGAATTTTTATACCTTTTTGTTTTAATTTAAAGTCTCTATCAAAATCATAGTTTTCTTTCAAGTCATGTGTCGAACCATCGATCTCAATTGCCAACATTAATTTGGAACAATAGAAATCAACAATATATTGACCAATTGGTTTTTGACGAAGAAAACGATATCCCAATCTGTCTTTTCTCAAAATCATATTCCAAACTAACAATTCTGCCTTGGTAGCTTTATTGCGATTCTCACTGGTATATTTACGTGTATTTTCGGTGTAATCGATATATTTCATAGATAAATTTTAATTAATGCTCCTTGATAAAGGAGCTGGCACGAGCAAAGCGAGTGACTGAAGATTTATTTATTCGAATAGATAAATCTCCCTGTTCGCCTGCTGGCGAACTTCCCTCTTTGTCAAGAGGGTTTATTAGCCAAACACCACCACCATCTCGCCTTTTTCCGATGTTACGCTATCACTCACTTCTTCAAACTTTTTTGTCATTTCTCGACATATTCTAATCTCCGCATTATCTCCGTAAACGGCCTTTATTTCTTCAACTAATTTTTTAATTCTAAAAGGGGACTCGTAAACAATTTTTGCCCCGTCAATATCTTTATATTTTTCCAAAATCTTTTTTCGCTCACCGTCTTTTTTTGGCAAAAAACCTAAAAAACAAAAACGTCCGCTGGATATTCCTGACAAGACCAAAGCATTTATTGCCGCACATGGACCGGGAATTGCTGTATATTTTATCCCTAACTTTTGGCATTTTTTCACTAATTTCCAGCCTGGATCGGAAATTATCGGTGTTCCGGCATCAGTCACCAAACCCACATTTTTTCCTTCTCCCAATAATTTAATAATCTGGGGCATTTTTTGTTCTTCCACTTCATCATAAAAAGAAATTAATTCCGGTTTATTTTTTAATCCCAATTTATTTAAAATATTATTTCTCGTGTCTTCACATAGCAAAACATCCAAACTTTCCAATGTTTCTATCGCCCTCTTGGAAATATCACTCAAATTTCCAATTGGTGTGGCAATAATATAAAGCATATTTAATTACTAAATTGTCTAATAATTGCCACCACTTTTCCCCTTATTTCCACTTCGCTTACATAAATAGGTGACATCGTCGAATTAGCTGGTTGTAATCGAATTCTGCTTGCCTCTTTATAAAATCTCTTTAAAGTTGCAAAACCATTTTTTAAAACCGCCACTACTATATCACCATTATTGGCATTTCTTTGTTCTTTTACCACCACATAATCACCATTTAAGATTCCATCATCAATCATCGAATCACCCTTTGCCTGTAAAACAAAAGATTTGTCGCCAGGTTTCACTAAATTTGGATTAACTCCCAAAGTCGCATTTGGATCAGTATAAGGCTCTATCGGTTGGCCACAAGCAATAAAACCCAAAATCGGCAATTCAATAAAATTTGCAATTTTTTCTTTAATTCCTTGCAATAATTCTATCCCTCGCACCGCTCCGCTATAACGTTTTATAAAACCCTTTTTTTCCAAAACCGATAAATGTTCATGAACCGTCGCCAGTGACGATAACCCCATATGTTGGGCAATTTCTGTCAAAGTCGGAGCACAGCCATACTTTTCGATTTGTTTTTCGATATATTCTAAAATTTTCTTTTGTTTCTTGTATAACATGCAAGCCATATCTTAATCTTACCCGAACATTACCCAAAGTCAAGAGGTTTATTTTTTGATATCCCTCTTTTCTCTAATCCAAGTTCTTACTTTTGTTACCATTTCTGGATCTTCATATACACTCGCACTTTTTATTAAAAAAACCTCTTGTTCTATTCTCATAACATTATCAGTTATACTAGTTACATTTTTTACTGCCCCCTCAAAATCTCCCAAATCCACCCTATCATACGCTAGTTTTCTTAAACACTCATCCTTTTTACCACCATTTGGCATTCCGTTTATTTCTGTTTGTTTTTCATCTATACTTTTTTCTCTCATGTCGATTACTATATCATGTAAACTATATCAGATGCTAGTTTCAATTTTAATTTTTCTGCTATTTTTATTTTTTCCAAAAAACGTCATTGCTGTCGACACTTTTCAACTGAATCAAAAAATAACCTATACTGTCAACCAATCCGGTCAGGCCACTGTCGAGCAAGAAATGAGTCTCACCAATAATCTCCCCGAAATTTATCCAACCGAATATGAAATAAAAACTTTCGGCTCTGATATCACCAACATCACCGCTTTCGACAAAAACGGTAACATCCTTGCTAATATTGAAAAATCCGAAAATAGCGCCAATATAAAATTAAAATTCAATCTCAAAAATGTCGGCAAAGGTCAAATCACTCCTTTTACCGTTCGTTATAACATAAATAAATTTGCCGAAAATAAAGGTAGTGTATGGGAAATTAATTTAGCCGAATTTCAAAATTTAAATGAATCAGATCTGGTTGATATTACCCTTAAAATTCCAACTTCTTTTGGAAAATTAGCTTTTTCTTCAATCAAACTTCCCGAAATTACTCCTGCCCTTGATTACTATTTAATTCATCTCCATCAAAACCAAATTAAAAACAAAAAAAATCTTTTAATTTTTGGTGATTATCAATTATTTGATTTCAATCTCCAATACATTTTAAACAATGAAGCCAAAGAAAACACTGCCACCAAAATTGCCTTACCACCAAATCTTGACAGTCAAAAGATAACTTTCAAAACAATTGATCCGCCTCCGGAAAAAATCGATATCGACCAAGATGGTAATTGGATTGCCTCTTACACTTTAAAACCAAATTCTAATCTCAATATTTCCGTCCAAGGACAAGCAAAAATAATCAATTCTCGCTATCCCGGAACCACACTCAAAGAGCATTTGGCTCCCACCCAATTTTGGCCATCTGACGATGAAACCATCAAGAATATCGCTTCCACTCTGAACAATCCTAAAAATATTTACGACTACGTTCTCCAAACTCTTTCCTATAATTTTGATGGTATTGCCACCGCTTCGCGTCAAGGAGCTATCAACGCTCTTTTAGAACCAAGTAAGGCTCTTTGCACCGAATTTACCGATTTATTTATTACTCTTGCCCGAGCCAAAGGTATTCCTGCCAGAGAAATCCAAGGATTTGCTTATTCCAATAATCCTCGTCTAAAACCAGTAGGTATATCTGCCGATATTCTTCATGCTTGGCCACAATATTTTGACGAAAAACAACAAGTTTGGATTGCCATTGACCCAACCTGGGAAAAAACTACCAATGGTATCGACTATTTTAATGATCTTGACCTCAATCATTTTATTTTTGTTATCCATGGAATCGACAGTCATTTTCCATCTCTTCCAAATAAAGCTGAAGTTACCTTTGCCAATGTCGAAATCTTATCTGAATCGACTCCACCAAAAATCACTACCAACAATAAATCTATTATTATCGAAAATAACACTTCCACACCCCTCTACCAATCAACCCTCAACATCCCCTCGGTAAACTGGACCCACACCATTAATTTTATTGGCCCATTTAGTAAAATAAATATTCCTATTCCAAAAATGCCCCTACTTACCAAATCATTTACATTATTTTTCACCAATAATGCTCTAAAACATGATGCCTCTTATGATCTTCGTTATCTAATTTATTATCAAAACCTTCTTATTGCCATTATCAGCGCCATCGTCTTGCTCTGTATTTGCGGTATAATTATCACAAGACATGAAAAAATTTCTTAAATTTACTCTTCTTTTTTATTTTTCTCTTTACACCGTCAACGAACTATTGCACAATTTAAATTTTGGCGACGGCATCATCACCCTTCTTGAAGTCAGTCTTATTTTTACTATTTTTGAATTAATTCTTAAACCAGTTATTAAAATCCTCTTACTCCCAATAAATATCCTTACCTTAGGTTTTTTTAGAATTATCATTGATACCCTAGGTTTCTATTTAGCACTTCTTTTTATTAATTCTTTTAGCACAAACAATTTTTGGCTCTTCTCATATCACTTCACCGGCATACTTGCAGTTCTTGCTACATCCTTTATAATCAACTTTGTTTTCACCGTTTTCAACGGTATTGTTACTAGAAAATGTAAAAAATGACTAATATCCTACTTATAATCCAAATCATCCTGGCTATCGCTGTTACCATTCTTGTTTTTTTCCAATCAGGAGGTCAAGAAGAATCCAACAGCAACCTTCTTTCTTCCAATAGTTATGAAAAAAGAGGTTGGGAAAAAGTAATGTTCGAGTTAACCATTGTTTTTTTAATTCTTTTTCTAATTTCTTCTATCTTGCAAACTCTCTCCTAAAATGTTCAAAAAATTATATTTTAAACTGGCCCTTTTTAATTATTATCTAAAAAGAAATTGGTATTACTTGGTATTAATAGTTCTCTTGTCGGCTACCTATTATATTTTTAAACCAACTCTTAAAGAACTTTTAAATCTGCCCATTTTCCAAACCGAATATATTGGCCTTTCCGGTCACTACACTAATAACAATTTACCCGAAGAAATAAGCAATCTTATTACCTATGGACTCACTTCTCACACCGAAAACAACAAAATTATTGCTTCACCTATCGTTGAATCAATCAATCAAGAAGACGAAAATCATCGCTATATCATTAAACTCAAAAACAATCTTTATTGGCATAATGGTCAAAAATTTACTGCCGATGATATAAAATACGAAATTCCAGGAACTGTTATCAAAGTAGAAAATAAATATACATTAATGATCACTACCCCCGATCTCTATTCCCCACTTCTTTCAACTATAACTAGGCCTTTATTTAACAACCGTCTCTCTGGACTCGGACCAAACAAAGTTATTAAAGTTGAATATCAAGACGGTTATTTCAAAACCTTAGCTCTGCAAAATATAAAAACCAAGAAAAAAACTATTTACAAGTTTTATGCCAATGATACCGATCTAACGACTGCTTTTAAACTTGGAGAAATTACCAGTATGGAAACAACTCTTTTAGCACCCGAAATTGAAAAACAAAATCATCTTAAAATCGACAAAAAAATTGTTACTAATAAAAAATATCTCGCTGTTTTTTTTAATACCGAAAAATTAAATGATAAAACTATTCGTCAGGCTCTCGCTTATGCCACTCCAAAAACAAAAGATAAAAACGAAAGAGCATTATCACCAATTTCACCAATTTCTTGGGCTTATAATCCTACCGTCAAAGAATATATTTTCAATCCAACTAGAGCCAAAGAGTTATTTGATAAAACCGAGATTGGAACTATAAAAATTGCTGTTACCGACAGACAGCTTTTAGAAACTGCCGAAAACATAAAGAAATCATGGAAAGATGTTTTGGGAATAAATGTTGAGACTGAAGTTGTAAACAAAATCGACACTCAAAATTTTGATGCCTTTTTGGCTTACGGTGGCATGCCAATCGATCCGGATCAATATTCTTTTTGGCATAGTACTCAAATAAACACCAATTTGACCAAATTCAATAACTCTCGTATCGATAAACTCCTTGAAGAGGGGAGACAAACCTTTGATCCAATTGAACGAAAAAATATTTATCTTGATTTCCAAAAATATCTTCTTGAAGAATGTCCGGCAATTTTCCTTTCTTATCCCACCATTTATACAATTTCTAGGTTAAAATAATTATTATGGAAAAAACAAAGTTTGACGTTTTAGGATTCAGTTTAATTATTTCTTTCTTTGCAGTTCTCACTTATGCCGGTTATCTTTCTTATAAAGGAATTGATTATAAAATTTTAAATAAACTCGAATCGATCAAATTAGAACTTCCTCCAGAAGCTACTCCCTCAAGTCTCCAACCAAGCACCGCCACCCCCTCCGCCACCTCAACCAAATAATGAAAATTGTTTAATTTACTGATAAAATACCAAAGTATCCGGCTCCATCGTCTAGTGGCCTAGGACTCCTGGCTTTCATCCAGGCAATCGTGGGTTCGACTCCCACTGGAGTCACTTAATATAAATGGTATAATCTATACCCAGTGAGATCGACAATTCTATTTAGCAATGAAGCTCCTACACCAATCAAAGAAAAGGTATTTGGTTTAAATTCAGAAATATCAAGATTATTAGTAACTTTCCAAAAAATTTGTGAAGAAAAATCACATACCGGAGGTGTTACAATCCATGTCGATGAAATTGCCTCTCAAATTGCCAAAACTTACGAAAAACTTCGAAAAATTATCGACTGGAAAGAAGAAAATCTTCTTCGTCGTAGCGCCATTGAAAGAATTATCAAAAGAGGTTTGGTCGGCAAAATATCAAATATTTCTTTTTTAAAAAATCTTGATCTAAACGTTTTTTCTGAAGAAATGATTATGGAACTAATTCGTGGTGGTCATTTGGAAAATGATTCTATCCCAAAAGAAAAAATAAAAAATGTCAAAAAAATTATCGAAAAATATCTTTTTATTGCCGAAAATACAGATATTTCTACCTCTGATATCAAGAAAAAAATAAATTTTTACGATTGGTTGATGGCTATCGCTGCCTGTGAAATTGAAGACACTCTTTGTCCTCCTCTCGAAGAGCAAAATCTTATTGAAACCATGACCGATTTAATCAATCAAAGAATTAAAATTTTACCATCAAGTAGCCTAACCCAAGAAGAACAAAAAATTCAAACTTATATCGCCACTTATCGTACTTTATATGACTTAGACGATTCTATTATTTCCTATAATCTCATTAAAATTAAATATAACGAATGGACCACCCCTAATAAAGAAAATTTGGAATATTTTGTCAAAAATATTTTTAAAATTCAAGAAGATTTAAGTATCCAATTAAAGCATCCTCTTCGTAAAAGATTTTTTAATATTTGTGAAAAATACGATACTATTTTTACCATTCTCGAAGATATTCTTAAGAAATACAAAGACAGTCCTCAGGATTTAAATGAAATATTTAACGATAAAAATAAATTAACCGAACTAGTTACTGAATTCTATAATATTAGATACAAATCACTTAAAAAAAGGTTACTAAAACTTGCCATATTTTCAACCCTATCTGTCTTTGTAGCTAATTGGTTTACTTACTTTTTAGTCGAAATTCCTTTAGCCAAATTATTTTACGAAAAATTCAATGTCCTTGCTGCTATCATCGATTTTCTTGTTCCTAGCCTTGCTATGTTTATTATCGTTTCCCTAATTAAACCTCCAGGAAAAGATAATTTAAAAGAATTACTTTCTGTTATTTATAAATATGTATATTCCAACAACGACAAAGATATTTATGAAATTAAAGTAAGAAAGAAAAAGGGGATAATTACTCGTTTCATTATTTTTCTTCTTTATATTATTGGATTTTTTGTTTCCTTTGGTACTATCGCCTGGGCTTATTACAAAGCTACTCTTCCAATAACTTCCGTTATTTTTGATACTTTTACGACTGCTATCAATGTCTTTGCTGCCCTCGTCATTCGCAATAAAGCTCGTGAAATTACCATCGAAGACAAAACTACTTTTGGTGAATTTATACTCGATCTTTTTTCTCTTCCTTTAGCCGAAATTGGTTCTTGGATTGCCAATAAATGGAAAGAATATAACGTCGTTTCAATTTTTCTAAATGTTGCCGTCGAAATTCCAATCGTTTCCTTTATTTCTTTTGTTGAAAATTGGCGTAATTTTGTCAAAGACAAAAAAGCTGACATTCATTAGAGTTGCCCTGCATGGATTCGAACCACAATAGCCAGCTCCAAAGGCTGGAGTCCTACCATTAGACGACAGGGCAAAGAAATATTCTTTTGTGCCGAAGGAGGGACTTGAACCCCCACGTCTTGCGACATACGCACCTCAAGCGTACGTGTCTGCCAATTTCACCACTTCGGCGGCGTGTTGTTTTTATGTGGTCGCTAGAGGGCTCGAACCTCTGACCCCATCGATGTAAACGATGTGCTCTA
>CAZSCX010000008.1:0-20444 GCA_964605545.1 uncultured Gammaproteobacteria bacterium
CTTAACCAGGGAAATATCGAATTCATAATTACACATTTATCAAACATATTTTTTAAAAAAAATTAATCTACTTTCTCGACACATATGCCCCTGTCTCGGTATTGACAATTATTTCATCGCCAACTTTAACAAATAGAGGAACAAGAACCTTGATTCCAGAATCCAATACTGCTTGTTTCATCGCCGTTGTCGCCGTATCACCCTTAATTGAATTTTCTGCCTCCACTACAATTCCCGAAATCGATTTTGGCAAAGTTACACCCACTGCCTTATCATCATAAAATTTTATTCTATAAAGCAATCCTTCTTTCAAATACATCTTGTCATCACCCAACACATCTTCCGGTACACTATATTGTTCAAAATTTCGTGGTTCAATAAAAACATAATTACTGCCATCAAAATATGAATATTCGGCTTCATGCGTTTCCACCAACACTTCTTCAACTTTTTCTCCCGATTTATAGGTATATTCTACTACTCTTCCGGTAAACAAATTTTTTAATTTCACTCGGTAAAAAGCACTGCCTTTCCCAGGGCTGACAAAAGTAATATCCACAATTGAATGCGGTTCATTTTGGAAAAGAAGATACATCCCTTTTCTAAATTGTTGCGTCGATATCATCGTCATAAATGCAATTGTATGTATTAATCCCCATTTTGTCAAAGGGGGATACCCCGAAGGGGAGGGGGATTTTTTTACAAAAAAAATCCCAGAGCATGCTTTTTAGAGGAGCCACCCCGGGATCTAGCCTGTATAATATCAAAATATTATAAGAAAATCAACCTACACACCAAATATTCACACTTACTTCCCAGTTTCCATTTCTTCTATAAAATGATTCACGCCAAACGCCCAAGAACCGTCAGAATGTGGACAATACTTTTTCATTATCTGTTCTACTGTCAAATAACCCTTGTCAACATATTCTCTCTTAAGGTACTCAGCAAAACTTTTTAAAGCTATCTCATAATTTTCAAATTTTAAGGTTCCATTTTTATGAATTCCATAACCCCAACAATTATAACTTCCCTCCGGAATATTTTTGCATAAATTTGATTCCTGCATTCCAATTGCCGGAATTAAAAAAGGATTGAATCCATAAGTAACCGACAAATCAAACATCATTTGTGCATAAGGCACTAATGGTGATTTATATTTCTTCAAAAAATTTTCAATAATTATTGGCCTGGCATCTTCTCCGGTCACTTCTCCAAAAATCACCTTGTCTTGCATTTCTTCATTTTCTGCAACAATCGTTTTTGACTCAACTGTCAAATCACTTACAGCCACCGTCTTATTTTTTTCAGAATATTTTTTCAAAACCGTTATTTCCCAAAAAGCCAAACCAATTAAAATAACTCCCAAAATTGTGGAAAAAACAACTCGACTGAAAATAACCATCACTCTGTTCATTTGTTCAATTCATGTTATCATAGACCTACTTATGAAAACAAACGAAAATATTCAAAAACTTAAGGACAAATCCTTTGTTATCAAAGCAAATATCAACAAAGAAAAAATTGCTTTTGCATCAGAACAAACTCTTAAAGAAATTCAAAAAAATTTCAAAACTAAAGGTTTTCGTCCCGGTCAAGTTCCTCTTGAAATTGTCAAACAAGAAATTGATCAAAAAACTCTTCTTGAAGAAGTCATTCAAAATGTTTTATCGGAAAACTACAATCAATTAATAAAAGAAAATGATTTACACCCCATAATAGATCCTCAAGTTAAAATTATCACTACTCCGCTCACCCTGGATGTAGATTGGGAAATCGAATACAAATCTTGTGAACTACCTGAAGTAGAAATCGACCCCAAAGTTTATGAAGAAATTAAAACAGTTACCGATAAAGATATCAATAAAATATTTGATATTTTAGTCAAAAATTCTACTGTCGAAATTCCGGAAATGTTAAAAGAAAAAGAGCAAGAATGGAAAATTAACCTAATTATAGACAAAATTGCTTTTGATAAAAAATTAGATATAAGTTCGGAAGAAATCAGAAAAGCTTTGGAGGTAAATCCTGACTTGGCTAAAAACATAAATCTCACTTTTTACCTAATGAGACAACAAAAAGTCATCCAATACCTCAAAGACCTAATTAACCCATAATTTGTGGTATAATGCACATATGGCAGGTGGTATTTTGTTTAAATCGAGTTCTAAAAAACAAATATTTAACAACGAATCCAATAACGAGATTCTCAAAGATTCTGCTGGAAACAAAAAACCGGAAAACAATAAAGAAAAAGAAAAGGCTTTTATCAAATATTTTCTCGAACAACTTCAAAAAGAACAACAACTTGTTTATGATCGCAAAAATTTGGATGTCAAAAAAGAAATTGAAGCTTTGCAGCAAGAAATTAAAAATCTCAAAAATACTACTGAATCTCTCGATATGGAAGTCGAAAAAGCAATTGATTCAAATATTTTTGATTTCAATGAATATCAAATTAATTTTTTGCAAAGAATCCGAAGAATTATCATAGAATTTAGAAAAGACATCAATCAGGCTGGTAATTGGCTTGAATGTTTCAATAGTAAAAAGAAAAAGAAAAATTGCTTTTGGAACAACGTAAAAAGCAAAAAAGGCGGCGAACAATATCTTCAATCAGGTGAACATTCCGCCTCCCGCAGCGCCAATTAATTTGTTATAATCCCTATATTACCGAGTCTATAGCTCAGTTGGTTAGAGCGCTTCGTTGACATCGAAGAGGTCAGAGGTTCGAGTCCTCTTAGACTCACCCTAGTGATAAAATGTATTAATGGCTATTATCCTTTCCTTAATTCTTTTTTTTATTCCAATTATTACTCCTGTTTCTATCCACGCCATCGACAAAATCACCGATTTTCATTCTGATATCACGATTAACAAAAACACTTCTATTTCCGTTAAAGAAACCATTAAATACACGACTGATCTTCAAAAACACGGCATTTTTCGCACTATTCCCTATAAATACGGTGATTTTACCGCCAGAATTTCCGACATTTCTGTTAATGTTCCGTTTTCCACTTCCACCAATAACGGCAATTTAGTTCTCAAAATAGGGGACCCCGAAACAACTTTTACCGGTAACAAAACTTTTGAAATAAATTACACTCTTCATAACATTATTCAAAATAAAAATAAACCGGAGCTGTTTTTGGATATCACCGGTGAATATTGGCAAATTCCCATCGAAAAATCATCGGCCACCATCAATTCCCCTTATGCCAAAATTATTTCTTCAAATTGTTTTACCGGTCCAATAAACAGCAACGATTCACTTTGTCAATTTGATCAGAATAATTTTTCTTATGACCAAACCATAAATACCAATTCCAACTTCACCATTTATACCTCATTCAATCCCGATAACAAACTAATTTTCCCTATTAATCCAAATTATTGGAAAATTCCCTTGGCTTTGATTTTACTTCTCTGTCCTCTTTTTGCCTGGTATTTTTATGGCCGGGATCAAATTTTTCTTTCACCAAACGTTTTTAATCTAGACAATTCTCAACCTCAAAAATTTAAACCTTTATTTTTTTACGAGAGAATTCCTTTTGTCTACGAACCGCTAAAAATTTCACCTGGTACTGCCGGCACTATTCTCGACCAAAGATCGGACAGCCGCGACATCATTGCCGAAATAATTGATCTGGCTCACAAAAAATATTTAAAAATTACTCTTATTCCAAAAAAGGGAATCTTTTCCCAAGATGATTTTTTATTCGAACAACTAAAAACTGCCGATAAAAAATTACCAAAACAACAACAATATTTACTAAACAATATTTTTAACAGTAAACAAATAATAAAATTATCGGAATTAAAAAATAAATTTTATAAACATTTTAGTGAAACAAAAAATATTCTCAATCAATCTCTCGTTGACCAAAAATTTTATCGCAATAATCCTCAGGTCAGCAAAACTTTATTAATTATTTTTCTGGTAATAATAAATTTTCTTATCTTTCAATTAAATATCAACATTTTCATTTTAAGCGTAATTATCGATCTATTTATTATAACTAAATTTACTCAACGGACAGCTATTGGACATAATTTAATGCTTCAAGCCAAAGGTCTAAGAAAAACTATTCAATTAGGCAAGTGGCGGGAAAAAATTAAAGAAAAAAATCTTTTTATCGAAGAGGTTTTGCCTTTTGCCATTTCATTTGGAGTTATCAATAAACTTACCAACGACATGAAAGAACTGGGTATTGCCCCTCCCCAATATGTAAATGGTTTTTTTCTTGCCAATCACAGTTTTCAATCCAGCTTGAACTCTTTTTCGTCTACCTTTAATAGTCAAGTAAATGCCTCCAGCGGCTCACATTCATTTGGTGGTGGTAGTTTTAGTGGTGGCGGATTCGGCGGTGGCGGTGGCGGCAGCTGGTGATAAAATAATAATATATGTCAGAATCCAAACTGGAAATAACAGCAAACAAGTCAATTCACATGCCTCCAATTTTTCCACCCGACATTGAAATAGAAATAAAATCCCTTTATGATAATTTTACGGTTAATTCCGAACAAGCTTTAAAAAGAATAAACACTAACCCATCTTTCAAAGGAGCTAATCTTACCAAAATTCATAGCGACTATGAAAATTTTAACCATGAACAAAGAGCTTTTGCTTTTGCAGCTATGGGTAAGGATTCATATTTTAATTATTTAAGACCTCAAATAAACAATAAAATACCAGAGATGATTTCTACGATTGATAAAGTAGTTGACAATATCGATTTCAAAAAAGGTGCAGATTTTTTGGATCTTTATAAAATTGTCCGTCTCGCCGCCGAATAATCTTTTTTCTGCTAAAATAGCTTATGTCCGAAAATAACTCTTTATCTCCTCTCCGTCATTCTTGCGAACACGTTTTGATGCAAGCAATGCAAAGACTCTATCCCAATAAATTTTTAATGGCCATGGGCCCATCCACCGATGACTGCTTTTATTTTGATTTTGAACCACTCGGTGATTTCAAAATTTCCGATGAGAATTTTCCCGAAATAGAGGCTGAAATGGCCAAAATAATAAAAGAAAATTTGCCAATAAATAGGGAAGAAATAAACAAGGATGAAGCCAAAAAACTATTTGCCGACAATCCCTACAAACTTGAATGGTTAGAGAATATTGATAAACCAATTATTTACAAAACGGGAAAAGACTTCGTCGATTTGTGCAGTGGACCCCATATCGAATCAACCGGCAAAATTGGCACCTTCAAATTACTTTCCATCGCCGGTGCCTACTGGCATGGTGACGAAAAAAATAAAATGTTAACCAGAATTTACGGCACCGCTTTTGACACTCAAAAAGAACTGGATGAATATTTACACAATCTGGAAGAAGCCAAAAAACGCGATCACCGTAAATTAGGCCGCGAATTGGAGATTTATTTTTATGATGATGAAGTTGGCCCAGGCCTACCTCTTTGGTTGCCAAAAGGCGGCATAATCATAGAAGAATTGGAGAAACTAGGCAAAGAAATGGAAGCCAAAGCCGGTTATGTCCGTGTCAAAAGCCCCCACATCAGCAAAGAATCATTGTTCTTAAAATCAGGACACTTACCTTATTACGCCGACTCTATGTTTCCTCCAATGGAAATTGATGGAGAAAAATATTATCTCAAACCAATGAACTGTCCTTTCCACCATAAAATTTTTGGTAGTAAGCCAAGATCTTATCGTGATTTACCCATTCGACTGGCTGAATATGGTACATGTTATCGTTACGAAAAAAGTGGCGAATTGTTTGGTTTAATGCGAGTTCGCTCAATGCAAATGAATGATGCCCACATTTATTGTTCCGAAGAACAATTCGAAGAAGAGTTTATGGCTGTCATAAATCTTTATCTAGAATACTTCAAAATTTTCAATATCGATAAATATGTTATGCGTTTAAGTATTCATAGTAAAGAAGGTCTTGGTAAAAAATATGTCGACAATGAATCTCTTTGGCTAAAAACCGAAGAAATGATCCGCACTGCCATGAAAAACAAAAAAATTGATTATACCGAAGTTGCCGATGAAGCCGCTTTTTATGGACCAAAAATTGATGTTCAAGTCTGGAGTGCTATCGGCCGCGAATTTTCCTTGGCAACCAATCAAGTCGATTTTTCTGTTCCCGCCAAATTCGGACTTGAATTTAATACCGCCGAAGGCAAAATGGAAACACCCCTCTGTCTCCATCGTGCTCCTTTAAGTACTCATGAACGCATGGTTGGTTTCTTACTCGAACACTTCGCTGGAAATTTTCCTGTTTGGCTTTCACCACTACAAGCAATTATCATTCCCATTACTGATAAACAACAAGATTATGCCATTAAGTTAGGTAAAATTTTAGAAGAAAATGGTATTAGATACGAAATTGATGATAAGGCAGAAACCATGCAAAATAAAATTAGAAATGCCACTGCTCAAAAAATTCCCTATATGTTAATTGCCGGTGGCAGGGAAGCCGAAAGCTCTGATATGCAAATATCCGTACGTCAACGTGATGGGGTCGATCTAAAAACAATGCCGTTACAAGATTTTATTAAGGCAATTTCCACTCAAATTAGCACACGGAGCCTGAATTTGATAAAATAGACACCAATGCACCAATATTATCGAATCAACCATCAGATTACCGCACCGAATGTGCGTCTAATTGACGAAACCGCCAAACAAATTGGTCTGGTCACTATTCAAGAAGCCAGACAATATTCTATGGATACCGGCCTGGATTTAGTCGAAATTGCCCCCAAGGCTGTTCCTCCCGTTGTAAAACTTATTTCTTATTCCAAATTTAAATATCAGGAAGCCAAAAAACTTAAAGCTGAAAAAAAAGGCAATAAAGGCGGTGAATTAAAAGAAATTCAAATGACACCCTTCATCGGTCAAAAAGATTATGAAGATAGAGTCAAAAAAACCCAAAATTTTTTATCTACTGGAAATAAAGTCAAATTAAGTATAAAATTCCAAGGTCGGCAGATTTCTCACCAAGAGTTCGGCTATAATTTACTTAATAAATTTAAAACCGATCTGTCCGAATTTGCTACTCCAGAAGGAGACGCAAAATTAATGGGAAAAAGATTATTCCAAATCTTTTCACCAATTAAAAAGAAAATTTGACTATGAATAAAGTAAAAAAGAATCAAAAACTAAAAATTAGAAAATCTATTCGCAACCGTTTTGAAGTTACCAAAAATGGTACCGTTTTGCGCATGTCTGCTTTTGATAGACATTTAAGACGCAACAAATCTAAAAAGCAATTGCGCCGACTCAAAGGTAAAAAACACGTCCTCGGACGCTTTGCCATTAAAATCAGAAAATTATTAGGTAAATAAAATTATGCGCGTAAAAACAGGAACTGTCAGAAAACAACATCATAAAAAAGTCTTAAAAAAAGCTAGCGGATTTTGGATGACCCGCCACAAGCGTTATAAAGTTGCTCACGAAGCTGTCATGCACGCCGGCCGCTATGCCTTTATTGGTCGTCGCCTACGCCGACGCGATTTCCGTAAACTTTGGATTGTCCGTCTCAATGCCGCTCTCCGTCCTTTTTCTTTAAGCTACAGCAAATTCATCAAAATGCTTAAAGACAATAAAATTGAATTAAACAGAAAAATGTTATCCGAAATTGCCATTCGCGATAATAATACTTTTAAAAGTATCGTTGATTCGGTAAAATAAGGCGTGGACGATTATCTCCAAAAAATTGCCAATTGTAATAATTCATCGGAGTTAGAAAAACTTCGCATAGAACTATTAGGTCGCAATGGTATTATCAATAAACTATTCTCTGATATAAAAAATCTCCCCGTCGAAAAACGCATAGAATTAAATAAATTAAAAAAAGACATCGAATCCGCCTTTTCTCAAAAACAATTCGATAACATTGATAATTGCAAATTGAAAATTGAAAATTCCACCTATGGCCATCTCCACCCACTAACTCAAACAGAAAACCAGTTAAACAAATTATTTCGGTCTTTGGGATTTTCTATTTACGATTCACAACAAATTGAAACCGACGAATTTTGTTTTGAACGTCTAAATGTCCCTAAAGATCATCCTGCTCGTGGTATGCAGGATAGTATTTATATTAAAGAACCAGAAATTTTATTGCGCACTCAAACATCGTCTATTGAAGCCAGATTGTTGGCTGAACAAAAACCACCATTCAAAGTTGTCGCTCCAGGTGCTTGCTACCGAAACGAAAAAGTAAATAAATCTAACCATTTTGTTTTACATCAATATCAAGGCGTCGTTGTTGATAAAAATGTTACCATGAAAGATTTATTCGGAACCTTAAATTTAATGTTTAAAACTCTTTATGGTCCCGATGTTATTATCCGTTTCCGCAACAAATATTATCCCGAAGTTGAGCCAGGTGTTGGCCCCGATATGCAATGTTTCGTTTGCCACGGACTTGGCTGCCCTACCTGTAAAGGCGCCGGTTGGATTGAAATGGGTGGTGCCGGCATGATCCATCCAAAAGTCCTAAAAATGGCTAATATCGATCCAAAACAATGGCGAGGCTTTGCTTTCGGACTAGGCCTAGATCGCTGGACTATGGCAAAATTTAAAATTAAAGACATTAGAACTTTATTGGGAGGAAATTTGGCTTACAAACCAAATGAATTATGAAAATAGTTTTCTCTCAATTAAAACAATTTTTACCGGACCTAAAAGTCGATGCCAAAACCATTGCCAATGATTTGACTTGGATCGGTCACTTTTGTGATGGCTTTGAAGAAAAAAACGGTGAACAAATAATTTCTCTAGAAATTAGATCAAATAGGGGAGACTGTTTGGGCTATCTTGGCCTTGTCCGTGAATTATCAATTCTTTACGATATAGACCTCATCATTCCAAAATTTAACCTAAAATTTGGCATAAACACTTTACCTATAAAAATAGAATCTAAAGACGTAAAGAGAGTTAAAGCCATTAAAATAGAAAATATCACTGTCGCTGATAGTGATATAAAAATTAGAAATTTCCTTGCCCTTCACGAAATTAATTCTATCAACAATATTGTCGATTTTACCAATTACATCATGTTGTTATACGGTATTCCCTGTCATGCATTTGATGCCGATAAGTCTACCGATAATTTAATTTGGAAGAATACTACCAGCGATACCCCTTTCACCACACTAGACAGCACCAAATTGATGCTGCACCCAAAAACCTTAGTTATCAGCAATAACATAAAACCTCTTTGTTTATCTTTTATAGGAGGCAAAGATTCCGGAGTTACTACTAACACCAAAAATATAATTTTGGAAATGGCCATTTATAACAATATCCGTGTCGGTATTGATTCCAGAAAATTAAAAACCATTACCGAAGCCAGTATTCGTCTTGATAAAGAACTCCATACTGATTTGATTGATACAGCTTTTAATCATCTAATCAACCTCATCGATTCATCAGAAAAATCAGAAATATTTGATTATTATCCAGAGCCCGTAAAACCAAAAAATATTACTCTAAATATTGATCCATCCGAAATCGCCGGCATTTCAATACCTAAAGATTTTATTGAAAAAATAATTTCTCAAATTGATATTAATCATCGAACTGATATAGAGTCAGAAATCGATTTAATCGAAGAAGTGATCAGATTTTACGGTTTTCAAAAAATTCCCTCCAACGAACCAATCAAATCCAATATTCTCGACGACATTACTCCCCAAATTCTAAAAAATATTGAAACCTTAAAAACAGATTTGGTAAAAAAAGGATTTTCTGAGGTTAGAACTATGCCTCTTACCAATAAAAAATATGAAAATTCTATTGCTACCCAAAATAGTATTAATTCAGAAATACCATATCTTAGAACAAACTTAACTGATTCACTTAAAGAACAAATTGATATTTATAATCGTTTCAAAATTCCCTTAACACCAATTTTTGAAATCGGCAAGATATTCTATTTAGAAAACCATAAATACATAGAAAAATATTCTCTTTGTACTTTTGATGGTGAATTTAAAGAAATTATCATTGATGATTCCAAAAAAGAACACCAATCTCTTCCCGA
Source organism: uncultured Gammaproteobacteria bacterium (assembly GCA_964605545.1). GTDB lineage: Bacteria > Patescibacteriota > Microgenomatia > UBA12405 > UBA12405 > DAOTMI01. The sequence goes on from CAZSCX010000008.1 coordinate 10,033, forward strand.
CACTTTTTTTAATGCTTACGAAATTACCTCACAAATAATTTGTCTTGATGCCAATTTGGTTTCCGATAAATCGGAAGAAGAATTAATTGAATTTTACAAAAAAGAAATAGGGGATATCCTTTGGAATATTTCAGTTATCGACCATTATCAAGATAAATATACTTTCCGGGTCTGGTATTTCAACTGCGATTCCACCCTCGCCAAATCCATCCACCTCAAAACCTTTAATTTAAATTAATTACGTTCCACCTGGCATCACACTAATTGTCGGTGCAATGGTAATACCAATCATCGGTGTCGCTGTCGGCAACGGTCCACTCCAAGGCATATTCACTCCAATCTTTATCTCTTCACTATCAAAATTTCCGTTTTTATCTTTCGCTTCCACTTTTAAAGTATAAGTCCCATCGGCCAAAGTAATTTTTCCCTCAAATGGTTTTTCCGAAAAATTTAATTTTTCACTACCATTTGCCCATACCCTTACTTCGGTAATTTTGTTAACCGAACTAGTTTTTATTTTTACATCAAATTCACCACCAAGTGTTTGTTCATTTCCCGGCGTTTCAAAATCAACCGTTACCATACCATCGCTTCTACAATAATCAGACGGAGGATAATATTTATCCCGATCCGTTTGTTCTAATATCCAAGCGTCAATACCAGCCTGACAATTCGGACAATCTTCTTTCAATCGAATATATTCCTTTTCCTCATAATTACCATTATTTACATCTTCTGGCGTCGCCAAACCACTTTTTCCCCTACATACCTTTAATTTTAAATGGATAGGATCTTGGGTTTTCGGTTGCATACCATCAATAAAATATGATGTTTTTGCCGGAAAACCATCATGAGCCGCATAACCAGATATACGATCGGAATCCATTGAAATTATTTTATCGGGAATTGGAAAATCTTCTTTATTTCTATTTGGCAAAGCACTCAACATTATTCTCCTCCAAATTGGGGAAGCTCCAGAAATTCCCGAAGCCACTTTTCCCATTGGGGAATTATCATTATTGCCCACCCAAACATCAACCAACAAATTTGGAGTCCAGCCAATTGTCCAATTATCTCTTTTATCATTAGTCGTTCCTGTTTTCACCGCTACTTGATATCCGGAAACAGAAAGACCACTACTATTTCCAAAAGTAATTTCTCTTGCCGAATTATCAGACAAAATATTTGAAATTAAAAATGCTTCTTGTGGTGTCAGCACTTGCTTTCCCGCAATCGGTTTAAATTCTTCCAGCACTCGGCCATCCCTGTCTTGAATTTTCAAAATACCTGTCATCTCCACTTTTTTCCCGCCATTGGCAAAAGCACAATAAGCCGTTGCCATCTCTGACATTTTCACTTCACCACCTCCCAAAGTAACCGACAAACCAAATCTTGATAAATTCTCTTTAGTTGGTTGTAAAGTTGTAATTCCCATTTCATAAGCCTGTCTCAACATATTTTCTACTCCCACCCAATAAAGCATCTTTACCGCCACTGTGTTGATTGAATTACCCAAAGCATTTCTAATGGACATTGGTCCATTATATTTACCACTATAATTTTGCGGCTCATAATCCTTAGTTTGCCCTGGTGTCGCCGGAAATTTCACGGCTGCATCGACAATCATACTTTCCGGTGTCCATCCTTTTTTTAAAGCCGTCACATAAGTCACCGGTTTAATAGATGATCCGGGTTGTCGTAAACCCTGAGTTACGACATTAAAATTTCCATCTGTTTTATCTGAAAAATAATCTCTTGATCCAACCATTGCCAAAATCTCCCCCGTCCTTGGATCTAAAACAATTGCCGCTCCATTGGATATTCCCAATTTTTCCGACTTATCAATTTCTTCACTAACAATTTTTTGGGTTTCTTTCTGTATTTTGGCATCCAGAGTTGTCGTAATTGTCAAACCTCCGATTTCAATAGCTTCCTCGCCATATTTTGCCGCAATTTCATCTTTAATATAATTTAAAAAATGCGGTGCCAAATTTTTATCTTTATTCTCAAAAAATTTATAATTTTTAGCCTTTTCAAAAATTGCATCTCCCTCTTCTTTTGTCATATACCCATCTTCGACCATTCTTTCAATCACGTGTCTTGTCCTATCTACATAAGCAGTCGGTGTCTTGGAAAACGGTGAATAAACACTTGGTCTTTGAGGCAAACCAGCCAAAATCACCGATTCAGTTACATCCAAATCTTTTACTTCCTTACCAAAATATTGCTCAGCACCACTACCTACTCCCCAAGCGGCACCACCATAAGGCGCCTCATTTAAATACATCAACAAAATTTCATCTTTACTATACTTTGCATCGATTTGAACCGCCAAAATAAATTCTTTTATCTTTCTATTAACTGTCCTTTCGTTTGATAATAAAACATTTTTTACCAATTGTTGGGTTAAAGTCGAGCCACCAGTTATCCTTCCCATGGTAAAAAAATTCTTAATAATTCTTAATGGTGTTAATGGATCAAAACCTTTATGTTTATAGAAATCTTTATCTTCTACCGCAATTGTCGCTTTTTTCAATGCCTCCGGCATATCTTCCCATGCTACCGGCGTTCTCTTTGTGTCATTATACAAATCAAAAATTACTTCGCCATTCCTATCCAACACCTGACTGGAATAACCCTCCCTTCGTACCACCTTTGTCGGCGTCGGTAAATCCTTCGAAAACCAAATAAATAAAACTATTAAAGATACAATCGAAAAAACCAACAATACCGAAAAAACAGCAAAAAACCAATACCAAAATCTTTTTGTATAAATTTGATTTTTTAATTTTCTCATCTTGCCAAGGAACTTAGTAGCGGCGTCAGTAAAAAAGCCAATAAGGCGATAAAAAGGATGACTTTTTCTATTTTTTTCCAAGTTTTTTTCTTGATTTTCATCATTTAATGATAACATAAGACATGCTTCCAGGTATTGGCCCCAAGACTCTTTTAAAGCTAAAAAAATTAAACATCTCGGACAACCTTAGTCTAATATACCATTTTCCCAGACGTTTCATCGACTTTTCCCATATCACTCCTATCAATAAAGCAAATATTAATGAAAATATCACAATAACCGGCAAAATAATTCAATTCCAAAATATTTTTACTAAAACCAAAAAAAATCTTCAAAGGGCTACTGTCCAAGATCAAACTGGAACTATAAATCTTTTATGGTTCAATCAACCCTATTTATCCAAAATAATCCAAATCGGCAATACCTACAGTTTCGCCGGTCAAATTTCCCTTTTTCAAAATAAAAAAACCATGATTGCTCCTATTCACGGTTACTACCATACCGGTAAAATAATTGGTATTTATCCTGAAACCTCTGGTTTAACTTCTAATTGGTTTCGTAAAATAATTCAAAGCAATCTAAAAACACTCATCGATCCCATTGTTGATCCTTTACCAAAAAACATCTTATCCAAATACCATCTTCTTGATTTAAAAAACTCTCTCTATCAAATTCACAATCCCACCAACCTAGCTATTCTAAATCAAGCCAAATACCGTCTTGCTTTCGACGAAATTTTATCGCTTCAAGTCAATTCCTATCTCAAAAAAAGAACTTTTTTAAAATTAAAACCAAACAAAATTTTAAAAGAAAAACCAATTGACACTGTAATAAAAAAATTTCCTTTTAAATTAACCGCCTGTCAAGAAAAAGTTTGGATGGAAATAAAGAAAGATTTATTAAACCAAAATCAACCTATGAATCGTTTACTTCAGGGTGATGTTGGTTCTGGTAAAACAGTAATAGCCATACTATCGGCATTTTTAACTTCAAAGAATAATGCTCGGTCAATTTTTTTGGCTCCTACCGAAATTCTCGCTTTGCAACATTTTAAAACTCTATCCACTTATCTTGATAATGTTTTTCTTTTAACCAACACAGCCAAATTGGATCTAAAAAAAATTCCCAATAACGCAGTTATTGTTTCTACCCACGCCATAATTTATAAAAAAAATCTTTCCAATATTGGACTTTTAATTATTGATGAACAACATAAATTTGGTGTCAAGCAAAGATCTTTTCTTGGAGGCCTCAATCCACCTCACACCCTAACTATGACCGCTACCCCCATTCCCCGCACTATCAGTTTAACTTTTTTGGGTAACCTCGATTTATCAACTATCGAAACCTTACCTCAAAATCGTTTAAAAATAAAAACCTTTGTTGTACCCAATCATAAAACGAAAGATTGTTATCAATGGATTGATAAACATATTAAAGACACCCAAGAACAAGCCTTTATCGTTTGCCCCTTTATCGAAGAATCGGAAAATCTTAAAACTGTTAAATCCGCCAAAATCGAATTTGAAAAATTAAAAAAGATTTTTTATAATCAAAAATTAGCTTTAATACACGGAAAAATTAAATCAAGTGAGCGTGAAAAAATTTTAAACGATTTCAAACAAAATAAAATTAATATACTGGTCACCACTCCCATAATTGAAGTCGGTATCGATTTTCCCAACGCTACCACCATCATCATTCAATCAGCTGATCGTTTTGGTCTGGCCTCACTCCATCAACTCCGTGGTCGAGTCGGTAGGGGAGGAGCTCAAAGTTATTGTTATCTTTTTACTGAAAGCAACAATGAACTTGCTCAAAACAGATTAAAATTCTTGGAAAAAAATAATTCCGGTCTAAAAATTTCTGAATATGATCTAAAACTCAGAGGCCCAGGTGAGACTTTTTCCACGCAGCAACACGGTTTCCCATCTCTCAAATTAGCCGACATCTCCGATCTCAAGCTCATCGAATATTCCCAAAAATTTCTCAAAGATTTATTAACACTTTATCCAAATTTTAATCTTTCTCTTCTCGTCAAAAATCTCCCCACTGAAATTGTGTTAAACAATTAGTAATATGTTAAAATACTACCTATATGACAGCATTACCTAAACATTGGCCGAGTTCCCGTCGACAGGGCAAGCGCCGAGCTACACACAAAGGACCAAAAATTCCTAATACTACAAAATGTAAAAGTTGTGGACAACCTAAATTACCAGGTTTTAGATGTCCAAACTGTAAACAGTGAAATCAAAAAACGATCCTCGCCACCTCCATCGAATAGAAGAAATGCAGGCAATTTTTGCCTACTCTTGCGGTAACTCACATCCAACCGCCCTGCACACACAAGAAATTATTGGTCATTTATCACAAATTGATGAAATCATTTCCAAAAATGCCCCAAAATGGCCAATCGACAAAATTAATAAAATTGACCTGGCTGTTCTTCGTCTGGCTCTTTTTGAATTATTGATTCAAAAAACAAATCCACCAAAAGTTATTATTGATGAAGCTATTGAAATTGCCAAAGAATATGGCACCGAATCTTCATCTTCCTTAGTCAACGGTGTTATCGGTTCAGTTTTAAAAAATGTTCAAGTTTAAAGATCAGTTACTAAAAAAACAATCTCTGGTTCATCGCTCTTATCTCAATGAAAACAAAGACGAAAAACTAAATTCCAACGAAAGAATGGAATTCCTAGGAGATGCTATTTTGGAATTTTGGATTAGTGATTATCTCTACAAAAAATTTCCCGATTTTTCTGAAGGCGATCTCACCAATCTCCGGTCTCTCGCCGTCTGTACCAACAATTTAGCCAAAATTTCAAAAGAAATAAAATTAAATGAAGAAATTCTTTTATCCAAGGGCGAAGAAAGACACGGCGGCAGAAACAACACTTCCATTCTCGCCGATGCTTTCGAAAGTTTAATCGGCGCCATCTACTTAGATTCCGGATTTAAAGCTGTCTGTGAATTCTTGGACAAAACTTTGATTCCCAGTATCCGCCAATTATCAAAACAAAAAACCTTAAAAGATCCAAAAAGCGTTTTTCAAGAAATTGCCCAAGACAAAGAGGGGATAACCCCTAATTACAAAACCATTGCCGAATCGGGACCTGATCATCAAAAAGAATTTGAAGTCGGCGTGTATCTAAATAATCGTCTGATTGCCAAGGGCAAAGGCAACTCAAAACAAAAGGCCGAAGAAGATGCTTCGCTTAATGCTACCAAAATCTTCCAAAATCAGGTATAATCCAGCTTATGCTAAAAATTAAATTATCACCTCGGGGTAAAAAACATCAGCGCACCTTTCGTGTCGTCATTGCCGAAGGTCGAAGTAAAAACGATGGTAAATACATTGAAGAAATTGGTTTTTATACTCCTCAAACCAAAACAATTCAAATTGATCAAAAAAAATTAGAACAATGGCAAAAAAATGGGGCTCAAATAACTTTGGGTGTCGATAAATTATTAAACCCAGCCAAACATCCCAACAAAAAGAAAAAAACTGAAAAAGTAAAAGTTGAAAATCCGCCAGCTGGCGAAGAAGTTAAAGAAGAAATAAAAGAGGAAGTAAAAAATGAACAACCTGCAGACAACGCTTGAGTACATTCTTAAATCCATTATCGAAGATTCAAAAGATGTTTCTGTCGAAGCTATTGAACAAGATAACTTCACTACTTTAAACATTAGCGCTCCCAAAGAAAAAATTGGTCAAATAATCGGCAAAGACGGCCGTATAATCAAATCAATTCGCACCATGCTTGGAATATCTTATCCCAACACTCGGTTTAATTTGGAAATCAAAGAATAATTACTGGGCAAAAGGATTGCTTCTTCCATAAATTACCCCACTTCTTGTCGATATTTTCTGCTGTGCTCCCAAAATCACACCCCGATTATTGGTATAAGAAGACAACATCTTTACCATTTCTGCCTCATCCTCGCTTAATTGCAAATCGGCCAAACTCAATTTTTTTACTTCCGCCTTTGTCTCTTCATCAATATAATAAGCTGTTATCTTTAAATCAATTTCCGAAATATCACCCCGAGCTTTCATATCCATTTCTTCAATCGACAACAAAGGTAAACTACTTTCTAGCCCTTTCAAAAAATCCAAATAAGATGACTTTGGCCCCAACATATTCAAGGTTATTGGTACTCTTTTGTTTCCCTTAACTTCTTTGGCACTTTTTTCATCATCCTTTGTCACTTTTCCCGGAGACAAAGAAAATCCTTGAATCGAATAATTATATTTATCGGCCACCCTTCTAACTACGCTTACCAAATAATAAGAATCTTTTTCATACAACATCGCCGCCGACAACAAACCTTCATTTTTCTTCAAATCTTCCTGTGAAATACTGTTGATATAATTGACTTTTTCGACAATCTTTTTGGTCTCTGTCTTTGCTTTAGCAATTTCTTTTTTTATCTTTCCTACATCGGCAATTTTTGGATAAACCGCCAAATTAAACAAAATCAACAAAGCCAACATAATCGCTATTGGTTGAATAAACAATTTAACCAAAGCTGTCTCAATTCCTAGTATTTTTTCCGGCAATATTATTTCCATTATTTTGTTTCCACCTCCAATGAAAATTTCCAATCATTACCATCTCGCGAAATCGAAACCAATTTGGCATTGGCAAAACCCTCCACTTTTTTGTTCTTTATCTCGGCAATTTTTTGTTCCAAAACATCAATATTTTTTTCGCTGGATGTTAAATAATTAATTAAAAAGGAATTTTTTCCTTCAATTTTAAAATTTTCTATCGTAATTGCTGCCGGCAAAAGATTATTTACATTGGTTATCGCTTCTCCATATTCAAATCTAGTCGCTAAAACATTGGCCACCATTTTGGCTTGATATTTTAATTTATGACTTGTCAGCAAATCTTCCGATCTATTTTTGTATTCAAGCGTTACACTGTCCAATTTATTTTTCGCTAAACTCAATTGTCGATTGTTTATTATCCACCACGTCCATATACCCAAAGAAGCCACCAACCAAACCGACAATATTATTACTGTCGCCACAAACAACTTCTTTTTCAACCTTATCTTAGCCAATTGAAATTTTGCCTGAGATGGCAATAAACTAACACTCATTAATCAATTACCCCCCTTAGAGCCAAGCCAACTGCATAACTAAAACGACACCCTTCCGTTGCCAAGTTAATAGGCAAACTTAATTTACTGGTATCTATATTCAAAAACGGTTGAACAACCTGAACCTCCACTCCCAAAACCTTGGTCAATTCTTCCGCAAGCCCCGGCATATTGGCTCCACCACCAGACAAAACCAACAATTCGACTGCACGACCTTGTCCTTCCAAAAACAAAGACATTGTTTTTCTAATCTCTTCAGCCATATTCATAAAAATAGGCATAATAGCTGTTCTAATTTTGCCCTCTAATTGGGATTCCTGCATTCCATAAGCTTTTTTGTATTCCTCAGCACTTGGCATATCCAAACCTAAATTAATTGAAATTGCTCTCGTTATTGACTCGCCTCCAATTGGCATTGATCTGGTAAAACAAATATTACCATTGGAAAGCCCAATAATATCTGAATATTTTTCTCCATAATCCAAAGCTACAATCCCGGTTACATCCGATTTAATCGATGATTTAATAATCCTTCTCATCGCCACTGCCGGAGATTCCAAGGCAACTAATTCCAAACCAATACTCCTGAACAAATTTACAAAAGCTGTAATTAAATCATTTTTTGCTGCCACGACAAAAATTTTTAATCGGCCATTATCATCTTTTTCGACAATTTCATAATCAATTGTTACTTGATTCAAAGGGTAGGGGACAAATGTTTCCGCTTCAAACTTCAAAGCATCCATAATTTCATTTTCTTTCAATGGCGGTAAATTAACTAATCTGGAAACTACTTCATCCTCTGGAATACAAGCCACTGCTTGTTTTGGTTTGATTTTTAGATCCCCCAACAATTTTTTTATGGCCGCACCCATTTCTTTTGCTCCGGCAACCTTATTTTCTCCCCTAATCCAATCTACTTTTGGCCCTTTAGTCTCTCCTAGAGCATCCAAAACTATTCCATTATTTACTTTCGATAAAGAGATAGCTTTAATCATTCCTACCCCTAAATCTAATCCAACAATATTACTCATATAATCAGTATAACAAAAAAATTAATTCGATACATTCCCTTCCGCTGCTATTGCTGACATCAAAAAACCAGGTACCTTGTATCGACTATTCATCCGAATAATTCTATTGATTGGTATATCGGTATCACCCGCATTTCCTGTTGACACTATCTCGTTTCCCTGGTCGGGGAAATTACCGTTTAGTTTGACTATTGTTATTCTGCCATTGGCGAATACCGGTGTAATTCCAATCAAAATGGAATTGTTTAAAGCCGCTTCGGAAAAATCTAATTCTTCGCTACACTGATCGGCTCTATCAGTAAAACCTTCCACCGTCTCACCTCCACCAATATTGTATCCATATCGTTTAACTTGATAAACTCCACCACTTAAATAAAAATAATCGATCTTTAACGCCCCGGCAAAACTATCTTCCATACAAACCTGTAATCGATCATTAAAATAAGTATCTCCCAAGGTGTCATCGTCATTATGGCTCACCAACCAAAAATATTCACTATTTCCTGCTGTCGTTATTGTCTCAAAAGTATATCTATTTGAAGCATCTACATTTAAGGGCACCACTGTCACTTGAGCTTCTCTGCTACCGCTTTCGTCCGACATAGTATAAACTGGTGTTGTCGTCTTCTCATAGTAATCTATCGCAGATTCTGCAGTATCAAAGGCTTTTTTTGATAATTCCTCATCCACATCAACCTTAATTTCACTAATCGATTTCCTCGACAAACTCAATCCAATTGACATTATCACCGTACTCACCAACAACACAATCAAAACAATTTGCCCTCTTTCTCTCATCGTGGTCCTTGTCTCCAATCCGACATTACCTTAAAGACTGCCGGAGGCATATTAAATATTAAATTCGGATCAAAATCGATCACCGTAGCTGCCTGAGAATTATTTAAACTGGTCGTATCAAAACCCCTCGACATAACAATATTTCCTTTCGAATACATCATTCCTTTAATAATTAACTGAGCATCAGTAGCTGAATTTCCTGTCACATTGATATTACCATCGGCAATAAATACTCCATATAAATTACTTACCGCCGCATCAATATTTATATCACCATCAACCACAATTACCCTATATCCACCCGCCGCCAAAGCCATATTATTTGAATCAATCGTCAAATTACCGTCAATAAAATAAACTCCGGTATCACCAATTCCACTCCAATTAACTGCTGTTGTTCCAATCCCTTTTTTCAATTTTAATTCACTATATAAATAATCGTAACCAAATCTAGTGCCAAAAATTCCACTTTGATTCTCCGTCATCCAACCACTGGCACTATAATTATCGTTATTACCGGCACTGAAAGACCCACCAGCTGCAATCCACCCGGCATCGTTTCCCCCAGAATCAACTACCATTTGCATTGGACTACGGACATAATTTCCAATATTTCCCAAAGCCCGCAAATCCCCACCGCTAATTTGATACCAAGGATCGGCAAATTG
>CAZSCX010000009.1:0-18212 GCA_964605545.1 uncultured Gammaproteobacteria bacterium
ATGCCACAGATGATGAAATAAAAGATAAAATTGGTGAAAATTCTATTGTAAAATTTTCGCCATTTATCAAAGGCACTACCTATACAAACAATTGTTGTCTTACCAAATTCGGATTACTTCAAAGCCCTTTGGCCATTCAAATAAATGATAACTTCGCCACTATTGGCCGATCTTGGCCAAGCAATCTAAATGAAAACCAAATTGCCACAACCGGAAAATTAACTAATCAATTTGCCTCAAGTCTTTCAAAATTAAATTATCACGGCTATTTTGGATTAGACTTTTTGATCAATCAAGATAATATTTATATCCTAGAATGCAATCCAAGATTTACCGCATCTTTCGCTTTTTATCATTTTCTAGAAAAACAAAATAAAATCAATTCTCTAATCTATTATCATCTTTTAGAATTTCTTGATATTGATTATCAAGTAGATATAGATACCGAACAAAAACGAATAATTGCCCCTATTAAAGGCACCCACCTAAAAAAAATACATGAAATTTAGATCACCTCTGCCCCTCTATATTTCTATCCTTTCTCTGATTGGTATTTTTTTCATTTCTATCTCTACTCAAACAGAAGCTAGTTTAACTATCGGTAACAAATATTTTTTCATTCAAAAACAAATACTTTGGCTCACCTTGGGTATTTTTACTTTTTGTATTGCTTCCAAAATAAATTTGAATTTCATTAAAAAATATTCTTTCCCTTTTTATTTAATTGTCAATTTTCTTCTACTCATCGTTTTGATTCCAAATATCGGCACTCAAGCCCTGGGTGCCAAAAGATGGCTTAGTTTAGGACCATTGGGTAGTCTCCAACCATCGGAATTAGCCAAAATGATCGCCATTATTTTTTTTCCTTTTCTCTTTTCCCAAGAAAAGAACCGAAATTTAAAAACCCTCCTTATTTATCTTGGAGTTCCTCTATTTCTAATTATTCTCGAACCAAATCTTAGTACTGCCGTTTTGCTCTCCGTTATTTGTCTTGTAATTTATTATCTTTCAAATGCTCCCTTGGGATCGATCATGACTTTTAGTTTCCTCTCAATTATTTTTTTTACGGTTCTAACCCTTATTTCGCCATATCGTTTTACTCGACTCAAAACTCTTCTCAACCCAAACACTAACACCACCTCCACATCGTATCATAGTAATCAAATTATTTATGCTCTCGCTTCCGGTGGTATCTGGGGAAAAGGTTTTGCCAATTCTAATCAAAAATACAAATATTTACCTAAAATTTCAACCGATTCTATCTTGGCTATCATTGGCGAAGAAACCGGATTTATCGGTATTAGTTTAATTTTTTATATTTATCTCCTCTTGGTCGGTCATTTGTTTCGAATAGCCAAAAAAATTGACGATAATTTTGAATCACTTTTGGTTGCCGGAACTGGTGCGTGGATAGCTTTTCAAACTATCATTAATATCGGTGCTATTGCCAATATTATCCCTTTAACTGGTATTCCACTTCCTTTTATTTCTTATGGTGGATCTTCTCTAACATCTCTCTTTTTTACTCTCGGCCTAGTCTATAATATCGAAAAAAAACATTATAACTTGATATACTTAAACAATGGAAAGGAAAATAATAATCACCGGCACCCATCTCACCCCCGCTCAAGAATTAATCGGACAATTAAAAGAAGACAAAACTACTAATTGGCAAATTGTCTATATCGGTCGTCTTTCTCCGTCAATTGAGTCAAAGATTATTCCAGAATTAAATATTAAATTTTATGGTATCAATTGTGGTAAATTTGATCGAAAATTTATTGATAAAACTATTCTAGGTTTGCCAAATATTTTTAAAGGTATTTTTCAAGCACACAAAATTATCAAAATTGAAAAACCTGACATCATTGTTTCTTTTGGTGGCTACGTTTCTGTGCCGGTTGTTGTAGCCGGAAAACTTAGTTCCATACCCTCCATCACTCACGAACAAACCTTTACCCAAAGCCTTGCAACCAAAATTAATTCCTTTTTTGTCAATAAAGTTGCTCTTTCCTTTCCTATAGAAAACATAAAAAAATCAGTCTTAACCGGTAATTTACTTAGAAGAGAATTATTTGTTCAAACTACGCCTATTTCTTCAAAACCAATTATTTTTATCACCGCCGGTAATCAAGGATCAGTTATTATTAATTCCAATATCAAAAAAATTCTCCCTTCCCTAAAAAAATTTTTTGTCATCCATCAAACCGGCAATATCGATTACAAAAAATATAAAATATTAGAAACAAAATATAATAATTACAAAACATACGACTACATACCTGCCTCCAACATCGGTCCAATTTTTACTCAAGCAGAAATAATTATTAGTCGTGCCGGCGCCAACACCACTCAAGAAATTATTGCTCTCAATAAAAAATCAATTCTTATTCCTCTTCCTTTTGCTCAACAAAACGAACAATTATTAAATGCCCAATATGTTCAAAAAATACTACCAAAAAGAACAATTATTATTCCCCAAATAGAATTAAATCACCACTATTTACTTCAATCCATTAAAAAATTATCTCTTTTACCAAAAATACCTTTTAAAAATCTTAAACCCAATCTTAAACTTTTAAACCTTATTCATGAAATTATTTAAATTTTTTACTCTTTTTCTATTTTTTTTTCACACCACTGCTCCAATATCGCTTTTGTCCAATAAAACAAACTTCTCAAAAAAAATGGAAAATGCCATCGATTCTCTCAAATTAAAAACCGGCAATATTGTTTACAAAGATTTTGTCGATCAAGTTGAATTTGATCTTGATAATTGCCATGTCGTCCTTTCAACCCAAAAAGATCCTTTAAATCAACTTATCACTTTGCAAGAAGCCCAAAAAGTCGCTAAAATTAATCAATCAATTATTTCTTTTATTGATCTTTCAGTAGAGCATCCGTATGCAACACTCAAAAATAATTAGCGGAATAGACATCGGTTCTTCAAAAATTACCACAATTATCGGTCAACACTTCCAACAAGAAGATAGGTTCAATATTATCGCCGTTTCTTCTATACCGGCGGTTGGTTTTCGTAAAGGTCAAATTGTTAACCTTGAACAAGCTTCGGCTACCATCACTCAAAGCGTTGAATCTGCAGAAAGAATGGCGGGCTTTCAAATAAATAACGCCTATGTTACCATCGCTGCTTCACATATTGAATCAATTAATTCTACAGGTGTTGTTGCTATTAGCGGACCAAATAACGAAATTAGCCAAGAAGATATCGGCCGTGTTATCGAAGCCGCCAAGGCCATTACTTTACCCGCCGGTAAAGAAATTCTCCATGTCATTCCTCGAGTTTATACTGTCGATGGTCAAGAAGGCATTATTGATCCGATTGGTATGAACGGTGTCCGTCTGGAATTAGAAGCTCATTTAATTCTTGCTTCAACTCCAGCAATAAAAAATACCAAAAAATGCCTTGAAGATATTGGTATCGCTATCAATGATTTAATGTATTCTGGTTTGGCCGCCGCCAAAAGTGCTCTAACCGATACTGAAAAAGAACTAGGTGTCGCCCTTGTCGATATTGGCGGTAGTATTTCTACCATCACTATTTTTCATGAATCTTCTCCTTCTTTTTCTGCCGTCATTCCAATTGGTTCGAACAATATTACCAATGATATTGCTATTGGTCTTCGATATTCCCTAGAAAACGCCGAGAAAATTAAAATTCAATTAAGTAAAATCACCGAAAACAAAAAATTTGAAGACGAAATCGAGCTTTCTCATTTCGGTATTGTCAACGAAGACAAGAAAAAACTTTCTCTCCAAACTACTATCAACGGCATCATAAAACCGCGACTTGAAGAAATTTTTTCTGTCATCTTGGGACAAATTCAAAGTAGTGGTTACTATAATTTAATCCCAGCTGGTATAGTTATTACCGGTGGAGGTGCACTCACTATCAATGCCAAAGAAATTTGCAGCAAGATTATTGGCTTGCCTGTCCGTATTTCCCAGCCTCCTCAAATCGGCGGCATAGTTGATGAAATCTTAAACCCAGCTTATACTAGCTCAATCGGTCTATTGTTATATTTTCAAGACGATACTCGAAAATTTAATTTTCCTGCCATCAAAAAATCCGGCGCTGCCTTCTCTGGAATTTTTGGAAGAGTCAAAAAACTTATTAGACCACTCTTGCCTTAATTTATATGCCTTTAATAAAAACTCTCGCCGGTCAATTTGCCAAAATCAAGGTTATGGGTGTTGGTGGTGGTGGCAATAATGCTATTAATTCCATGATTGAAGAAGGCGATATCCGCGGCGTCGATTTTATTGCCGTCAACACCGATTCTCAAGCTTTACTTAATTCCAAAGCTCCAATAAAAGTTCAAATTGGTGAAAAAATTACTAAAGGTCTTGGTGCTGGCGGCAATCCTCAAATTGGCCAAGAAGCTGCCCAAGAATCGGAAGAAAGAATAAAAGAATTACTCGAAGGTACCGATATGCTCTTTATTACCGGTGGTATGGGTGGAGGTACCTGTACCGGTGCCGCTCCTATCATTGCCAGAATTGCCAAAAAAGAATTAGGAATCCTCACTATCGCTGTTGTTACCAAACCATTTCTTTTTGAAGGCACCCGCCGCATGACTAACGCCGAAGAAGGTATTTCCCTTTTAAAAGATCATGTTGACACTTTGATTGTCATTCCTAATCAAAAAGTTATGGAAGTTGTTCACGATAAAGCCACTCTCCTTGAAGCCTTTAAAGTTGCCGATTCTGTTCTGACAAAAGGTACTCGGGCTATTGCCGATTTAATTACTGTTCCCGGACTAATTAATCTTGATTTTGCCGATATTAAATCAGTAATGAGCAATGCTGGTTCGGCTCTGATGGGAGTAGGCGAAGCTGAAGGTGATGATCGAGCCCAAAAAGCTGTTGAAGCCGCTATTTGTTCACCTCTAATCGAAGTCAATATTGATGGTGCTCGTGGTGTTTTGATAAATATTACCGGTGGTCCTGATCTGACCATGGCCGAAATTGAAGAAGCCGCCAAAACTATTACTGCAAAAACATCTCCAGATGCCAACATCATTTTTGGCGCTTCAATTGACAAAGAAATTAAAGGTAGAATAAAAATTACCGTTATTGCCACCGGCTTCGATCCCAATGCTCAAAGAATTTATCAATCATTCAAAAAACCAGTCCAACAACAAACCACTCTAATTTCCGACACTGCTTCTCCCGAAACTTCAAACACCGTCGACCCAGCTACTATTGATAAATACCTGGGTGATCAAGAAATTCCTCAAGGAATAAACATCGATGACGAGTTCGACATCCCCGCATTTTTAAGAAAGAATAAATAAAATCCCTCGGTTTTATGTTAAAATTACCCATAATGTCCTTATTTAAATCATTACTATCAACCCCCAATTTTCCTGATATCGAGCAGGAGATGACCACTTGGTGGCAAGAAAACGATCTTGTTTCCAAATATTTACACAAAAACGATAAATCCGAAAATATTTTTTCTTTTATCGATGGCCCCATCACCGCCAATGGTCCCATGGGTGTCCATCACGCCAGGGGACGTACTATCAAAGACGTCGTTCAACGCTACAAAAACGCTCAGGGCTTTGCCCAACGTTTTCAAAATGGTTTTGATTGTCAAGGTTTGTGGGTCGAAGTCGAAGTCGAAAAAGAAAACGGTTTCAATTCCAAAAAAGACATTTTGACCTATGGATTGGATAAATTTACTCAAAATTGTTTGGATCGGGTCAAAAAATATGCCACCCTACAAACCGAACAAAGTAAAAGATTGGGTATGTTTATGGATTGGGAAAATTCTTATTACACCAACTCCATGACCAATAATTTATATATTTGGCATTTTTTGAAAAAAATTCACGAAAAAGGTTGGCTTTACAAAAAGAAATCTGCCACTACGTGGTGTCCTCGTTGTGAAACCGGTTTATCCGCTCACGAACAAGCCGACGGCTACAAAGACATCACCGATGTCTCCGTTTATGTAAAATTTAAAATTAAAAATAAGGACGAATATATTCTCGCTTGGACCACCACTCCTTGGACTTTAAGTAGTAATGTCCTCTTGGCTATCAATACTAAATATGAATATGTAAAAGCCAAACATGAAAACGAAATTCTTTATTTAGCCAAAAATTCTGCCGATAAATTGGGTATAACTGATTATAAAATTTTCGACGCCAAAAAATTATTGGACACCGAATATGAATCACTTTATGATTTCCCCGCCCAAAATAATATTAAACATAAGGTCGTTCAATGGGATTTAGTCGATCCAGTTGACGGTACCGGCATCGTCCACATCGCTCCCGGTTGTGGCCAAGAAGACTATGAACTGGGTCTCTCTTTAAATTCCGATATTGTTTCCCCACTTGACGAAACCGGCCATTTTATCGATGGTTTTGGATCATTATCAGGTAAATATGCTCACGATGTTTTGGGCGAAGTACTGACATATTTGGAAGATAAAAAATTATTATTCAAAAAAGAAAAAGTTGAACACCGCTATCCCCATTGTTGGCGCTGTAAAACAAAATGTTTATTTCGTCTCGAAGATAATTGGTTTATCGACTGCGACAAAATTCGTCCTCAATTAAAAAAAGAGGCTCTAAAAGCCAATTGGATTCCCAAATATATCTCCCGTCGCATGCAAAATTGGCTGGACAATATGGAAGATTGGATGATTAGCCGCAAAAGATTTTATGGTCTGGCTCTGCCTTTCTATGAATGTTCTTGCGGTCAATTAACAGTTGTCGGCTCCAAAGAAGAATTAAAAGAAATCGCCGTTAATCCAGAGTTAGTTGATAAATTAAAATCCGTCCATCGTCCCTACATTGACGAAATAGAAATCAAATGCCCAAAATGTAGTAAACCAGTCAAAAGAATTAGTGATGTCGGTGATTGCTGGCTTGATGCCGGTGTCGTTCCTTTTTCTACTCTCAAATATTTGGAAGACAAAACATATTGGCAAAAATGGTTTCCTGCCGAATTCATTTCCGAAATGGTTGAGCAAGTTCGTCTCTGGTATTATTCCGTTTTATTTTTTGGTGTCGTTTTGGAAAATGAAATTCCTTATAAAAATGTTTTAAGTTATTCTGAAGTTAGAGACGAAAAAGGGGAGAGAATGAGCAAAACTAAACACAACGGTATTCCCTTTGATGATGCCGTTTCCAAAATGGGCGCCGATGCTATGCGTTGGCTTTATTGTCTCCAAAAATCCCATATCTCCGTCAATTTCGGTTATAACATTTCCGATCAAATTCGCCGCGAGTTTATTCTAATTCTTTGGAATTCTATTAAATTTTTTATCGACCACGCCAATATCGACAACTGGCAAGCGGATAATAAATTAGAAAACTTAACTCTTATAGATCGTTGGTTAGTTTCCAAAACCAATCATACAATCAAGAAAGTAACTAATTATTTAGATAAATACAATATCTCCTCAGCTGCCAATACCATCGCTGATTTTGTTAATGAAATATCGACTTGGTACATTCGCCGTAATCGTGATCGTCATGACAATTATCAATTACTTCTTAACACCTTTAATCAGCTCCTAATAATTCTCTCACCTTTTATTCCCTATCTTTCAGACTATTTATATCAATCATTAAACCAAAATCAATCGGTTCATCTAGAAAAATGGCCAATTTATGACCTTAAACTAATTGATCAAAATCTGGAAGTATCGATGGATCAGCTTAGAATTATTTGTAAAGAAATTCATGCTCATCGTCAATTGAACAACATAAAAGTCCGACAACCACTTTCCTTGGCCACTATCACCACCAACAAAATTCTTGATAAAGAATTTGAAGATATTATTAAAGACGAAACCAATATTAAAGAAATTAAATGGGAAAAAACATCAGATGAAACTTTAGTTGTTTCTCTAAACACTAATTTAACTCCTGAATTAATTGCCGAAGGTGAGTATCGCGATTTTGTTCGTTCAATCCAGGTAATGCGTAAAGACCAAAAATTAGACGTCAAAGATAAAATAAAAATCATTGCCCCAAATTATCCCAAAGCCTTTGAAAAAGAAATTCTTCAAAAAACACTTGCCAATTCTATTGAAATAGGGGACACTCTAAGTATTAGCAAGGTCAATGAGTAAAAAATTTTTTTGGCTACCAATAGCAATCAGTCTTCTTATTCTCGCCAGTGTTAACTTAACCATGATTAGTTCTATCGCCCCTTCTTATTTATTTAAACAAATACTTGCTTGGATATTTGGCATTATTGCTTTTTTGGTTGGCCGCTTTTTAAACCCCAAACAAATGTCACTCTACAAATGGCCTTTATTTATTTTTTCAGTTTTACTCCTTATTGCTCCGCTTTTGAGTGGCTCTTTTATTCGTGGTTCCCGCCGTTGGCTCAACATCGGCCCCCTTAATCTTCAACCATCAGAATTCACCCGTCCTTTCTTAATGATGTTTCTATCTTCCACTACCTTACCTCTTTTACACCTCATTCCAGTTTTTTTAATTGCCATCGAACCAGATTTAGGTTCAGCTGTCTCAGTTTTGGTTCTCATGCTACCACTTGTTTTATTCAATCAAAAACTTTTAAAACTCGCAATTATTTGTCTCATTTGCGGCCTTATTTGCTCTCCTTTAATTTGGCGTTACGGTCTTAAAGAATATCAAAAACATCGTATTTCTACTTTTATTAACCCTTATGCTGATCCCTTAAACAAAGGCTATAATGTTATTCAATCAAAAATTGCCATTGGCTCTGGTGGTTTTTGGGGTAAGGGCTACAAAAAAGGGACTCAGGGCCAATTATTATTTTTACCAGAAAAACACACTGATTTTATGTTTGCTGCCACCGCCGAAGAAATGGGTTTCATAGGTATTGTTCTTATCTTTTTTGCCTATTATCTTCTTTGTTCAAGTTTACTTACTCATACCTATTCACTAGACAATCGACCTCTTTTCATTTTCAATTTTGGCATTTTCTTCTTAATTTGGTTTCAATTATTTATTAATATTGGAATGAATATTGGTATTCTCCCGGTCACTGGTATTCCTCTACCATTTTTATCCGTTGGTGGTTCCTCTCTCGTTTCCTTACTTTTTTCTTTAGGTATCTGTTTTTCGTCTTAATTATGATATAATTTCCCCATTATGAAATACGCAGTTATCTCTATTTCAGGCAGCCAATTCTTGGTAGAAGAAGGTCAAACCTTGACCGTCTCTTCTCTTAATCTGAAAGAAAAAGAAAAATCATCTACCGATCAAGTGCTTTTAATTGTCAACGACGATAAAGTAGAAATTGGTAAACCTGTCATCAAAAACGCTTCAATTGAATTTGAAGTTATAAAAAATTATCAAGGTAAAAAAGTCACTACTTTTCGATATAAAGGTAAATCCCGTTATCGTAAAACCAGTGGCTTCCGTTCTCAACTTACCGATATTAAAATATTATCAATTAAATCTAAGATCTAATATCCACGATCTATAATCTAATTTATGGCACATGTTAAAGCTGTAGGTAAAGCCAATCAAAAAGCTAATCGACCCGGACAAAGAAGGGGAGTAAAAATTTTTGGTGATCAAAAAATAAAAGTCGGTGAAATTATAGTTCGCCAAGTTGGCACCAAATTTCATTCAGGTATTGGCACCAAACTCGGTAAGGATTTTACCATCTATGCTATACGCCCAGGTATAGTAAAATTCACCAAAAAATTGGGGAAAAAGATAGTATCTGTCATCAAAGCTTAATCTTGACCTATTTTGACTCTTTTTGTTTCCATTTTTTCACGGATATTTTCATGGTAATATTTACTCATGAAACAAGTTCAATATATTCCCATTGGCGAACTGGAACCAAACCCATTACAACCCCGTGGTGTTATCTCTCCCGAATCAATCAATGAACTGGTTGATTCTATTCGTGAACACGGTATCTTAGAGCCTCTAATTGTTGCCAAAACTCCTGCCGGGTATCAAATCATTGCCGGAGAACGTCGTTGGCGTGCTAGCCGCATTCTCAAGCTCGAAGAAGTACCGGCTATAGTAAAAGAAACCTCTCCCCAGCAAATGCTGGAAATGGCCATTGTCGAAAATATCCAAAGAAAAGATTTAAATCCTATTGAAAGAGCCAAAGCTTTTTTGCGTCTCAAAGAAGAATTTGGTTTTGATAACAACAAAATTGCCAAAAGAATGGGAAAAAGTGTTCCATATGTTATCAATGAACTAAAACTTCTCCACCTTCCCGATGCTTTGAAAGATGGTCTTTTGTCCGGTCTAATTACCGAAGGTCATGCCAGAGCCCTAATCTCAATAGGTGACACTAGATTGATGATAGAAGCCTACAAAATCGTTTTAAAAGAAAAAGCTTCCGTTCGACGAGCCGAAGATATTGCTCGTCGGATGAGAAAAAAAATTGAAGAAGGCGATGTTCCAATAACCAAAGAAAATTTACCGCAATTTCTAAAAAGTAAATTGGACAATATTGCCACTGATTTAGAATCAATTTTTGAAGATAAAACTTCAAAAGTAAAAATCGTCCAAACAAATGTTCTCACCAAAGTCACCTTCCAATTTAAAGGCGAATCCGAAAAACGTTTTGAAAAACTTAAACAACTTTATAAGGCAATTTTAAAAACGGACCCTTGGAACTAATCCAAAAGATTTACTTGGCCAATATCTAAAAAACGCTCTTCCAACAATTCTATCTTTCGTCACCGGACCAAATTCTCGACCATCCCTGCTATGACCTCTATTATCTCCAAAACACAAATATTGATTAGGTGGTATAACTTTTTCTACTCCCTCCGCATTGTATGTTCCTGGGCTAGTCTTTGTTCCGTCTGGTAAATAATTTTCTTTAAACAACTCTCCATTTAAATAAACTTTTCCACCGGCAACCTTGATTCGATCACCAGGAATACCAATTATTCTCTTAATATATTCACATTCAGTTTCAGCACATGATTCCGTTACTGGTGCTTTAAAAACAACCACATCTCCTCTTTGAGGACTGCCAAAACGATAAGACAGTTTGTCCGTCAATAAATAATCTTTGTCTTCAAAATTAGGAAACATCGATGACCCTTTTACTTCATTCGGTTGAGCCACAAACATATAAATCAAAACAAAAACAGACAAAGCCAAAACTATCGATTGTATAAAATCCAAAACAACTGTTCCAATACTTCCTTTTTGATATTTATGAGTCATATCCATAAGTTTAAGTTTAACCGCTTGCTTTGATATAATCAACTACCGGTTGTTTAGCTCAGTTGGTTAGAGCGCTTCGTTCACATCGAAGAGGTCAGAGGTTCGAGTCCTCTAACAACCACTACCAAACAATTTCCGGTAATGGTATAACATCAAATTCATCCTTTGTACTCTTAAAAGTTGTTAAAATGGCAGTCTTAATAATCTTTTCTTCCTCATCTATCAACATCCAGTCAGCATTAAAATCTGTTCTCCCTACCAACACTTTTGGTAAATCCCCATTAAGCCCCACTGCCACTATTTTACATTGCTCATTTTCTTTTGAAACCATAATTATGCCGTATTGGTCAGACTCTAATACTTTTCCGTCATCACATTCCACTGTCATACTTGTATTCGGATAAGCAAAAAATATTATTTCATTTTCGGATTCATTTATCGACTCGGCTGTCAAAGAAACTGTATAATTCAAATTTAATTGCTTGGCAATTTCCCCAATACTTTCATTAATTAAATTTGCATGATCACCATCAAGACTAATTATATTATTACCAATTCCAGCGCTTCTAGTTAACACCGTTCCATCTCCCATCAAATTATAATCATAAACTCTATTCCATCCCTTACCGATATCAACATATTCTTTTGTCAATCCACCTGTCCCCATAATAGTCACTAATTTATCATCCAATGTCCAATTTTCTTCCTGATTTTCTTTGATTAAAAAATAATTTTTTGGTTCTACCAATAAATGGTCATATAAATAATTGTCAAATTTTAAATAATCATATTCTGGCAAAATATCTCTAACCATAGGTGCAAATAATTGTACCGCCTCTGACTTACTTCTTTCCACTACTCCAACGTTATTTATCCTTCTTATTTCAATATATAACCTTAATATTTTTGAAAGAAAATCACTGCCATCAATACTCCCCCAAGCCCAAGCATCATAAGATCTTAGTGCCCCTCTATGAGGTGAACCAACCGTAATTATTTTTCGAATTGATTCATGAGGATAGTCATGCGCAAAAATTCTGGCTACCAAACCTCCTAGACTATGTCCAACAATCACTATTTTATCTTCATCATCAAATCTGGCATTATAAAAATTACTAAAAGTACTTACGATTTGACTCACCGGTCGCCGCCAATCATAATTCCAAACAAAATAATCTCGATTTAAAACATATCCATTATTTTGCATTAAAGTCTCAAAAGAAAAATAATTATTTTTTGCAAAACTCAACATTTTCCAGCTATCAGGATGAACCGTTTGGTTCAAAACTAAAGCCTTCGTATTCCATGAAGCTCCATATCCCGGAATAAAAATAATTTTAACTTCCTTATCCAATTTTGGAGTCGGAGTGATACACAAACCCTCACAATTAATATCATAACCTAAACCCAAAGGTCCACATAATGTACAATTTGTTTGAATCGGATCAGCTGGAGAACAACGATTCATAGTACAACCATATAAAGGATGACAGATATTTGGATTACATTCTTCCTGGATTTCCATCTTAATTTCTGTCACTCCTATACTTTCCATAATCGTCGGCATCACTGTTGGTATGACAGTCAATATCGGTGTTGGTGTAGAAATTACAGTTGGCGTTGGAGTAAGGGTAGGCGTTACTACGATTGTCGGTGTTGGCACCGAAGTCACCATCATTGGCATACTGACAAACAAATCTTCCTGGGCTAATATCTTCTTTCCGTTAAATGTTAAAATAGAAAGAAGACTAAAAATAATCCAAATTTTCTTCATGGAGGATAATGTAACATTATTAACGAAATGTCAATAACCCTAATTATTATCAGTAAAGACAAAATACCAGCCCCATCCTGGATTTCTTCTTGTCCGATTATCAATGAAGTTATCATTAATACTGAATCGGACTTTCCCTTAAATAACGACTTTTCTACCAAACGAAATCACTGCTTGGAAATTGCCAAAAATGATTGGTGTTTATTTTTGGATACGGATGAAATCCCATCAAATAAATTTATCGATAAGATAAAACATTTCGATAATCATCAATATGCATTTAGAAGAATAGATATCTTTCTTGGTAAAAAACTACACTTTGGTGAAACTGGACATTTTTTCATTACCCGCTTAGTCAATAGAAATATGGGTAAATTTGTTGGTAAGGTTCACGAAAGATGGCAAAGCAAACAAGAAATAATCAAATCAAATACCCCTATTATGCATCAATCTCATAATTCTCTTTATGAATTTATTTCAAAAATCAATCAATATAGTGAAATTAGAGCAAAAGAATTATTCGAAATGAAAATTAAAAGTTCAATTTTTCAAATAATTCTTTATACCAAAGCCAAATTTATTAAGAATTATTTTCTTCGGCTTGGTTTCCTTGACGGCCTTCCAGGACTTATCAACGCCCTAGGTATGAGCCTTCATTCTTTTTTGGTTAGAAGCAAATTATGGAGTATGCAACAGCCATAGTTTTCTTTTTCGGCAAATTATTTCATCCACTGCCTTTATTTGATATTAGTCTTGGACTTTTGGCAATTGTTAATATTTTTAAAAATCATAAAATTAAAAACAATTTTTTTCTTTATTTTCTATTATTTAGTTTAATTAGTGCTAGATTTACAAACTTCATTTCTTTTTTTTATTTTATTCGGCTCACCATTCTTCTTTCTTTTTTTATTTTTCCTCCAAAATTTTCCCAAAAATTTAAACAATTTTTCGTTATCATCATTGTCACCAATATTTTATTCGGTCTAATCCAATATTTTCTTTGGCCAAATTTTACCTATTTTAGCGCTCTAAATTGGGACCCTCATTTATTTCGTCTCGTTTCTACTTTTTTTGACCCCACCTTTACCGGCCTTATTTACCTTCTTTTTATAATCTATTTATTTGTTCAATCATCACCATTTTATTATTTTATTATCCCTTATTTAGCTCTTAGCCTAACTTACAGCCGCTCTAGTCTTCTTTCTTTATTGGTTGCTTTTTTTCTTATCGCCAAACAATACCAAAAACCAAAAATATTTTTTATCAGCCTACTTATTTTTCTTTCAACAATTTTTATTTTACCTAGATTGGAAGGGGAGGGAACAAAACTGGAAAGAACTTCTTCAATTCTTGCCAAAATCGAAAATTACAAAGAAGGTATAACTCTTTTTTCTCAAAATCCTGTTTTTGGAATTGGATATAACAATCTAAAATATGCCAGAAACCTGAGCAAAAACCCTTCTCATTCCAGTTTTGGATTCGATGGCAGTTTGCTTACCATTTTGACCACTACCGGACTAGTCGGATTCATTTTATTTATACTCGGACTAAGAGAATATTATTTAAAAACTGATTTTTTACACCGAATTCTATTAATTACAATTTTATTCCATTCTCTTTTCTCTAATTCACTCCTATATCCCTTTGTTATTTTTTGCCTCTTCGTTTTTTAGATATCACATTTAATTTTTATTTTCTTTCTCGTCTCATTTCCTGCCATACTTCTTGCAATTATTTCAACATCATTATCACCGGCATTCAATTGAATTTTTAATTTAAAATTACCATCGTCATCTACCATTGCCACATGCCCATTAATCGAAACACTTACATTTTTTTCTGTTCTACCACTGACATCAACATCGATACTATCTACCGTCACACTATCACTATTTGGATTTTCCATAGTAATTGTTGGCGCTTGATCATCATAAATAATTTTAAACTGTTTTGATAAATCACTTGTACCGCTTTTTTCCGATTCGGCAATCATATTAAAAATATTTTCACCTTTATCCAATTCAACATTTTTAAAAGTAAAAGTACCATCAACACTTACTTCGGCTTCCATAAAATTAACATCACTTTTCATCAAAACTACTTTTACATTTGGCTCCGCCACTCCGCTTAAATCAATTTTTGCCGTATTGGTCGCTTCAAAAGGCAAAATTGGTCTTGGTGCTTGTGGTGGCAAGACTTTCTCTTTTATCACCTCATTAGTTTTTCGTGTGTTACCCAAAAAAATGGAAAATTTTATTAATAAAGGCAATCCAAAAATAACCACACTTAAAAATAACAACATCGTCATTATTCCCAAAAATACTGTTTTTTTTGTTATTTGCTCTTCCGCCTTACGTGTTAACCGCGATCTTTTAAATTCAGCCATAACTGTATATATTATAACCTATCTGAGCCGAAGGGGAGAGTCGAACTCCCGACCTAAGCTTTACGAAAGCCTTGCTCTGCCAACTGAGCTACTTCGGCAATAAAAAGTCCCTCCCAGAGAGCGGCTAGAGGGAATTGAACCCTCGACCTATCCTTGGGAAGGACATATTTTACCACTAAACTATAGCCGCAATATCCTATTTTATCACGGTAATTGCAGCGTCATTCCAATTTCGATCAAACCTGGATTATTGATCAAATTTCTATTGGCATTATAAATTTCTACCCACTTAAACCCATCACCATATTGCGCCTGAGCAATATTCCAAAGACAATCACCCGCTTTGACAACATATGTCTTGTCGGCGCTAACCGCTTTAGCTTCAAAGTCCGGCAAGATCAATTTTTGTCCTTCCCAGATAATACCTGGATTTTTTAAATTATTTGCTTTAGCAATCTCAGTCCATTTATAGCCATCGTTATATCTCTTTAAAGCGATATTCCACAAATCATCGCCCTTAACTACTACGTATTCACCACCTTCAATGGTTTTAGTTCCCGTCCCATTCTCCGTTAATTCCAAATTATTTTCTGTCCCAGGAATTTTTGTAATCTTTTTTCTGCTATTGAAAAAATTAATTACCAATCCAATAACTACCAATACTATCGCCAATCCAAGAAACATACTAACAGCTTCTTCGGTTGACTTAAAAAATGCTCTTTTTTGTTTTATCATTTTAAATTAATTAACCTAATAATTTACCAATGGGGGAAATCGGATTAACTACACTTTACTCTATTAAAAACCCATAGTCAATAGGAATTAACCTATTTTCTTCGCACAATAATCTCATTTTCAGAAATTATTGAAACACCTATAAAATCTCGTAATTGATCAATAAAAATTTTTAAAATATTCCAATTTATTGAGTAAATCCTCAACTTATTTTGCTCTTTAACCTTGACTAAACCTGCCTTTTTGAGAACAGATAAATGACTGGATACTGTTGCCTGACCAATATTCATATGAGCCACTATCTGATTGACAGATAATTCTCCGTCTTTCAATAAAGTTAAAATTCTTCTTCTATTAGTATCCGATAGTGCTTTAAATATTTTATCCATTGGTGTTATTATATCGATAATCATCAATATATCAATCATCTGCTTGCATTTTCCTTTTATTAAAGGCAAAATAGCTCTATATGACAGACATAAAAAAAGAAAGAACATTAGTTATCATCAAACCAGATGGCATTCAACGATCCTTAATTGGTGAAATCCTTAAACGCTATGAAAGAACGGGTCTCAAGCTAGTCGCTATGAAAATGATTATACCCAATCGAACTCAAATAGAAAAACACTATACCGTTGATCCAGAATGGCTTTTCAAATGTGGTTCCAAAGCTATTAATTCTTACAAAGAAAAAGGAATTACTCCACCGTCAGAAAATCCTGTTGATATTGGTAAAATGACTCTTGAAAAATTAAAAAACTATATGACCAGCGGCCCTGTTATCGCAATGATTTGGACTGGCATGAACGCCATCGGTGTTGTTCGAAAAATTACCGGATCTACCGAACCTTTAACCTCAGATGTCGGTTCAATTCGTGGAGATTTTACTATTGATTCTTATCAAATTTCCGATACTTCCGAAAGGTCTGTCAGAAATTTAATTCATGCTTCCAGTAGTGTCGATGAGGCCGAAAAAGAAATCGAAATATGGTTTGATAAAAAAGAAATAATCAACTATCGACTATTTAATGAAGTCGTTCTTTACGACACCAACCTCGACGGTATTTTGGAATAATTATTTTTTACTCACCTCTTCTATTGCCTCGACAAGAGATTGACTATTAAATCTTTCCAACAATTCTTTTTTCCAGTTTTTATCATCAAAAGAAATATTGGGCTCTATTCCATTGCCTTCAATTGGCAAACCATCTTCTCTTAAAGTTAAAGTATGGACCAAAAATACTGAATAAGTTTCATCATCAGCAATCTTTGTTGTTAAAGGAAACACTCTTTCCACTGTTCCCCAACCCTTAGTTTTTCTCCCCACCAAAACACCAACATTATATTTTTTTAATACCGATGCCATCAATTCTGCCGTTGATTGTGCCTGACCATCAATCAAAATTACTACTTTCTTATATTGCACCAAACTATCAAGCCAGCCAATTTTAGTCTTAAAATCTTGCTTTTCCCCTTGATGCAAAAACTGATAAGCATATTGATCATTGCCGATAAATGGACCCAAAAAATAGGGGAGGCCGTCAATTGCTCCACCAATATTTCCAGATAAATCCAGAATCAAAGAATTTACCCCAGCTTTTCCCTTAACTTTTTCAAAAACCCTCGTCATCTCATCAAAAGTTGTAGGAGAAAATTTTGTCATATGAACATAAAAAATATCAGGTCTAACCATTTTATAATCCATTGTTGGCTCCACTCCAGCCATATCATAATTTTTTCTTGAATCAGCATCGGCTAAAGTTTTGTAAGCCTGTTGAACTTTGGAAAATTTTTCTGCCGCTTCCGGAGATTTATTGGTTTCCGGATTCCATTTTTCTGACTCCTTTTTGTAAGCTATGGCAATTTCTTCTTGCGTTGCTTCCTTTTTTACTCCTAAATCCTCATATCTATTTTCTTCTGTTTTGTTTAAAACTACATCCGATAAAGCCTTTTCTTCTTTTTTGGAATACAAACGGCTTCGACCAAAAGGTTCTAAATTTGATAAAACCAAATCAGCTAAAGTTACGCTAAATTCTCTTTTTTTAGTTTCATCAGGATATTGTTTAATTATCTTTTCCATCATATTCATCAAATTACCCCTATCTTTTTTAGCAATATTTTGACTCTGTCC